>AP018318.1:6180000-6487500 GCA_003990705.1 Nostoc sp. HK-01
AACTCAGTTGGATTTGGTACTGTTGGCCCTAGAAAGCTTAACTGAGATTGGTTCTGAAGCAATGCTCTCAGCGGCAGTTAATCTAAATTTAGAGTCAAGAGTGCCAGACCGCGTAGCTTTATGGCGATTACGACAATCTAATCCTCTACGCAAAGGTCAAGGAGGGCGAAAAAAGCTAGATGTTGAAGAAGCACGATCGCTTGTTTTAATCATCTGCTATCTCGCCAAACAGCACCAAGAATTAATTCGCCGTGCTGTTGGGTTACTAGAGCAAATGGCGGAAAACAACCGGGAACCTCATCAGGCTGCTTTACTTGGAGATTATATTGATGCTTTTTGCAATACTTACCAAGAGCGGATGGAAGAGGATGACCAAATCTCAACGGAATTACTAACCCACCTAGCACTTAAGCTGCTTGTAGACTTGTTATTCTACAGCGCTCCTGGTGGACACCGCCGTCTCTGGCTCGCACTCATCGACTCCGCAAAATATTGAAAACGTCTCCTTCCCAGTTTCTGCCATGCCTGTATCAAATTCTGTCATTCGTCGCTACACACCCCCCACTTGCACACTAGAAGTATTGGCGCAAAGCTCTCCTTTGTCCCATTGGATGGGGAAAAGTGTCATTAAGCAACTCAGCTTTGAGTTACGCATTGACGATCCACGACTACCAGAAGAACGCAGGGTTGTAATTCGGGGCGATCGCGACCAACTCGAAGCTTTGTGTGATGCCGTCACTACCTATGTGCAAGAATTTCTCCAACAGTCCCCAGAAAGCTTTGGGATGAGTTTTTCTGCTCCCCAAGACTCAACTAAAACATCTGATAATTCAGAGTTGGGGGATGTTCACCAATCTTCCCTATCAACACAAACTTTAAAATCTTTCACATCAGATACACCCAGAACCAAAATATATCTAGAACCAAGCAGTTCTTTAACTCACAAGCTGCATCTTGGTTCTCTCGCCAGTCAAGCATCTAGCTCATTCATTCAATTAAGTCTGTTGCAGCTTTTTGATTTAGCCTCAGCCTTGGATGAATATTCCGCCGATGTCATGGCGTTACCTGCTTTGAATAATACCAGTTCTGTTGTGCGCTTCCCGGCTTGGGCATCTGTAGCCGCAGTTTTGGTTTTAAGTGTCGGTTTATTGCCAATAACTGTACAATACGCCAATAATTATCGGCAAAATCAACCAACAACAGCCAACAAAAATACTTCCACAGAGTCTGATGTGGCTTTAGCACCTTCACCATCAGCTAACTTGAATACACCGTTACCGGGACTAACACCTTCCGATAATTTGCCATTGCTACCACCTATCGAATCGACTCTTCCTCTCCCGACTTCCCGTTTACCGACACAACCTGTTCTATCTCCTGGGGCTAATATTTCTGCTAACTCCCAAACATCTTTGGGTTTACCGTCAACATCTTCAAAAAATGTTTTGAACGTACCTCAGACAACAATTAGTGCCAAGAATAATCTATCAACTACCCCATCTACAAAAATTTCTGGTCAACAAATTGCGCTGAATCCAAATCTTAATCTGAACCCTGCACAACCAATTACTAAGGGTGAAATTACTTTACCTCAAAGGCGGAGTCTCCCATCTCGTTTATCTGGGACGGATAATTTATCATCTACTAGCAGCATTCCAGCAGTTCCACCGCCTCTAGCGACTCTGCCAAATGAAAGCCGCAGTAACAATTTTCCTCAAGGGTACTCACCAACAAACCAACAATTAGGGGAGAAAATCAATTCTTCTCTTCCGTCTTCAGCCGCTGATAGTAACCCATTTATTGATAGATTGGGGGATGATCCTAAAACTTCTGCACCCTCCAATATAGCTACTAACAGCACAATATTTGATACAACCCAAATAGCAGAAGCCCGAAGTTTCTTTCAGAAACGTTGGCAACCACCATCTGGATTAACCCAAACATTAGAATACAGCTTGACTGTGGATGTTGATGGTTCTATTGCGCGGATTTTACCGCTGAATAAGCCTGCAAGAGAATTTATTGACAACACAGGAATACCTGCTATTGGGAAGCCTTTTGTTTCTGGTAATAAATCTGGTCAAAATATCAGAATTCGGGTTGTTTTCAGTCCTGATGGTAAAGTAAAAACATTTTCAGAATCTGAGTAATTAAATCGAACAAGTTCATGCCATTTATCTAACTGGTACATAGTTTTGTGCCAGTTATTCTTTTGTTTCTGGACTTTTTATGGAAGTTTTACAGTCCAGTTAGCAAAGTGGTAATTCTATTATTGCCATTAAGTATGCAAATCAATACGATTTCTATAAATCGCTAAAAGCAAAGGTCGAGACTATGCAACCACTAGGTTCACCAAAAGATAGTGCAGCTTGGATTATTCAAACATGGGCTGCTTTCATAATTTCTATTTCTATGACCACCTTTGGTATTGTTAATTTGCCTGTTGATAGCTGGATTAAAGGTTTTATGGGTATGGGTTTAGCTTTTTCTGTTGGTTCAACTTTTACATTGGCCAAAACCACTAGAGATTTACATGAAGCTAAAAGATTAACTGCGAGAATTGATGAGGCAAAAGTAGAAAAATTACTTTCACAACATGATACTTTAAATTTAAAATGAGCAGACCTCTCTTCTGACACTCCCGAAAAAAATCAAAAACAAGGTTGAAAACTTAGGCTAGGCTAAGATCTGTGAATTTATTTTTTAGTATGATAAACATCACTATCGCTTTATCCTAAAACTTTTGCGTTACCAGAATTTTATGTTTTCCTCTGGCAAAAGTGACAGAAGAGAGACATAGTTTCTCATTTTAGTGGACGCAATTTAGTTGAGGTTATATCAAGTTGAGATAGAGGGAATGCAACTGTTCCACCCTTATTATAAGTACTTATCCGAACCTGATATTACTCCATATCTCTTCCGTGCAACATTCCCATCAACTTGCGTTTGCGGGCGTGGATTGCCATTAATTTGTTGTGATAATTTGACCATTCAGTTTGTCGATCTGATGCTAAGTAAGCAGCGCGTGCCTTTTTTAGCCAATCAACTGCGGCATCATAATATTCTGCTTTACCTGCATCCATAATTGCTTCGGCATGGCGACAAGCATGAGTAATCACCCACTCAGGACGATGAGGAATAGCCGCATCCATCACACGATGAATAATATCAGAGTGATAGATATTAAGTTCATTAGCGATCGCGATCGCCTCATCAATTAATCCTTCATGTAATAAAATATCCACCTTAATTGGAGCAGTTTCCCAACCACTATAGACAAGAATAGTTTTTAACAAATCAGGTTTGACCCTTTCCCATTCATCCCCAGCTAAATTTTGGATATTTTGATATTCTTCTAAAGAAGGGTGTGCCTGAAAAGCCAGTTTTTTTGCTTCCAAAGCTGTGCTTTGATCTCCCAACTTTTGGGCTAAATCACTTGTCCAAAGACCCAAATCATATTGACAATTTCCCTTTAAATGCAAGCCAATTTGAGCAATGTGTAACGCTTGTTGTAATGCTCCTTGTTCTTGCAGAGTTTTCCCCAAGGCAAAGGCTTCTTCCATTGAGTTCATCTCTGTTTGGGCAACTGCTAAGGCTTCTTCTACTCTGCCGAGTCTGCCTAGCATGGTTAAATATTGTCGAGTTTGTCCTTCTGCCTCTGCCAGATACAAGTATTCTTGATAACGTTCTTGCCGTTCCAGAATTTTCAGCCGAATTAAAGCTAAATCATCGGCATAATCGGGAATTTTTGCGTCCCATACGCCCCTTTCACTAATTTTGCCTTGCAAAACTTCTACCAGGAGCGGGTAATCCCAACCTTGGTGCAAAGCATCTAAACTTAAACCAAAATCAACATCCCATTCATCTTGCCAGACTTCCAAATTTACCTGGATGTCTACTTTTTCTTCATCGCTCAGTTCAGCAGTCAGAATGGCTTCACACCAAGCATTATTCAATTCCCAGGCAATTTCATCATAGTCAGCACCATACTCAGCTACTTCATACCAATTTTCGATACAGGTAGAAGTAATTGCTTCTAAAACTGCGATCGCTTTATTCCCTTCTCCTTGTTCAGTCAAATCTACAGCAGATTGCACTAAACTCAGTAATTCCTCAGCAATTGGGTCTTCTTCGCAACCATCCTCAAAATAGCGCACACCATCGTGGATAATCTGCCGTACTTGCCGCCGCACAGGATTTGTATCAATGGGATGCTGGCGCAGAGATTTGAGCTTTTTTCCTTGTGGTGCAGGATTAGTCATCCAGATCACATGACGATCAATTGTATCGATTAGTTGAGGATGTTCGGCGACTAATTCTTGTACTAGCCTTTGAGTTTGAATATGATCTAGACGATCTAGCAATTGTTCTAAAGTCGGACGATGCTCAATAATTTCTGGCTGGCGCACACAAACAAGCATAGTTGCCACAATGTGTTTACACCATCCGTCAAAATTATAGGCACAGGTGCAATTTGCCGAGGTTAAACTATGACCATCAAAACTGAGGCTGACACGATAAGGTCTAGCTTCACTACCATCAACTTCTGCGTGTAACAAATTACCGCGTCGAGTGATGGTATCCACAGCCCCTGACTCAAAATAAGCCTCACCGCGTTGGTAAGACTTGGCATTAGCATAACGACGGATGGTAAATTCACTGATTTTGGGAATAGACATCGGGCGATCGCGTACGAAAATCCTATGCGTAAATGAATTTTAGATCCAGGTTGGCTTTTCGGCTGATACCGATTTTGAATTCCCAGTCATAACCATCAGGCTGTTACTGAAATTTCCAACAATACGATACTAGTACAAGAAAGCAAAAGACAAAATATTTACGTCAAGAGTAGTTTATTTTTGCTTTTGACTACTAGTATTTTCTAATACTAATTATCTAAGTTTAATTATCCAATGTATTGATGGATGAAAGTACAAGCAAGTTCCCAAAATCAAAACAAGAAGTTTTGCTACCAACTTGTAATAAATTTTCCAGTTCAAGATTTTTGGAACTGTTAAATGGTAAAGATTATGAATCCAAAATGCCAAATTGGTATGGCAACCTGAATCAGTTATTATACCTTTCTCCAAAAAATTAGCCATATCAGTATAAAATTCAATAAGTGAATAATGTTTACTAAAATTGTCAATAAATTTATCTCTTAGCTTGTTAGCGTGAATGATAATAGTTGATTTAGCCGTTCCCAACTCTCAATGGGTTGTCAGGATAGCTAGTCAAGTTGAGAATAAATAGGCGAAGCACACGGGGAAACTAACGTGAGTCATGGATTTGATTACGATTTAGTAATTATTGGCGCTGGTGTAGGCGGACATGGCGCAGCCCTACACGCGGTAAGCTGCGGTCTGAAAACAGCGATTATCGAAGCAGCTGACATGGGCGGAACCTGTGTCAACAGGGGCTGTATTCCATCAAAGGCGTTGCTGGCAGCAGCAGGACGTGTGCGGGAGTTACGCAATGCCCATCACCTCAAGTCACTGGGCATTCAAATTGGTCATGTGGAGTTTGATCGCCAAGCGATCGCCGATCATGCAGGTAATTTAGTCTCGAAAATTCAAGGCGATTTAACTAACAGCTTAAAGCGTCTGGGCGTAGATATTATCAGGGGTTGGGGCAGAATCGCCGGGACACAGAAAATCACTGTCTCTGGGGACGGCAGTGACAAAACAATTACTGCTAAGGATATTATTCTTTCTCCTGGTTCAGTTCCCTTTGTCCCTCCGGGGATTGAAGTTGACGGCAAAACGGTCTTTACTAGTGACCAAGGTGTCAAGCTAGAATCTCTACCGCCTTGGGTGGCAATTATTGGTAGCGGTTACATCGGCTTAGAATTTTCGGATGTATATTCAGCTTTGGGCTGTGAAATCACGATGATTGAAGCCCTAGACCAATTAATGCCAGGGTTTGACCGTGATATTGCCAAACTCGCTGAACGGGTATTAATTACCCCCCGCGATATTGAAACCAAAGTTGGTATCTACGCTAAAAAAGTTATTCCCGGTTCGCCGGTAGTAATTGAACTCGCAGATTTCAAAACCAAAGAAGATTTAGAAGTCATCGAAGTCGATGCTTGCTTAGTAGCCACAGGACGCATCCCCGCCACTCAAAACCTGGGTTTGGAATCTGTAGGGGTAGAATTAGACAGGCGGAATTTTATTCCTGTAGACGATCGCATGGCAGTATTGAGTGCAGGCGAAGTTGTTCCCCATCTTTGGGCAATTGGTGATGCCAATGGCAAAATGATGTTGGCTCATGCAGCTTCGGCTCAAGGTATTGTAGCTGTAGAAAATATCGTCGGGCGATCGCGGACTGTTGATTATCGCAGCATCCCCGCCGCCGCCTTCACTCACCCAGAAGTTAGCTATGTCGGTTTAACTGAAACCGCCGCCAAGGAATTGGGACAAACAGAAGGTTTTGCAGTTGGTACTAGTCGGAGTTACTTCAAAGGTAACTCCAAAGCGTTGGCAGAAAACGAAGCCGACGGTATCGCTAAGGTAATCTATCGCCAAGACACAGGCGAAGTTTTAGGTGTTCATATCTTTGGGATGCACGCCTCCGACTTAATTCACGAAGCCTCAGCCGCCATTGCTAAACGTGAATCTGTCCATACCCTCGCCCATCTAGTTCACGCCCACCCCACCCTCTCGGAAGTACTAGATGAAGCCTATAAACGGGCAGTAACTATTTAGTCATTTGTTCTTTGTCATTTGTCCTTTGTTAATCAGCAAGGGACAAATGACTAATGACCAATGACTAATGACCAATGACTAATGACCAATGACTAATGACCAATGACTAATGACCATTGACCATTGACTCTTGACTACCTATGCAAATCCGTCGCCGTTCACCTAGCCCCGCTATAGATGTATCCATCTTGCGCTATCAGGTTGCTGTACCAAATGCACAACCTAACAATATTTTGGAAGAAATTGTCTGGCAAAAAGAAGTTGAAGTTGACCAACTGCGGGAAAAGCAGCCTTTGGTTGAATTACAAAAGCAAGCACTCTCCGCACCACCAACGCGAGATTTTATCGCCGCCCTCAAACAAGGTAAAACCAAACCAGCGTTAATTGCCGAAGTCAAAAAAGCTTCACCAAGTAAAGGCGTTTTACGCGAAGATTTTGACCCTGTGGCGATCGCCCAATCCTATCAACAAGGTGGTGCTAGTTGTATTTCTGTTTTGACAGATGTGAAATTTTTTCAAGGCAGCTTTGACAACTTAGCTAAGGTACGCGCTGCCGTCGATTTACCCTTATTGTGTAAAGATTTTATTATCTATCCTTACCAAATGTATTTAGCCCGCATTCAGGGTGCGGATGCCGTTTTATTAATTGCGGCTATTTTAAGTGACCAAGACTTGCAGTACTTCATCAAAATTGCTAAAGCCTTAAATATGGCAGCATTGATTGAAGTCCACAGTCTAGAAGAACTTGATCGCGTATTGGCGTTAGATGATGTCTCTTTAGTTGGCATTAACAATCGCAATCTTGAAGATTTCACCGTAGATTTGCAGACTACCTGTCAACTTTTACAAGCTAGGGGTGAACAATTACAAGCAAGAAATATTTTAGTTGTCAGTGAATCAGGTTTACATACACCTAAAGATTTGAGTTTAGTAGAACAAGCAGGTGCAACCGCTGTGTTAATTGGCGAATCATTAATCAAACAACCCGATCCAAAATTAGCGATCGCCCAGATTTTACCCAAGAATGATGCCATCTAAAGCTATCTTGCTCTGTAAAAGCAGAGCAAATACTTTTTGTATTAAATAGAGCGTATTGGCTTATGTAATTACACTTATCTTTCTTAAAACTTCACTGTTAAATACACCGATTTCATAACTAAATATTTGTTTTTTGTGTAACAATTCATGGCAAGAGATAAACTCTAAATAAGACAAATTATACATCTGCAATATTTAAGCCACATGGAGCAAATTCCTCTACCGTCACCCATCCACTACGAATTGATACTCCAACTTTTAGAAAGACAAACCTTGTTAGCCGTCAATCAAAATCCCGATTTGCGACATCAGGTCAATCAACTCATTATTACTCTTCGCAAAGCAGCAGTCCAGCAAAAACGGCTAGAAGAAATTTGTGAGGTGACATCTGTGGCTATTGACCACCGTTGGTCGCTCAATCATCATATTGCGGAGAAAGTGGTTGTGCCTGACTGACGAGGATATTTTGTGATTATTTTATAAAAATTGAAATAACAAAATACCCGATTTCCTAAAGAAGTCGGGTATTTTATTATTCATCAATAATCTATAACTCTTATATCAAAACATATTTTATCAATTTTTTTTTGTTTGATTGTCAATAAAAATACGTTTTTAAAATTTATATTGATGTTGTTAATAATCTTACAAAATAGCTCTAATCTATGTGACGAAATCGCAATAAATAGATGTTTTAACTAATTTTTTTATTTTTAAATTGCCTATGATAGGAATAGGTCAATTCATGTCTTGAAATAAATTATGCCAAAACGTGTAATTAAAGAAGTTAACAGTTGGTTTCAGCGAGAAAGCATCGTTAATAACCTAGAAAGATTTCAAGACTTTATTATTATCTCTCTGTGTGTTGGTTTATTCTGCGTCATGCTAATTAGGCTAGGAGATATGTTCTTCTCCTTTTTGCATCCCTTAGATGTACGAGAAATCACATCCGATATTTTGTTTATTTTGATTCTTGTAGAGTTGTTTCGTCTACTAATTGATTACTTACAAACCCAGCAGATATCAGTAGGAGCAGCAGTTGAAATTACGATAGTTTCTGCATTACGGGAGGTAATTTTACGCGGAGTGTTAGAAATACAGCAAAATCAGCTTTTTGGAATTTCTACATTTTTATTAGTTTTAGCAGTCATTTTTATTGCTTTACCTTTAGTGTCCACCTTTTTTGGACATGCTAACAGTCACAATCATGAAACCTTGTCAGAAGCAACAGAAATATTGTCAGATAAAACTTTAACTGCGGATTAAATATAATGAGAAAATTATAATGCTGAATCAGATATTAGATTGAAAGTAGGATGAATGTTATTTGAGTGTTCTGAAATACCCCTTTGTAAGTAGGAATTAGAGGATATCTGCTGGTCACTGGAAGATGTAGTAATCTTGCATAATAGCCATATATGTATTCATTGGAGACCCCTTTACTTTTGAAGAAATCTTTGTCAAATTCTCCTTATGCCTATTCAAGCTCAGGCTAAGAAGATAAATCTCTTTTTTTGGAGAAGTTTCAGCAATGGATCAGGTTGTCATCAATGATACAACGTTACGTGATGGCGAACAGGCAGCAGGTGTTGCTTTTAACTTAGAGGAGAAAATCGCGATCGCCAAATTTCTTGATGCGATCGGTGTTCCAGAAATAGAAATTGGCATTGCGGCGATGGGTGAAGCAGAACAACAAGCGATCGCATCAATTGTTGATTTAGGTTTGCAAGCTCATCTGTTAGGTTGGAACCGTGCGGTTATTACCGATATTCAAGCTTCTATCGCTTGTGGTTTAAAGCGAGTGCATATATCTATTCCTGTCTCTGCAATTCAAATTGGAGCAAAATTCCAGGGAAAATGGCAATTAGTATTACAAAAACTCAAAGATAGTCTGAGCTTTGCTCTAGATCAAGGATTGTTTGTCTCTATAGGAGGAGAAGATTCTTCCCGCGCTGATGAACAATTTCTTTTAGATACAATACTTTCAGCTCAAGAATGGGGTGCATCGAGGTTCCGCTTTTGTGATACCGTAGGCATTCTTGACCCGTTCACAACTTACGACAAGGTCAAAAAATTGGTCACATCCTTGTCCATACCTGTAGAAATGCACACTCACAATGATTTTGGTCTAGCGACAGCCAATGCCCTAGCAGGTATACAAGCTGGTGCATTATCTGTAAATACTACCGTCAATGGGTTAGGTGAAAGGGCGGGAAATGCAGCTTTAGAAGAAGTTGTGATGGCACTTAAACATCTATCAAAGATGGATTTAAGTATAGACACGCGGCGTTTATTAGAAATATCTCAACTGGTAGCCACAGCATCAGGTTACGGCTTACCCCCTTGGAAGGCAATTGTCGGCGAAAATACCTTTGCCCACGAATCAGGTATTCATGCTCATGGAGTGTTACAAAACCCCCATACATACGAACCATTCTCCCCAGAAGAAATTGGCCGCGAACGGCGTTTAGTGGTTGGTAAACATTCTGGTCGCCATTTATTATCTAATCTGCTGCAACAACATGGCATTATTCTGAATCATGAAGAAACTCAATCTGTGTTAAATGCAGTTAGGCAAGAATCAATGCAGAAAAAGCGCAGTCTCACAACACAAGAACTTTTATCTTTAGTAGCACATACACAGTGATTCTCAAGCAACCTAGGTTCGGCAATGTCTACAACATAAAAATTAGGCTTTGACTGAATCCAAAGCATTGCCCAACTGACTTTTATGTCATAAAGTAGCTGGTGCAAGATATCGGCTTTGTTGGGTTAATCTTCAAGAAGGCTTGCGCCGAGGATATCACTCCACCCAACTTAGCATTTTATCAACTGAAATGTATTGTGTAGTGTCAGTAATCACTAGTGGTGTTGAGTTAATTTGACTAATAGGAGCAGGCTGCATATCTCGATAATCGAGGATTTGGACAATAATTAGATAAGCAATAGCCAGCAAGATAGAAATTGCACCTGTAACAATAGCGACTATTTTTGAACGATTCATCAATATTTCCTGTGTTGTAATTTTTTCCGGTTCTTAATATCTACATTGCCACAAGATAGTAGGTAACAGGCAACAGGACAACAAAAAATCGGCTTATCTGAACTGTATTGTTTGATAAGCAGCGATCGCTATTGCTAAATTTTCCGGCGTTGCATAATAGAGGGATGAATTGAGGGCATCTACTGTGCAATGTCCATACTGTGGATCTACGAAAATTCGTAAGAACGGAAAGCGAAGAGGTAAACAAAATCACATTTGCGTATCATGCGATCGCCAATTTATTGATTTGTACGCTCCACCAAAAGGATATTCTGAGGAATTGAAACAAGAATGCTTAAAAATGTACCTTAACGGTATGGGTTTTCGCGGGATTGAACGAGTGAAAGGAGTGCATCATACTACTATTATTTATTGGGTCAAACAATTGGGAGAGAAACTTCCGGACGTACCGAAAGAAGATGTAATTCCAGAAGTTGGAGAACTTGATGAATTAGAGACATTTGTTGGTTCAAAAAGCGAAAAGTTGCGTGCGGGGGTTCCCCCCGTTGAGCAAACTTTTCAAGACAAAACAAAATTTGGTTATGGACAGCAGTAAATCACTTTACTCAAGGTATTTTAGCCTGGGTTTTGGGACGACAACCAGTGCCGAAACTTTTGAGCCATTGTGGAAAATTGCAAAACAATGGAAAAGCTATTTTTATGTGACAGATGGTTGGAAAGTTTACCCAAGCTTTATTCCAGATGGAGACCAAATTGTGAGTAAAACATATATGACACGAGTTGAAAATGAAAACACCAGGCTTAGACATTATTTGGCACGTCTTCACCGAAAAACTTTATGCTATTCCAAGACAGAAGAAATGCTGAGATACTCGGTTAAATTATTACTTCATTATTTGAAGTATCAAACTGTACCTACATAAATCTATTCATCCCTTCATTCAGCAACGCCAATTTTTTTATTCTGTCATCTACTCTACTAAGCACTTCGTAATGCCACAATTGGGTCAAGTTTAGCAGCACGACGGGCGGGAACGACACCGAAGAATAAGCCAATCGCACCAGAAATTCCCACAGCGGTAGCAATGGTAATGGGAGAGATACTTGCTTCTAATGGTGTTAAGGTTGCGACTAGCATAATTCCGCTGACACCAACAGCAGTCCCGACTACACCACCAATGGCGGAAACAATGATCGCTTCAATCATGAACTGTAACAAGATATCTTGTTCGGTTGCGCCGATCGCTTTTCGCAGTCCGATTTCTTGGGTGCGTTCGGTGACAGAAACCAACATAATATTCATGATACCGATACCGCCAACAAATAAGGATATGCCAGCGATCGCCGCCAGCATAATTGTTAATGCACCTGTGATTTGACCGACAGTTTGCAACGCATCTTTTTGGGTGCGGATAGTAAAGTCATCTTCACCGATGATTTTGTGGCGTTGGCGCAGCAAGTTGGTAATTTGAAACACTGCTGCATCTACACTATTGGCGTTTTTTGCTGAGGCGACGATGTAAGTTAACTCTAATCCGAATGGAGAAGTCCGCCCAACAATGCGGTTTGCCATTGTAATTACCGGGATCAAAGCCGCATCATCATAATCAACGCCTAGGCTGGAACCTTTACCAACTAACACCCCAATCACGCGAAAGCTGGTATTGCTGATGCGTAACTGCTGTCCCACAGGGTTACTATTACCGAAAAGTCGTTCAGCTAATTTTGCACCCAGCACTACCACTTGGTTACTACGTTTCATATCGACTTCCGAAAAAAACCGCCCTTTGTCGGTTTCAAAGTCGCGCACATTTAAAAAGCTGGGCGTTGTGCCGATAATATTGACATCGGTGTTTTTGTTAGCGTAAGTCACTACTTGTCTGCTATTTAACTCCGCCGTCACCTCGGCGATAGTTGGTACTTGAGTAGCGATCGCTGTAGCATCTTCCAAGACTAAAGTTTTTGGGACATCACGAGAAATACGTTCGGTTTCTTGATTCCCCGGAATGACAAACAACACATTCGGCCCTAGAGATTCTAACTCATTAGAAACATATTTCTGTCCACCTTCCCCAATGCCAATCATGGCAATTACCGAAGCGTTACCAATCACGATACCCAGCATGGTGAGAGCGCTACGCAGCTTATTCGACAGCAGAGTTTTCCCCGCCATTTGTACGCTTTCTAAGAAGTTCATTGGTTTTGTTCTTCCTGCGCCTTCTTGATTTTATAATCCTTGGGTAAGTCAACAAACACGCGATCGCCCACTTCTACTCCTGATAAAACTTGAGTTTGGTCTTGAATTTGCGCTCCTGTTGTCACTTCCCGAAACTGAGGCTGATTTTTAGCATCGGGGACAAGGACACCAGTTTTACCTTTTTCGGTGACAATGGCCACGGTTGGTAATACTAAAGTATTGCTGACGCGATCGCCTAAAAAAGTCAAGTCTAAATTTAAGCCAGAACGGAGTTTATCTGTCCCTGTATCTAAAGCTACCCGCACCTGAAAAGATGTCACACCTTGTTCTAGTACTGCTTCTGGTGCAATCAAGCGTACACGACCTTTAAATACTTGATCAGGATAAGCATCAGCCACAATTTCCACTTCTTGTCCTGGTTTAACTCTACCAATATCTGCTTCGGGGATTTTTGCTAATACTTCTAAACCTTTAGCAACAGCCACAATTGAACTAGAAGTCGCCGACGCATCTGAAGAAGCAGAGGTAGTTGGTGTGACAAATGCACCGATATTGGCATATTTCTGCGTGATAATTCCTGCAAAGGGAGCGCGAATTACAGTCTCCTGTATTTTGACATCAGCTGCGGCTAACTGAGCTTGCGCTGCTTTGACTGCGGCTTGACGTTGAGCAATTTCTTCTTTACGTGTGCCATCTTGTAATAAAACTAAGGCGGCTCTAGCTTCAGTGACAGCGGCTTCTTTCATCTCGATTTCTTCGCTGCGTGAGCCACTTTGCATTAAAGACAACCGACGACGAGCTTCTTCTAAATTCGCTTTAGCAGATTTATCTTCACTGACTGCTTGATCTAATAATTGCTTTTTCTCCGCACCTTGTTGATAAAGATATTGATAACGTTTAACTTGTTCTGCGGTGTAATTTACCCTTGCTTGGGCTGCATCTACTTGGGCTTGAGTTTGAGCAATTTCTTGGGGACGATTACCTGCACGGGCTTGGGCTAACTGCGCTTGGGCTTGAGACAACCGCGCCTTTGCTTGAGTAATTTCTTGGGGACGAGTCCCTGCTAAGGCTTCATCTAACTGGGCTTGGGACTGGGCTAAATTAGCGCGATACTGAAGAATTTGCGCTTGTAAATCCCCTACATCCATCCTGGCGATAATTTGATTTTGCTCTACGCGATCGCCTTGTTCTACATATAATTCTGCCAGCACCCCAGGATTTTTCGGACTGATATTCACACTTTGTATAGGTACAACCTTACCACTGGCAGTAATTTTCAAAGTCACATTTTTAGCTTCTACTGGCACAGTTAGTTGTGTAATATCCTGTTCACCAGCTGATCGATTAACTATGTTGGCGGTAGTAGTAACACCAACCACAACAGCACCCGTGGCTATCAACCCAATCAGCCAGCGGAATGGGTGATAAACTTTGCCAATAACGGGAACTTCTATGTAGGTGTTCATAAATCACGGTCTAACGAGTACTTTTGGGCTTTTGAGTTGGTCTATACAAGCTATAAGACTAAAAATTATGGGGATTTTTTATATATGAAGAATTATGGAAGATATAAATTAACGTTCCTTAATATTAGTCTTTAGTAATTTTACTTGCCTTCACCTAAATGGGTGAACTGAGATATTGAGTCAATAGTAATTTGTGATTCATACTTTGCCCACATTTTCACTTTCTGCAAAAATTGAACCTAGCTCATAAAAAGTGATGAAAAAGCTAATCATACTAGCTTTTGCTGGTTTATAGACCTATTTATATGCCTTTGCCCTGGAATGAGATCATAATAACGATAGATTTTTATCAATCAAATTTAGCCCAAATATTCATTAATTATCTAAAAAATATTTCCAATTGACATATTTTTCTGATTGTCATACGTATCTTTTTATCAGCTAGTTTGTCAAGTTTAATTTTAAAAATATCTGCTAAAATTGCTAAAAAAATTTGACATATTATTAACACGATATTTTTTGTAAGATCAATTTTTTATTAATCTTTTTTTGTGAATTATCCTAAACAAATCATAGACACTAATTTTATGCGATTTTAGAGTTTTATATTTATTGTCAGATATTTAATATATAGTAGTCATCAATTATTCATAAACAACAAGATCCCCGATTTCTTTAAGAAGTCGGGGATCTGAGATTCTCTATTGTCATTGCTGAAATAATTAGAAATGCTATAGTTTTTTGGCTCATAGCTAAATTCATTCAGCCAAATATAGGCTAAAAAGCTTATCCCCCAAAGAATAAACATGGATTTAATGTAGTCTGGTTACTGAGCAGCAAAATTGAGTAATTGCCCAGATAAGCAGATTAATTAAAAAACAACAGTCCTTTATGATACTATTAATAAATATCAAAATGATTTAACATCAAATTTAGAGTTCTGTAGGTATAGCATGGTCTTTTGGCGCTGCTTGGCTGCCTCTAGCTTGATTATTTGCTTCACTTCTGGCTGCGATAGCAAAGCACAATCATCAATAAAAAACACCCAGCAAGTGGTACAAGAAATTAATGTTTCTCAGTTGCTGACAGAAGCAAAGACGAGTCAAAAGGCAGAAAATTTATTTCATCAAGGCAATAAATTATTAGATGCACAACAATATCAAGAAGCCATAGTAGCTTATGATAAAGCGATCGCCTTTAAACCAGACAGTGCAGATGCTTGGATTAACAGAGGCATAGCTTTGACAAAACTGCAAAAACACACAGAAGCATTAGCGTCTTATGATCAAGCAATCGCTATCAAAGCGGATAAAGATGAAGCTTGGTATAACCGAGGTAATGCTTTAGCATCATTACAAAGTTATGCAGCCGCAATTTTAGCTTATGATCGAGCGATCGCCATTAAACCAAACAAACAAGAAGCCTGGATTAACCGAGGTATCGCCTTAACAAAACTGCAACGTTATCAAGAGGCTTTAGCATCTTATGATCAGGCGATCGCTATTAAGCCAGACAAGCCAGAAATTTATTACAATCGAGCTTGTACTTATGCCTTGCAAAACAAAGTAGAATTAGCAATTACCAACTTAAAAGCTGCCATACGCCTAGTTCCAGGAAAATATCAACAATTAGCGAAAACCGATCCAGACTTTAAAAAAGTGCGTAGTGATCAAAGATTTCAAAAATTAATTCAATAGCTGCTTGTGACAGCCATAAATTTTAGCAATTGCTAGATATACGAGGAAAATAAATAATCTAAAACATAGACAATAAATAGTTTTCCAGCCTATTTTCTGTTGGCTATTCCCTGCTATATAAGTAATACTATACACTCTGCTGCAAGTTACAGGGTATGATTTGGATTAACTAAATCTAATCTCTGCGTTGCTTTGCTCGCTGCGATCAAAAATAATATATGAAAAAATTACTGATTACTGGAGCCAGTGGTTTTTTAGGATGGCATCTTTGCCAACTAGCAAAACCAGAATGGGAAGTTTATAGTACTTATAACTCACATTTTATAGAAATTCCGGGAATCAAAATACTGAAAGTCAATTTAACAGACTTTCAAGAATTAAAACAACTATTTAACGATATTAATCCAGCCGCAGTTATTCATACAGCCGCCCACTCACAACCAAATTTTTGTCAAATTTATCCTCAAGAATCACACTTAATTAATGTCATGGCATCTTGCAATATAGCTGGACTATGTGCAGATTATTCGATTCCTTGCGTGTTTACATCAACTGATCAAGTTTTCAATGGTTTAACTGCTCCTTATCATGAAGCTGCACCAGTATGCCCCATCAATATTTATGGTGAGCAAAAAGTCATGGCTGAGATGGGTATGTTAGAGCGATATCCTATGACCGCAGTCTGCCGGATGCCTTTATTATTTGGCAGTGCGACACCCACAGCACAGAGCTTTATTCAACCATTTATTCAAACTTTAAAGGAAGAAAAAGAATTAAGTTTATTTATTGATGAATACCGCACACCAGCCAGTGCGATAACAGCAGCTAAAGGATTATTGTTAGCCTTACAAAAAGTGAATGGTATCATTCACCTAGGAGGGAAAGAAAGGATTTCCCGCTATGACTTTGGGCAATTATTGGTGGAAGTATTCAAACTACCACCCACAGGCATAAAAAGCTGTCGCCAAAATGATGTAAAAATGTCAGCACCAAGACCAGCAGATGTTTCTTTAGATAGTTCTCAAGCTTTTGCTTTAGGATATCAACCTTTATCTATCAAAGAAGAATTAACAATAATAGCTAAGTATCAATAGGTTATCTTATATAATTTTCCGAGATTCTTTTTAGAGATTCCAATACTTTGGATAAATAAATTATTAAAGTTGAGCAAGGTGTTTAATTTTTAAATCCTCCATTTTGCTGTTATTTCAATAGCTGCAACTTATCTCTCTAGAAAGAGGTTTCGCTCTGAAGGGTCTGTAACAATCTAAATTATTGAAAAGCATGAAATAGTTTGGGATTAATTACTTAAGACGAACAACAAAATGCTAATCAATTATTTATCCTGGCAAAAAAATAGAATATATGGTTTTTTAAAGCTTTTGTGATAGATGAATCCGCATTAATTTGAAAATTAAATAAGTATTTTAGTACTACTAAATTCTTTACGTGGAAAGGAGCTTATGTCTAATAGGTATAAGCCTAGTTTTTCAACGTTTAGCATCAGGATAAAAATAGGAAATAATCACTACCAAGAATTTTTTCCAATCAAACAAACAGAGTAGTTAGTCCATAAAAGGAACTTAAAACATGAAATCTCTTAATTTATCCAAGTCTGTTTTAGTGGGTTTATTCACCATCAGTTGTGCAATTGCACTATCCACGCCTATTTATGCTCAAACTGGAGGAAGTGGTACAGGTAGTGGAGGAAGTAGCGGAGCAGGAACAGGCACTACAGGTACAGGTACTAACGGAACAGGAACAGGAACAGGCACTACAGGTACTTACGGTACAGGTACTAATGGAACAGGAACAGGCACTACAGGTACAGGAACTGGAACCACCGGAACTGGCACAGGTACAACAGGTACTTACGGTACAGGAACTGGAACCACCGGAACTGGCACAGATACAACAGGCACTACAGGTACAGGAACCACCGGAACTGGCACAGGTACAACAGGTACTTACCGTACAGGAACTGGAACTACCGGAACTGGTACAGATACAACAGGTACTTACGGTACAGGAACTGGAACTACCGGAACTGGTACAGGCACTACAGGTACTGGCTCTGGCACCACTGGGACTGGAAGTGGTACAGGTACCACAGATACTTATGGTACAGGCTCCGGCACCACAGGAACTACTGGAAGTGGAACTGACACTACAAATACTAACGGAACAAGCACAGGCACAACAAATACTACAGGCACAACATCTTACCAAGGAACTAATGATGTGAGAGGCGATCGCAATTCCAATTGGGGTTGGTTAGGTTTACTTGGTCTAGCTGGTTTAGCTGGTTTAGCTCGTAAGCGCCAAGAACCCACAGCTTACCGCGATCCTAATGAAGTACGTACTGGTTCTAAATATTAGATTGCCTGATCGCTAACTCATATCATATCGGGCAAATTACTGGTGATATGTCATTGCGAGTGCAACGAAGTGGAACGACGCAATCGCCTGGACTATGGGATTACTTTGCTGCGCTATCGCTTCGCTCGTAATGACAAGTGTTTAGTCGGACTTGATATCACACCACTAAATTTTACCAACAGATTATAGATTCCCAACTTTTTTCCCAGAGTTGGGAATCTATATTTTTAGTGGATTTACAGTCTCAAATTTAGGTATAGAGCCTATTCTTATTTTGAATTCTGACTCCTGAATTCTTCAATTATATTGATTTATTAATCTGCCATCCCAGCAAAATCTTGATAAGCTGATGTCTAATGTCTACAGCCCTAGGATTGAAAGCAGTACTTCAACAGATCCAGCAACAAGACAGATATTAATCAATCCAGTCAACAAGAAGGATTTATTGAATGTCGGTGGGAATACGCTACGATTGGCAGGAAGCAGAAATTCAGAAGATTTATGATATGCCATTGCTAGAGCTTATTTATCAAGCTGCTAGTGTACATCGCCAATATCATGACCCTAAAAAAATACAGGTTTGTAAACTTATCTCCATTAAAACAGGAGGTTGCCCAGAAGATTGTGGCTACTGCGCTCAATCTTCTCGTTACAAAACAGAAGTGAAACCACAGGCACTTCTAGACAAAGATACAGTAGTGAATATTGCCCAAACAGCTAAACAAAAAGGTGTTAGTCGTGTCTGTATGGGTGCGGCTTGGCGGGAAGTGCGGGATAACTCTCAGTTTGAAACAGTGCTGGAAATGGTCAAAGAAGTGACCGATATGGGTTTAGAAGTCTGCTGCACCCTTGGGATGTTGACAGCCGACCAAGCGAAGCGATTAGAAACAGCCGGATTGTATGCTTACAACCATAACTTAGATACCTCAGAGGACTATTACAGCACAATTATTACCACCAGGACTTATAGCGATCGCCTGAATACAATTGAGAATGTCAGACAAACTAATGTAACTGTCTGCTCTGGCGGTATCTTAGGCTTAGGTGAAACGGCTGAAGACCGTGTATCGATGTTGCACACCCTGGCTAACCTCAATCCTCACCCAGAGTCAGTTCCAATTAATATTCTGTCTCAAGTTGAAGGTACACCGCTGGAAAATCAACCAAATGTCCCTATTTGGGATATTGTGCGGATGATTGCCACTGCACGTATTGTTATGCCAAATTCTGATGTGCGTTTGAGCGCTGGCCGCGCCAGACTTTCTCAAGTTGAGCAAGCTTTCTGCTTTATGGCAGGAGCAAATTCTATCTTTTCTAGTGACGATAACAAAATGCTCACTGTCACCACACCTTGTCCAGATTATGATGCTGACCAGGAAATGTTGAACTTGCTGGGTTTAGAAATGCGTCCGCCTGTGCAAAGAGCAAATCAGATTGCTAGTCCTGCGGCTGTGGGATAAGTAAATCGAGTGTAAGGGTGTAGAATTTTGCCTAACTTATACCCTTACACCTTTATACCCTTAATTTTTAGAGGATTTTAGCAGCACGTAGACCGAACAACAGACCAGCCGCTATTGCGGTGAATAAACCTAAAAAACCGACGTAAGCAACTATTGCAAACATTTTGATGCTTCTCCACAATACTTCACTAAATCTATTGAACCATTAGTCAAGGGTCAATGGTCAATGGTCATTTGTCCTTTGTCATTTGTCATTGGTGATTATTTCACCCTCCTACACCCCTACACTCTGCTTCTTCTACACCCCTACACCCTGCCTTCCTGCCTCCGTTTGTTCCCAGATTGCGTTAAAATACAAGCCCACGGGCGCTTTTTAGGGTTGGGCAATGACTTCTACCATTAACGTTAATTTACCGCAGCAGTCTTACGAGATTGCGATCGCACCTGCCAGCTTAGATCAACTTGGTCAAAGTATGGCCAATCTCAAGTTAGGGCAGAAAGTAGTGTTGGTTTCTAATCCATCTATTTTCAAGCATTATGGCGAAAGAGCGATCGCATCACTCCAATCCGCAGGATTTAACGTGGCTAGTTATTGCTTACCAGCCGGGGAACGCTACAAAACCCTCAATTCCATCCAAAAACTCTATGATGTCGCCTTAGAAAACCGCCTGGAACGTTCCTCGACAATGGTCGCGTTGGGGGGAGGCGTAATTGGTGATATGACAGGTTTTGCCGCTGCAACTTGGCTGCGGGGAATTAACGTTGTCCAAGTACCTACCACCCTGTTAGCAATGGTAGACTCTGCTATTGGCGGCAAAACTGGCGTAAATCATCCCAATGGTAAAAACTTAATTGGCGCATTTCATCAGCCGCGTTTAGTCTTAATTGACCCAGAAGTATTAAAAACTCTACCTATGCGCGAGTTTCGTGCAGGTATGGCAGAAGTTATCAAGTATGGTGTGATTTGGGATGAGGAATTGTTTACCCAGATGGAAGCCAGCAAACATCTCAATCAACTCCGTTATATGAAGCCGGAACTGTTGAATGAAATATTAACTCGTTCTTGCCAAGCCAAAGCCGATGTTGTCGGTAAAGATGAGAAAGAAGGTGGACTACGGGCAATTCTCAATTATGGACACACTATTGGTCATGCGATCGAAAGCTTGACAGGTTATCGATTAGTTAATCATGGCGAAGCAGTTGCGATCGGTATGGTAGCCGCTGGACAAATTGCTGTCAATTTGGGTATGTGGCAACAAGCCGAAACTGACCGACAAAATGCCATCATTCAAAAAGCAGGTTTACCCACAAAATTACCTGCGGGTGTGGATATTGCTGCAATTATTGACGCACTGCAACTAGATAAAAAAGTCAAAGCAGGTAAAGTGCGGTTTGTGTTACCAACCCAAATTGGTGTAGTCACAGTCACCGACCAAGTACCAGCAGATGTCATCCAGCAAGTACTACAAGGAATGCAATAGATTGCCTAGATAAAGGTTTGGTTCAGAGGTTGCTAGAACTTTTGCGATACCAAAAGCTGTTGCTAACCTACCGCATTAAAATTCCCAAACATGATCTGGATCATCAAGTGCCGCTTTCACAGTAGACAGATCAGTAAGGTTCTTGAAAGGACTAGACTTTGCCAATTCTACAACCGCACTTAGTGCCAAGCCAAGCTGTTGATTGTTACCAGACGATATCGCTTGATCAACTACTTGAAAAAGTGATTGAAAATTGTCAGCACGCTCATCAAAGGAATGCTCAAGATAACCAATTAAGAAATCACGTTTTGCTTTAATTTCAGCGAGAGTTACTTTCTCCCAGGCTTCAATCTCACAGCGTTTTGTCTTTTCCTCTTCTGCAATTATCAAATATTCAGTCCATGCTTGAACAACATCATTCAGACATTGTGCCGGACTGGCGAATGCTTCAGCACCTCTTACGAAGCTTTCTGGGTGCTTTTTATTTACCATATTCTTTCCTTAAATAATCTGAGTGCGAGACAAGCTGAAACCATGATTCTATAGTTGGATAAAACTTCTATTCCCTGGTCTAATACTAAGTTGCGTTCAGAGGTAGTATTCTGAGATGAGGAAAAAAAGTTAAAGAACGCAGGCGATCGCTATCAGAACAAAGGTCGATTAAACCCTGGCATAGTACGTCCTCAACGTGGTCTAAAGTAGGAAAGACTTGATTATAAAAGTGTTTTTCTCGAATGTCTTCCCAGATGTGTTCAACCGGCATTAATTCTGGGCTATGAGCAGGTTGAAAAATTAAACGAATATTTTCAGGAACATTTAAAGCATTAGAACGATGCCAAGATGCTTTATCTAACTGTAAAATTACAAAATAATCAGCAAATTCTTGGGAAATTTGTGATAAAAATAAATTCATCATTTTAGTATTAGCATAAGGCAAAGTTAAGCAAGTCATTTTGCCTAATTCGGGTGCAACTGCGGCGTAAGCATAAATATACTGCCTGACTTGTTGTTTTGGCACAGTTGGGCGTATACCTTGGGGACACCAACAAGCCCTAACTTCTCCAATCCGACCAAACCTGCCTTCATCTCCTGCCATTAATACTACAGGTCTAGTATCAGATGGGTCTCTTGTTTGATTAATTTTTTCTACTAGTTGAGGAAAGTTTTTTTAAATTCATCAACAGAATTTGGGTCTTTTTTGGGATGAGTTGGTCTTGGGATAATTTTGCGCCACTGATGCCGTTCTAATAGGCGATAAATTGTAGTTTTATGCACAGTAAAACCACATTTCTTTTCATACGCAAGTTTTATTTGCATTGCTGTTGCCACTTGACCACTGCGTGCCTTTTCTTTAAAAGAATCTATCAGTTCTTTTTCTTGCTCCCAGCTTAGATAGCAATTATGTCTACCGCCTTTCCCTGACGCTGATAATCCAGCTTCTCCCTTGCGGTTGTATTGTTGAATTACTTTTCTGACAAACCCTTTTGATACCCCTACGTGTACAGCTATCTCGGCTGCTGTTCTTGGATCTGCGCTCGCATTGTATATCACTAGGGTGTGTTTTAAAACTAAAACTATAGCCAAAGAATGATAGAAGCAAGCGTCAACATTGCAAGATAGTTATCAGCTTTCTTCTCATAGCGTGTAGCAATCCGACGAAATTGCTTCAAACGGTTGAAACATCGCTCGACCCGATTTCTTTGGCGATAAATAGATTTATCAAACTTACCGCGTCTGCGTTCGTTCGACCTACGTGGAATGGTTAAGCGAATGCCACGTCGCTGCAAATAGCGACGAATATTACCACTGCTGTAACCTTTATCACCGACTAATCGCTTTGGGCGTAAGCGAGGACGACCAACACCTGGGCGTTTGACCGCGCCTTGTGCCATTAGTTGCTCAAATACCACTGCTTCATGACGTTCACCAACAGTCAGCAAAAATGTAATAGGTTTGCCATTACCATCGCAACGCAGATGAATCTTGGTGCTAAAACCACCTTTAGAACGTCCCAAAGCCTCTCTTTGTTGTACCTGTTCAATTACAGATAACTCACTTTCGGGGTCTAGCTCCCCCTTTTTGCTCCGGCCGAATGTTGGTGGGCACGGATAACGCTACCATCTACATAATGTACTTCCCAATCCAGTTGCCCCGAAGCATCAGCTTGTTGTTGCAAGGACTGTAGAATCTTTTGCCAGATGCCACTTCTACGCCAACGGTAAAATCTACCTGCGACTGTCTCCCACTCTCCATAACGTTCTGGGAGGTCGCGCCACGGCGCTCCGGTTCGTAAAATCCACAACATACCGTTAATCATTGTGCGGTGGTCTTTGCTCGGACGGCCTGTTTTTGGTTTTTGAGCGGGAAGCAGCGGCATCAGGAGCTTCCATTGTCGCTCTGTCAAGTCGCCCCGACTTTGCGGTGGAAGGATCATAGATAAATGTTAACTTCGTTAATTTTTAGTATTCTCAACCATTTTACCGAGTTTTAAAACACGCCCTAGCCATTTTTGCCTTTCCCAATGCGATTGCGCCAACTTTACTCTTTGTTTTACCGTCTCTAAATCTAGATGGGGTACTGCTTGCGTTACTTGAGCCATATGCACCCGTCAGACTCTGCCTTTGTTCTCGTCATCTCTTTTTTTAGACTACTACATCTGACTGCAACTTGGTATAACTAGCAACGAAATCGTATTAACCCGAACTGAGATTAAATAGTACGACACTTTGCCTTTAACTCTGCTGCATCACAATTCAGATTGCCTTCAGTATCTAAAACGGGAGTTTTCATAATTTCGACTAATGCTTTAATTAAAAGTGCGACTTGTTGAAACTTTGCTGCATCACGCTCACGGACAAAAGGATTTGATTTAAGCTGTATCAAATTATCAGTAGCTCTATTATTAAGATTTTCTACAAGCTCTTGTAACTCTGTAATTCGTCGTTGAACTTGTCTAAGGAAATCTTCAAAAGCATTAAGTTTGGCAATTTCAGTGTTTGCTTTAGCTTCATAGCCACGCGCCTCAGTCAAAGCTTTTTCACCTTGCCCTCCTAAAACAAAACCACCAATCATTAAGGCAGGCCCTACTGCAATTCCACCTAGTACTAAAGTTCCTAATGCCATACCGCCGCCACCTGCGGCTAGGGAACCTCCACCGAGCCATGCGAGAGTAGCATTCCAAGCAGCAGCACCACTCAATCCACCGATAGCCGCTCCAGTACTGGCTGTACCAAAAAGCCCTACGAGTGCCACTGTCCCTTGTCCTGCCGCATATGCTGCTCCAACTGCTGTAAAACTACCTTTTGCAAATCGCTCCGCTTCCAATGCTGCTGCTTTATACTCCTGGATCTGCTGAGGCGAAACGCCCTCCAATCCTTCTAAAAACTCCAAATCGCTTTGCGAGGCCTGTTGACCAATTCTTTCAATAAAAGCAATAAAACGCCCAATGGTTTGAAGTTTGGCTTGAATTTGGAGTTGCCCGTATTCCTCTGCCAAACTTTGAGTTGTTTGTAAGGTTTCCTCTACTGATTTTCGCTTCCGTTCATAACGTTGTTGAGTAGCTTTTCCGAGCTTCTTCGCTTCATCCATTTTGGAAACGCCATCCACTCCCGCAACAACACCGACACCAGCAGTGATTAAAGCAGCAGCACCAAGAATAATCGGAATAATAAAAATCATAAGGAGTTTCCTAGCTACAGATAGTACACTTATTTGAGCGATGAGATAAATTTCAAACAATCCTTACCAACATAGCAATGGAGAACAGAACACACCTTCCGTAAAGACTCTGATGCTGAGACATCTAGCTATTTAACATTTCTGCATAAAATCCTGTAAACATTACTCAAAAAAAGAGGTGATATGAACTTAAACATTATTCTTACCAAGAACGATAAAATTAGAGTTTAAGGTTATCCCGAACTCAGGTTAATTACAATTAAACTAGCTAATAGCTGGTTTGCGCTATGATTTTTCAAACCAAAAATCAATTGACTTTACAAGAGTTTTTACATCTTCCTTCAGGTGAGGGAGATACTACCTACGAACTTGTAGATGGTCAAGCTATTCCTAAAATGTCGCCGAAAAAATTTCACTCTAAACTGACTCGTGTCCTACTCAACTTGATTGAACAATTATGTGGAGCGAATGGAGAAGTATGTCCAGAATTGGCTGTTTCTTTAACTCGTAGAGGAAGAGATTGGGTTCCTGTACCTGATATTTTATACATCTCAAACGAGCGTTTGCCTTCAGACTGGGAAGAAGAAGGAGTATGTTCTGTTCCCCCAGATTTGGTGATTGAGATTATTTCACCAGGGCAAACTTTTGGTCAGATGATTGCCAAAGCCAAAGATTATTTAGATGCAAAAGTGTTGCGAGTGTGGGTAATTGATAGCAAAGCCAGAAGTATTACTGTGTTTTTCCCAGATGCAGCACCACAAACATATATGGGCGATGAAATACTCAAAGATGCGCTGTTTCCCGGCTTAGAATTTACAGTTGAGCAAGTATTTTTGCAGGCAAAAATTCCGTTAAAGTAGTTATTTTGTAGTTATGAATTATTAGTAAAGTTCCATATCCCTGAATTATCAAATAATTCGGGCATCTCATAAATATAAACTCAGTATAATTACTAATACCAATAAGAAGAAATGATTAATCACCTCATATTTGAGGTTATGGCTGTTACCCTAGTGTATATATGACGCGAAGTGAAAGAAAGCATAACACTCAGGGATTGCTCCATGAAAAGGTTCATTTACTTACCGATAATATCTTCTTTATTGATGAGTGTGGGATGCCAAGTAGCTCTTTCTCAAAGTTCCAACTATGATGTTAAACCAAGGTTAATTACTGCACAAACATTATCTGAGTTAAAGCCAGCTAATATTGTGAAAGTTGCTGAAGTCAGCCAACAAATTAATGAAGATACCGCTTTGAATTTAGTGTGGAAGTTACCACAGGTACAACGCAAAGCTAAGGAAATTGAACGGCTTTCTAAAGGCACTATTAAATTAGGTGCGATCGTTGACGGTTCTCCTACTCCCAATGAACCTTACTATAAAATTCGGATATTTGAAAATCAATCAGACTATGATTCCACAATTTATTGGTTTCGGGTGTTTAATGACAGCGGACTAATAGAAGTTCTTGATGTGATTGAGAATAAATATATTAGTTTAGATGAATGGCGGGAGCAATTAAAGCGATAAAAAAACTTAATTATCTTCGCTTACATCTTTCACTATCTACTTGATTGCAATTCAAGTCAGGTGGACAATGCAGAAACTTCGCTTGATGCTTGAGTTTTATGTTGCGGATATTGCCCACCTGACGATTACTGAGAATAGTTCAAGATGTGATTTCAAGTATAATTTTGCCGATCGCAACTGGTGAAGTATAGTAACATAAACAAATTACATATTAATCATTAGTAATTATTAACTTATTTATTACTTTTTCTTGGCAATTAGACTTTGTGCTTTATCTTCCATTTCTAAAAGTTCTGGAACAGTCACAAAACGGTATCCTTGCTTGCGAAATCTATTAATAATCTCTGGTAAAGCTTGCACAGTGCGGGAACGATTTCCACCGCCATCGTGCATCAGGACAATACCCCCTGGTTTAGCTAACCGAAAGACATTATCAATCAGCTTTGGTACAGTAGGCTGGGAATAGTCAATCGAATCAGACGACCACATCACAATGGCATACTTGGCATTTTTAGCGTATGCGGCTACGCCATTGTGCATTATTCCTCCAGGTGGGCGAAACAAATTTGTTTTGACACCTGTCGTCTGGTAAATCATGTCTGTTGTATGCTCAATTTCATAGGCCGCTGCCTGTTGATTCATAAAATGATACCAGTGATGCCAAGTGTGGTTAGCAATGACATGACCTTCAGCACTTACCCGCTTGAGTAAGTCTGGAAAATTTTTGACGTTTTGACCAACTACAAAAAATGTGGCTTTGATATTATTCTGTTTGAGAATTTCTAGTACTTGAGCCGTACTTTCAGGCCAAGGCCCATCATCAAACGTTAGTGCGATTACTTTTTGATTTGGACTAAGTTTAGCCTCTTTAATTACTGCCCCTTGAAAGCGTGTAGCTAAAGCATAACCAAGACCTTTAGCTTGTGCTTCTTGTTGCCAAGTCGTTAGCATTGCAGCTTTTAAACCCTCAATCCGCTTTTGAGTACCAACTTTAGCAACTAAATTATTATTTATATTTATACGCTGATTGCTTTGTGCTTCAGAAGCATTTGGTCTCAGAAGCATCATAACAGCAATGCTTAATGTAGCACCCAAGGCAAGCAAAGCAATCAAGATACCTTGCGGCCAAAGTAACGATTTATTGTGTTCCACTTCATAACTCCTTCAAGGGTCGAACCATTATGTATGGTTCTGACGGTAATTTATAGCACACTTTTATCTAAAATTTAGATACTCAAATACTTTCCCTTAATCCTGAAAATTGAGTTCAGTTTTACAGAAGTTTATCTTTGAGTTATCCTGATAAAAAGGTAGTTACACCATAAGTAATTTTACTTAGTGCAAATACTCATTGCAGTGACAGCCATTACATAAAAACTGATTTTTTTTGCTAAATTGTTATTTCCCATACTGACAAGCAAGAAAATTCTACTTTCATTGAGAAACTAATCAATTTCTTTAGCTTCAAAAAGCTTCCTAGAGAATTTCTAGAAATGAAGAAAAACTCATGTTCTACAAAATTTTTATCTATAGTTGATGATTTCGTGAGAGTTGGTTATTTACCCACAAGCTCCCCCAATAAATACCCAGTTTTTATTTAATATTGTATATTTTACTGCTAAAAAATATTCTTTGATGTTGAAGAAAAAATTAACTTCTTGCTTTAGAATGAGTTTTTCTGTGCTTTTCATCGATCTATATACTGGCAATCAACAAAAGCTAGTTTCTCATTATTAAGGAATCATAAGCCGTTAGTTTATATACTCTTTAATCATTCATTTTAGATGATATGAGTAATTCATGATTTTAAATATATGTTTAATCTAATTATAATACTATTTAAGTCCGTCTTTTATAAAAAGTTAAACAAAATTTAATATTAATTCACTCTATGTGTATAATTTAGATAAATCAATTAGCTCTATTAATAATTAGATTTTCACAATTTATGACCTAACCATGCAATAACCTCATCAACTAGAGATTTTATTTCTGCCAAACTACTAATATTACGCCCACTACAATAAAGCCCAAACCAAACAAACGTATTAGAGAGATAGGTTCTTTCAATATCCAATATCCTAGCAAGACAGAGAAAATATATCCTATAGATATAGATGGGCCAGCAACACTGAGATTAACTCGCGTGAGCAGCAGAATATAAAACATAGCACCTATGCCATAGCAAGTTAATCCGATTAAAAGTTCTGGTATGGTGATAATACTGAAAATGTGATTAATTGCGTTCCCTAGATGAACCTTCCCTAATTTGTTTGCACCTATTTTCAAAAAGAATTGTCCTGCTGAACTGATGAGGACTGATATAATTAATAAACTAAATTCTTGCGGGGTCATAAGTTGTTACATACCTAAATTTGACGTTCAAACCGCAGGGGAAATAAATTGACGTTTTTCTCCTAAATTAAAAAATGCAAGTTAAATATGCAGCAGTTTAGGCAGGTAATTGCTTTTGCTTAACTGGATTTAAAGGTGACTATTTAGACTGCATTTCTGAGATTTTAATCAAACCACCAGTTTCTTTGACTGTATATATAGGGCGGGCTTTAACTTCTTCGTAAATTCGCCCAATATACTCGCCTAAAATACCAATACAAATTAACTGTACAGAACCGAGAAAAAATATAGCAATTGTAATCAAGCTGTAGCCAATTAAAGGACTAGTATGGTCAAATAAACGCCAATACAGTACTAGGAGGATCATCAATAGAGCGATCGCAGCTGCTACCATACCTAAATAAGTAGCTAACTTTAATGGCACTGTGGAAAAGGAAATAATGCCATCAATGGCTAAAGCCCAAGACTTACCAAAAGTATACTTAACTTTGCCAGCAAAACGCGGTTCTCGTTCAAAAAGTACAGAAGTTTGGCGAAAACCCACCCAAGCGCGTAAACCGCGAATGTAACGATTACGTTCGGGCATAGCATTGAGAATATCTACAACCTGTCGGTCTAGTAAACAGAAATCTCCTGTATCTGTTGGGATATCGACATGAGATAAACGCCGGAGAATACGGTAAAAAGCATAAGCAGTAAAGCGTTTTAGCCAACTTTCTTGTTTACGCGATAGACGTTGAGCATACACTACTTCATAGCCTTGTTGCCATTTTTCCAGCATCTGGAAGATTAATTCTGGGGGATCTTGCAGATCCGCATCCATAATAATTGCACATTTGCCTTGGACAAAATTTAGCCCAGCGGTGACAGCGATTTGATGACCAAAATTTCGCGCAAAACTGAGGTAACGCACTCTACTATCGAGATGGCGAAGTTCTCGAATCATACTCAAAGAGCGATCGCGGCTACCATCATCCACTAAAATTAACTCAACTTCACCGTCTAACTGCTCCGCCACATGATGCAGACGACGATACATTTCTGTAATATTTTCTTGTTCGTTATAAATGGGAATTACTAAAGAGTATATTGGTTGAATCACTGTTTTTATCAGATTATGAAATCAATGCTGCAAGTTAGGGCAAGATTCAGACAAATATATACTATAAAATTATTGATGTAGTTTTTTATATAAAAATCCTTCTAAAATAATTGAATCTTAAAGATTATATCCAGTTATTGTCATCAATAAACACTCGATTAAATAATTAAACTAAATTTATGTATGCGCCCATTCCGAGAAAAAGAATGGCTATTTAGCTTGCTACTAAGTTCTTTACTTCTATGGCTGCTGTGTTTAGGAAATTCCCCCTTACGAGACTGGGATGAAGGTACAGTGGCGCAAGTCGCCCGTGAAATTTGGCGTGCATCCTTTGGTTCGCTGCATTGGCTGTATCCAACTTTATCCGGTGAGCCTTATCATAATAAGCCGCCCCTGATGCACTTGTTAATTGCTTGGTCTTACTCCCTAGGCGGCGTGAATGAATTGACAACCCGCTTACCGGCTGCTGTATTAACAGCATTGGGAGTGCCTTTACTTTATTTAGTGGGGGGTTTGCTGTTTAACGATAGTTTATCAGCTTTATTTGCAGCTTTAGTTTACTTAACAACTTTGCCTGTAGTGCGTCATGGACGCTTGGCAATGTTAGATGGTACCAGCATTACGTTTTTCTTACTATTATTATTTTGTTTATTAAAGTCACGTCAGCAGAAACCTTGGGCTTTAGGTGTGGGATTTTGTCTAGGATTAATTACTCTGACTAAAGGAATGCTAGTTTTGTTGCTGGGTGGTATTGCCGGATTATTTATTTTCGCATCATCGCAATTAGCTGTATTTAGTAACATTTATTTATGGACAGGAATTTTGTTAGGAATTGCGCCGGCGATCGCTTGGTATATTGCCCAATGGCAGTATTATGGTGGTAACTTCTTACAAATCAATCTACAAGCCCAAACTTTTGACCGCATATCCCAACCTGTTGAGGGTAATACAGGCGCTCCTTGGTATTATTTACTGGAGCTATTGAAATATGCTTTTCCTTGGTTATTATTTTGGCCAGAAGGATTTTATCTAGCTTGGAAAAAACGGTCTTCTAGCTGGGGTAGCTTAGTTTTAGTAGGCACGACTATGTACTTTTTAGCTATTTCTTTAATAACTACAAAATTGCCTTGGTATGTTATGCCTATATACCCATTTTTAGCATTGGCAATTGGGGCAGAACTCAGTGAAATTTGGCAAAGAAAAGTATTTAATCCTAGGATTTGGTTAGTATTTATAGTTATTATGGCGCTTGCAGGTTTAGGCGGTATTGTTTACTTTACTGTTGCACAAAAAGAGCCTGTATTAATCGCTATGAGTATTGTTTTAACAATTAGTATGAGTGTGGTTGCATGGTTAATTTATAATCGCGATCGCAGATTTATTCCTGTGTTATTTTCTGGGATGTATTTAGTCTTATTACTATTGATGAGTTCCCAATCTTGGATTTGGGAATTAAATGAAAATTTTGCTGTCAAACCAGTTGCAAAATTAATTAGCAAACATGTTTTACCAGGAACAACAATTTACACATCATTTGCTTATAGTCGTCCTAGTTTAAATTTTTATTGTGATTGCAAAGTTATACCTCAAAATCCTGGGGAATTAGAAAAAATGTTGTCTCAATCATCTTATTTACTTATAGATAACACCAGTTTAAAAAAAATTACTTTAGCTGATAGTCAAAATCTTGGTACGGCTGAAGGATTTAATTTAATTGCACCAGCTAATAAGCTATAAATTAGATTTATGAAATAACAAAACATCATCACGCTGATATTGCAGTTGAAAATCTTGGCGGCTTTGCAATAATTTAAATAAATCTTGGTTAAACTCTGGTTTACTCGATAAACCAGGATGACGTAGGTTTAGCAATACATAATCAAATATATTTAAATTAATTTGTGCTGCTGGAGTAGCTATTAACTTAATTAATTGCCTATGAGTTAAATGAGGCGCAATTTCATCTGTAGTAAGAACACTTTTATCTGGCTGAATTTGAACTATGGCTTCTTTTGTAGCTTGCCAAGTATCCAAAGATTGCAGATATTTGCCACCAAAATAAGTAAACTTTACCAAACTCAAAAATGCTACCATTGACCACAAAATAATTGCACGTTTATTTTGGAACAATCCTTTACCTAAAGATAAACTCGCAATCACTGATAATATCAAAAATGGCAAAGCCGGAACAGAATATTGATGAATTAAATCTTTTTGTGGTTGATAGTCAGCCAATAAGTTCAGCATTACACAAGGCAATGCTGCAATTAAAGGTGCTATTCCTTGCCAGCAAATACCCCAAACAATTGGAATAAATAATAATATTAAATATGCCAAATTATCCCAAGAAAGAAGTTTTGGCAAAACTAATCCAGGTTGAAAAAACAAATTATTAATTAATTCTGTAAAAGAGTTTCCCAAGTATTGATAGCGAAAAAGATAACGGTCTATTGAAGCTGCATCGCCACCAATTAAGGGAATAATAATTTTGTTGGCGATCGCATACCAAGCAACACCACTAATAATTGCGATCGCTCCATATAAACGCGTTTCAAATAAAAGTAACCAAATTCCTAATCCGACAACTGTTAAAGATAATATTGCCTTACATCCCAACACTAATAAAATACTGAAACAAAACCACCCAAGTTGTTGATTTCTCATTGCTAAAACTGCCCATAAAAGTGCTGGTACAGCTATAACTTCTGGATGAAAATCAAACAAGTTAACATTAAATACTAAAGGATACAGTAGGTAAACAGCAGCAATAGTTAGCCCTTGACTTTCGTTCAATTTAGCTTGGCGTGCTAAATGGTAAGTAGGTAATGCACCTAATGCTAATGCAATTGCTTGCACAGCAAATAACCAATAGACACTAGGGTAAATTTTGTATAGTAAAGCCAGTGAATACCAAATCCAAGCTGCATGATCACCAAGAATATGGTAATTGGTAAAGGAAGAAATTGGTGTTTTGCCTTGACTAATTAAATAAACACCTTGGTCAAACATACCTAAATCTAAAGCAGTTGATTGAAATAACAAATGTCGTAAGCTACTACATACAAATAAAATTACAGCACTCGTACCAATCATCAACCAGAGAGTATCAGCTTTACGTATTTTTTTCATAAAATTATTTTTTAATGAATAAATAAACATGATTACGCTGATACTTTAAATCAAATATTGTGGAATTTTTTAGTTGATTTACTATGCTAATAGCCGCATCTGTAAAATCTACCCAGCCAGGATGACGGAGATTTAGCAATACATAATTAAAAGTATTTAAGTTATCAATATTTGCCTCATTAGCTGAGGTTGTTTGAATTAATTCTCTATGAGTTAAATGTGAGGTAATTTTTTCTGTAGTTATTACACTACCTTGAGTTTTCACCAAAGCAATCGCTTCTCGTGTAGCTTGCCAAGTATCAAGGTACTGAAAATATTTGCCAAAAAAATGTGTATATTTTGCTAAACTCAAAAATGCTATCAATGACCAGATAATAATTGCTCGTTTATGTTGGATTAATCCTTTTCCTGCTGCCAAGCTAGAAATTAAAACTAACAATATAAATGGTAAAGCTGGTAAAGAATACTGGTGAACTAAATCTTTCTGTGGTTGATAATCAGCAATTAAGTTAAGTGCCAAGCAAGGAATAGCAGCCACTAACGGTTTCAGTCCTACAGATGAAAAACCCCAGATTACAGGTGATAATAGCAGTAATAAATATTCTAAGTTGCTTAAGACAAATACTTTTCCTGCAATTAAACCTGGTTGATAAATTATATTTTTAGCAATTTCTAAAACTGAGTTACCTAAATAGCTATAACGTCCGACTGCTGCTGCTTCTGCACCGCTAAAATTAGGAATAATTAATTGAGTTGCAATTAACAACCAAGCCACTCCCAAAAAAATAGCGATCGCACCATGTAAACGTCGCTTTTCAAACACAAATAACCAAAAACCCATTGCAGCAACTGTGAATGAAAGCACAGCTTTACACCCTAATATCAGTAATATCTCTAAGCAAAACCACCCTATTTGCTTGAGACGTGCTGCCAAAACTGCTGCTAATATTAGCGGTAAAGCAATTACTTCTGGGTGGAAATCAAACAAATTAACATTAAAAACTAAAGGGTATAGCAAATATACAGCAGCCATTGCGATCGTTTGACTGTCTTTTAACCCAGCTTGACGCGCTAACATCCACGTAGGTAAAGCACCTAAAGCCAATGCAATTGCTTGTACAGCGAATAGCCAGTAAACACTAGGATAAATTTTATAAAGTAAAGCCAAGGGATACCAAATCCAAGCTGCATGATCGCCAAGAATGTGATAACCCATGATTGTAGAAATCGGTGGTTTTCCTTGACTGATTAAATATGCTGCTTGGTCGAAAATTCCTAAATCAAAAGAATTTGATTGAAACAATTCGTGCCGTAAACTGCTGCATATAAATAAAATCAAGGCACTTATGCCAATCATCCAAATGACAGTCTTATTTGCTGGCGATCGCATAATATTTTTACTTAAAATCTTGATAATTTCGATTAATTTTTCTGGGCAAGTAGCACAACAGATACCCCAAAAGGTAAACTAACTCGATTCATAAAATAACGTTCACTAGCAAATAAAAAAGTTAAAAATTTATTGATAGGTTTTGCCGGTAAATTTAAATCACTACTAGCAACAGATTTCTGATCAATTTTCAAGATTTTTTTGAATAAACGTACTCCAGCAACTAGGGGAAATAACCAAGTATTAAAATAGCTACCATAGCAGACAGTATAGCCAGCTTGTTTCACAACTCGTTGTAATTTTTTCAATGTATAACGGCGTTTATGATGATTAATTTCATCATGGTAACTCCATAAAAATTGATAAGCTGGCACTGTAATTAATAACCAACTATTTGGATTTAATCTACTAGACAATGCTTCTAAAGCAGCTAAATCATCATCAATATGCTCTAAAACATCTAAGATCACAATTAAGTCATACTGGCTAGTAAACGGAATTTTATCAGGTAAGCTACCTTGTTGTACTGTAGTGACTCGCCGTTCGTTAGCCAACAGACAAGCAGTTTCATCTAACTCCATTGCGGCAACTTCACCGTAACGAGCTAACATACTTAAGTTACCACCAGTGGCACAGCCAGCCTCTAGAATTTTGGCCTGTTTGGGAAGTTTGAGTTGACGAATCAATGCCTCTACAATTCGACGGCGACCAACAAACCACCAATGTTGATCCTCAACGGCAGCATACTGTAGATAAAAATTTTTATCCATTCAGATATTTGGTGTCTGAGCAATAATGCCAATATTTTCACACTTTTTCGTAGCACTTAGAACTTTTGATGAATGATTGTAGGGATTGCTGTTATATCTGAGTCCCAAGCAATTTATAGTGGGAGTTATCTGTAAATCCTTAAGCAATTGTGAAAGCTATTACTCTTCTTGGTTCCACAGGCTCAATCGGTACTCAGACTTTAGATATTGTCGCTCAGTACCCAGATAAGTTTCGGATTGTGGGATTGGCAGCAGGGAATAATGTGGAGATGTTTGCGGAGCAAATTCGGCAGTTTCGGCCGAGTATAGCAGCGATCGCATCTGAAGATAAATTACCCGCACTCCAAGCAGCCATCCAAGACCTCGATCCCCAGCCAATTTTACTAGCTGGCAAAGCCGGAGTGATTGAAGTTGCTCGCTATGGCGATGCCGAAACTGTTGTTACAGGTATTGTTGGTTGTGCTGGTTTATTACCAACTATCGCCGCCATTGAAGCAGGTAAAGATATTGCCCTCGCCAACAAAGAAACCTTGATTGCTGGTGGCCCTGTAGTTCTACCCTTGGTGGAAAAACATGGGGTAAAACTCTTACCTGCTGATTCGGAGCATTCGGCCATATTTCAGTGTCTGCAAGGCGTTCCTCAAGGCGGCTTACGCAAGATTTTACTGACAGCCTCCGGTGGCGCTTTCCGTGATTGGCCTGTAGAAAAATTGCCAGAAGTCACAGTGGCGGATGCGCTCAAACATCCTAACTGGTCAATGGGCAAAAAAATTACGGTAGACTCGGCCACTTTGATGAATAAAGGATTGGAAGTAATTGAAGCTCACTTTCTGTTTGGCTTAGATTACGACAATATCGAAATTGTCATCCATCCCCAAAGCATCATCCACTCGTTAATCGAGTTACAAGATACATCTGTCTTAGCCCAACTTGGCTGGCCGGATATGCGTTTACCCCTGTTATATGCTTTATCTTGGCCTGATCGCATTTACACCGATTGGGAACGCCTTGATTTAGTCAAAGCTGGCAGTTTTACCTTCCGTGAGCCAGATCATCAAAAATATCCTTGTATGCAGTTAGCATATAGCGCAGGTAAGGCAGGTGGCTCTATGCCGGCTGTGTTGAATGCCGCTAATGAGCAAGCTGTAGCTTTATTTTTAGCAGAGAAAATTCGCTTTTTAGATATTCCTCGCTGTATTGAATGGGTATGCGATCGCCATCAAAATGATAACTGTAAAAATCCTTCTTTAGATGACATTTTGGCAGCCGATCTATGGGCAAGACAAGAAGTTTTAACAGCAACTAAAAATTTAGTAACTTCCCCACAGATGATTTCTTTGCCATAAAAACTCAGATATAGCAATCATATTTGATTTGTAAAAATTCAGAAACTCAGATCCCCGGCTTATCCTATGAAGTTGGGGATCTTATTTTTATAAATTTTTTCTAAAGAATAGCACCAGTGATGAATTCCTGTTTCAATTTCCGGTATTATTACCAAACAATAGTTTTATAATCTTTCCCAATTACAAATTAAAAATTACGAACTACAAATTATCATGATTCCTACTTTAATTATTGCTTGGATTGTATTTACAATATTGTGGAAAATTGTCAAAACAACTGTGAGCAATGCCTTAACTATTGCTGCAATTATTGTTTTACTACAAGTGGGTTTTGGCATTACACCACAAGATATTTGGCATCAGATAATTCAGTTTACTCAAACTCTTTCGCAGATTCGCGTTAATAAGTAATCAGACTTTAAGCAAAAAGTCTGACCATCTTCTTTGGGTACAGGGAACAGCTTTGAAAACCCACCCGAATATTTAAATACAAGCTCACACCAGTTTATGCAAGTCGGGAAACCCGTCCATACAAATGGCTCCCTAATTTTCAGATGGGTATTTCCCTATTATCTGTTGTCCGTTCCCTGTTCCTTGTTAATTAAGACTTCTAACTTCTGAATTCTTAATTAATTACTATGTAACGCAGAAATCCTAGCCAGTGCATCTTTAACGCTTACAGGTAGCTGACGCATAATCTTACCTCTTTCTCGATCTAAAGCTACCAAGGTTACTTTAGCCGTGACATACAATTGCTGTCCATCAACTGAGACAATTGCATAATCCCAGTTAATCCGGACACCAGTCACTTCAGTCATACGAGTTTTAACTACAGCCTGCATACCCAATTGAATGGAACGGTGATAGCGTACTGAAAGTTCTACCACTGGTAAATCGCAGCCTAGTGCAACTAAATCAGCAAATTCAATCCCAATAGAACGTAAACACTCTACTCTTGCTTCTTCCATCCAAGTTAGATAAGTCCCATGCCAGACAATACCTGCATAGTCTGTATGATGGGGTTGCACTCTGATGGGATATTCAAACCAGCTTTCAAAAGCACGACTATCTGTAATTTCGATAGCATCGGTTGGTGGTAGTGCTGGGTTTGGTTGTGATTCAGACATTTTTCAGTTTGTGAAAAATTATAGTTTTCCACATCTGGAATATCACAAAAAGGAGACATCTATGCCACAAAATCGCCAAAATTATCTGGCGATCGCAAGGCATAATTCTCATCACCATCCTGCAAAATATATCTCAGTTGCCTGACGCTAACATCACAGATACAGCAACGAAAAATTCAATGATTTTCAATGTCACACAAAACAATGACATCACCAATAGTACTTGCTTGGTAAATTCGCCCTTTTTTTCAAGATGACAGTGATTTATCTTCACTATCGCAGATGCACAAAATCTGAAAAATTTTTTCTATCTTAGTTCACGGACACAAAACATTTCACAATCTAGTCATTAACTAATCTTATTGAAGGTAATGGTGAATAGGTAATGGGGGATGAAAAACCCTGCCACAATTACCAATTACCAATTACCAGTGAGCCATTGTTAATGAGCAATTTATTCGGGAAGTTTGTTAGAAAATAACCCATCCGATCTAGAAATCCTTAACTCTTTTTGGCTAAGGCTTTACCACTCGTATAAGCTGGTGCAGATTGCTTCACAAGATTTGCCAGTTCCTGTAACTGGTTAATTGCTTCTGCTCCTTCTAACTTCATTAATTCGCGGTCATCCCGCATTTCTGTCCAAGTAATCCCATAATCTGATACCAAAAATCTAATCAGGTGGTTGTTTCCTAGACTCACCATAAATGAAGCACTATTCATTTGGTCGCCACAGGTATAACAAGACGCAGGATAACCGCGTCGTTCTAATACAATAGCCAAGGCTTGCAAGTTCATTACCAAGTCTTGAACAAATTGTCGATGTTGATGCGCTAGTCTCAGAAACACGTTTTTCCTCCAGACACCACAGTCATTTTAGTCACTTTTATATTTTTTTTAGATTTTCTCACCCACTGGTATTGTAAACTATTCATTACAATTCCCGGATATATTTGCAGTAGTTAATTAACTACCTAGCTTAGGGTATGAGATAACTGTTAAGTTTGCCGTATCAAACTATTCAGTTTGCAAGTTTAATCTTTCAGACAGAAATCAAAAAATTATTGTTTCTTCATGTACTTCTGTGAGTAAAGATTATACCTTGCAGCGATCCGCTTTAAGAGTACCCAGATTTAGTACTAGGCAACCACAGAGAAGTTACGGATATCGTGTTTACCAGCTATGTGTAGCCTAACCTATGATGGGCAAAAGCTTTAATACCCTTTAATGTTCTTTACGCCTTTGTTTGCCTAGTCAATGAAGAGTATAGTTAAGTCCTAGTTTAGTACTACCTAAATGTTGGGTAATAAATAATTTACGCCTCCTAAATAAATATATGGAGTTCGGTAGAAAAACTTGCAGAGATGAGATGCTGATTTCTATCGATATTAATAGATTGGCAGAAAATTTTGATACAGAAAGTGTTCTGAGACACTAAGATAATTTTTTACCCAACTATCTCTAGACTAAACCCAGAGAATAACGAAACTCAGAATAGGGATGTTGCGTTGCCATTTTGCCAGGTTGTGATCAAAAAAGAATTAAAAATTGAATTTTGCGTGCCTGGCGAAAGAGTAAGCGGGTGTACTTATGCTCCTGGAAATAGGAGAACTTATTTTTACAGAAATTCTGTTATCCTATAGTATTTGAGACTTAAGGTTTGTCACTCTAACAATAGTTAGAGATTAATGCAACAAACCTCTGTATAACTTCAGCAAATCTTGATTAATCAAAATTCTATATTTTTAGAGGGCGATCGCCCAAAATTTTCTCTCAAAGCGTTTTTAGGCATTTTCTCAGGCGATCGCCAAACTTAGTGAAATAATAGGACATCAGTCAAGAAAATTTCTGCGTTCACAAATATGTGAAAGACATCGCCGCTTACTAACCAGGAAGTTGCTTTTTCAATGCTTCCAAACCAGCCCAGCGGTTATCAACAGGCTTTTCTGAACTCTCATCAACACTACTCAAAATACCTGGACAATTCAGGTCACACAACTGTCGCTGAGGCATTTCTAAGCACATCTGTTCATATAGCCATTCACTAGGATAAAAATATCCATTGGGTGAGAGAGTTTCTACCAAGTCTTCCATAGCTATTTCCCGTTCTAGGGGCAAGTCTTGTGGTTGATTGGCGGCCTCATCCAACCAAATAATTTCTTTGGTGTTCAGCGCTAACCGACGATTGTACTGTTGCAAACAGCGGTTACATGTACAAGTAATAATAGTTTCTGCCTGACCGGACACTTCTAGGTAATTGCCATGATGCTGTACACGGACACGACCCCGAACTGGTGTCAACGTTTCTAGTCCAGGCAGAAACTCTTGAACCTGAATTTCCTCTGTCCGCTCCGGGGCTTTGGTGAGCTGCGGAATAAAAATTGCGTCCATAGGATTTGTGAGACATCCTCACTAACAGTTATCTTGCCAATCAGCAATTCTGCTGATACTACATCTTTAATTTTAGCTCTTATAACAGTCGAAATTGCTGACTGGGTGAGCTTTTATCATTCCACCGCTGGACGCACAACCAAATGACGATGTGGTTCTTTACCACGGCTGAAGGTTTCTAAATCAGAAAATTCCTTGAGGAAGGTGTGGATTTGCCGCCGTTCAGCTGAACTAAGGGATTTAATTTCCACTTCTCTACCAAAGGTTCGCACTTCGTCAGCTGCTGCTTCAGCTAAAGCGCGAATTTCTGCTTGCCTTTTGACGCGATAACCATTCAACTCAATGGTGTAGGATGCTTGTTCTTCCTGTGGTTGGTTCAGGTTAAGGACAGAATTAGCTAGATACTGAATTGCATCTAGCACAGAACCATCAGCACCAATGAGAACTTGAATTTGCGTCGATGTTAAGTTGGTTTCTTCAATTGTCAACCAGTAATTATCTGGTTCTGGGGCATCGTCATATTGAGGTTGGGCTACTTCTATATCACCCCGAATCTCCGCAGAGACCCCAGTAAGCTCCAGCAGTGATTTTAACCACTGCTGACCTCGCTGCATGGAACTGTTACTCATCTATCAACCTGTAGCCTTTTTCTTAGAACTTTTTGGTTCAAAAGGTAATGACTTTTGTTCTGCTACTGTTTCTTTCTCTTGGATAGCTACAATTTTTTGTAGTTCCTCTGATAAGGGTTCACGAGAGAGAATATAAGTTTGCAGAGTTTGGAAAATATTACCAATCACCATATACATCAGCACCCCAGCAGGTAAGGGGAAGAACAAAAACATTCCCGAAAAGATCACTGGGGTGATTTTGTTGACTGTATCTTGTTGTGGGTTGCCACCGCTGGAGTTCTGCCCTGAAAGAATTTGGCTAACGTAGAGACTGATACCAAAGAAGATCACCATAGCTACAATATCCCAGTGGATCGTACCGTCGGGATCAACTGCGCCAACTCTACCCAAGGCATCGATAAACAAAAATCCTTTGTCTGCTGCTAGTCCGGGAATTGTGCCTTGAAGTGTCACATCTCCTGGTTGTAAGGCTTCGATGTTACCTTGAGCATCAACTGTGATTCTTTCTTCTCCTTTAATGATTTTCCATTCTGGGGTGAGTTTTGTTTCTGGATGTTCTGTCAATAAGACATCAAAAGGTTTGCCTTCTAAAGTCTGATATTGTATTTTTGTTTTTTCTCCCACTGCTAGTTTGTTACCGCTAGGGAGGATAGCAGTTACTTTATGGTGTTCTCCATCAGCCACATAAATGTTTTGTGGGGCAGTAGCAAAGGCTTGTGGTTGAATTCTTTCTATTTGTTCAGATGGCAAGATTTGGAGGTTAACGGAGTAATTCACGCCTGCAAAAGGTGATCCCCGTAAAGTGGCAAACAGCGCTAACAACACAGGCATTTGTAACAGCAATGGCAAACATCCTGCTAAGGGGTTGCCGAACTCCTTTTGGACGTTCATCATTTCTTCTTGCTGCTTTTGTGGGTCGTCTTTATAACGCTCTTTGATTTCTGCCATCCGCTTTTGCATGAGAGGCTGCACAATTCGCATCCGCCGCATATTGCGGATTGAGCCAGCACTCAGGGGATAAAGCGCAAAGCGGACTATCAATGTCAAGGCAACGATCGCCAATCCATAGCTCGGCAAAATGCCGTAGAAAAAGTCTATGATTGGCAACATGACGTTGTTTGAGAGGAAGCCGATACCAAAATCCATTATTCTGAATTCAACCTGAGGTACTGTAAATTTAACTGAATCTAATTTATCTAAATCGTGATTCGGCTGCGACTATATCTCGCTACGGATAGCCGCACATTAAGAAATTTGGGGAGTGGGAAGTGGTGAGTAGGTAGTTTTTGATAAATGGGAAGTTTTGAATTTTTTATTTTATACAAAGCAGTTATTGCTTTCCCTGTTCCCTACTCCCTACTCCCTACTCCCTATTTTTTATTTAGCACCAGTATAAGTGGGGTTTTTAGTAGCAATTCTTTCATTAATGTAGTCATATACTTCGCGGAAGTTGGGAACTGCCCGCATTTCTAAACGACTGCCATTTCTGAGGGTGACTACCATGTCTCCCCAAATACCAACGCCACGGGGAACTTTGACGATTTTGACAATTTCTGAGTAAATGATGTCAGTGCGATCGCGCCCCATCCAACCGCCTGTCAAAGAAATTCGACGATCTGTAATTCGGTAACGCAGCCACAATGCTCTGACAATCGCCCCAACTGTTAAAGGGATACCTACAACAGTTAATCCAATCAGTAAGTTGAGAATTAAGTCCCCAATGTGAGGGCCGCCTTCATAATAAACTTCTTCACGAATGCCCATTTAATACCTCAGCTTGTGCCAACAACTGCTCTAATTCTTGCAGAAATTGTTGGCTTCCGCACTTAGATTCTGCTGCTGTGGGTTTTACCACAAATACCAACCGCCATCCTGGAGATAATTTTGGCAACAACTGATGCAACGCTGCTGCCATTTGACGTTTTATTCGGTTACGCACTACGGCCTTTTTACTGACTTTAGTGCTGATCGATATGCCAATTTGTGTACTAACAACTTTTTTAACTTCAGTTGCTAGTGTAGTTGTTGTGGCAGTATCACCAGAAGGTTCTGGATAATATCTCGGTCGTAAAGCTCTCAAGGTGAAATGAGAGCTTTGTCGCCGAATTCCTTCTCGGAAAACTGCCTGAAAATCTTTGCGAGATTTTAATCGATTCGCCTTGGGCAAAGCCACAGCCCCTCTAGTTGCTGAAAACGCTCTAAACGCTCAGACGATAACGTCCTCTTTTTCTTCTAGCTTTAATCACGTTTCTTCCGTCTGGTGTCCGCATTCTGGCACGAAAACCGGAGGTTCTTTTTCTCTTACGGCATGTGCCGCCCAGGGTTCTTTTCATACTGTTGTCCTCTAAGGCGATTCTTATAAAAAGTCACAATCTATAATCTTACTATTGTGTATAGTCAATAGTCCAGAGTCCATAGTTAAAAAGCAGAAAGTTGGGAAGCTAAGAATACAACAGCTAACAAGTGACTATTGACCATTGACTCGTGACTTAGCTGATACTTAAAATCCAAGACCCTACATAACGCAGTAGTGGGGTATCTCCTGGCGAGAGAACCTGACAGTTGAAATAGTAAACTCCACCGAAGGAAGGGTTCTGCACATTAGATAAAACTAATTCAACGCTGCGACCTGCTGGGACTGGTTCTTGGGGAAATATTTCGATAATTCGACCTTCTTTATCCCATTTCACTTCTGAAAGAGGTACTTTTTTGCCTTTGACTCGCACTTCTATTTTTTTGGGATCAAAACTGCCTTTGTAGTAATTGGGATAGGTAATGGCAAATTGAGCCACTGCCAATTTCATTTTTTGTTGGGGAATTCTCAGAATGTATCTATCGGTGCTGTTAGTTTGTCCACCAAAATCTAACCGGAAAGGCAGCTGGTTTTCAGCTTTCACGCCGCTGAATAGGGTTAATCCAGGTAAACTTTGTGCAAAGACTTGAGTTGTCAATCCTGTGACTAGACAGCTAGTTACAGCTAAAGCCGAAAGAATTGCTACTTGCGGCTTGCGTCGAATCCAATTGCCAAAATGTAAACGTTGCATAGTTAGGCTCCTCTAGCAGATATAGCTGGTTGATGTAAATACTTTAGTTGAGTATTCGTAACTAAACTTTACTACTGAATTCTTGACAATGGACGACTAGCGAAAATAAAAAGTGCCATAGGAGGCTGATAGCAGTCCCTATTGGGACTAGATACTAGTCTGTTTACTCAGCACTCAGCACTTTTAAAAATGGGTATGTTGCTAAATATGTACGAGTGTATCTAAATTTTGAGAGCTTTGTTATAAAAATTGAGCTATAAAATTAGCGATCGCTGTGGAGATTGGGCTAAATTAATAAAAATAAGTAGCCATCAATGAAATAGTAATCTTTAAAAAATCATCAAATTATTAAGCTTTAAAACTTTTACGAAGATTCCACTGTGTAAGTAAGGCAAAATTTTTCAATCTGGAAAATAACCTAAAGACAAAGATGTAAACTGGGGAATCAACATAGCATTAGCAATATGTAAACCTATCGGTCACGATCAGCAAGTGTGACCTATACCAGGGGAAAAATCCGGCTTTAGCCTGAGAACTAAAAGTAGGAAAGATAAAGTTCAAGGTTCAATCTACAAATTCAAGCGATCTCTAGCAATAATGGCAGCTTCACTAGGTAGGAGTAGGAGACATCCCTAAATAGGGACACAGATTTTGCAGAGATGTAAGTATTTATCTCTAGGAGATTTCATGAGAATAGCAGTTGCTAAAGAAATAGAAGTTTGTGAACGTCGTGTGGGATTAAATCCTGACACTGTTGCTCGATTAGTTAAACAAGGTTTAGAAGTCTGGGTAGAAAAAGGTGCAGGAGAACGTTCCTTTTTTAGTGATTCTGCATATCAAGCAGCAGGCGCTAAAATTATTAGTGATACTGTTCAATTGTGGAACGAAGCCGATATTTTATTAAAAGTTAGTCCACCGCAAGAAAGAGAAGATGGACGCTCAGAAATTGATTTATTACGAGAAGGATCTATTTTAATTAGCTTTCTCAATCCTTTAGGAAATCCGTTGGTGGCGCAGCATCTAGCCAACCGCAAAGTCACAGCTTTGAGCATGGAATTGATCCCCCGCAGCACCAGAGCGCAAAGTATGGATGCTTTGTCTTCACAAGCTTCACTAGCAGGTTACAAGGCAGTATTAATCGCCGCCGCCGCATTACCAAAATATTTCCCGATGCTGACAACAGCTGCCGGCACGATCGCTCCAGCGAAAGTATTTATTATGGGTGCAGGTGTGGCAGGATTGCAAGCGATCGCCACCGCCAGACGTTTGGGCGCAGTTGTCGAAGCCTTTGATATTCGTCCCGCCGTCAAAGAAGAAGTCCAAAGCTTAGGGGCGAAATTCGTCGAAGTCAAACTCGAAGAAGAAACCACAGCAGCAGGTGGTTACGCTAAAGAAATCTCCGAAGCCAGTAAACAGCGGACTCAAGAAGTGGTGACTGAACACGTCAAAAATGCTGATGTCGTCATTACTACCGCCCAAGTCCCAGGAAGAAAAGCCCCATTGTTAGTTACAGAAGAAATGGTGGCACAGATGAAACCCGGTTCGGTGATTGTCGATTTAGCCGCGGAACAAGGTGGTAACTGTGCTTGCACCGATCCCGGTAAAGATATTGTCTGGAATGGCATAACCATTATTGGCCCGATTAATCTACCTTCATCTATGCCAGTTCACGCCAGCCAACTGTATGCCAAGAACGTGACATCGTTGATGCAACTGTTAATTAAAGATAAAGCTTTGCAGATTAACTTTGCTGACGACATCGTTGATGCAGCTTGTATTACCCACGCAGGCGAGATTCGCAATCAACGTGTCAAAGATGCCCTGCAAGCCTTAAGCAGCGTAGGTGCAACTTAATGAAGTTTGTCAGTTGTTAATAGTTAGTTTTATTGACTATTAACTGTTGACTATTGACTATTGACCAAGGAGTTTTTATTTCATGACAGAAGCATTACTTGCTGCTTTGTTTGTATTTGTTTTGGCATCTTTTATCGGCTTTGAAGTAATTAACAAAGTTCCACCAACTCTACATACACCCTTAATGTCCGGCTCAAATGCGATTTCTGGCATTGCGGTACTAGGGGCAATAGTAGCGGCTGGTGCTAGAGAGACAAGTGTTTCGGTAATTTTGGGTTTGATTGCAGTGATCCTCGCCACAGTCAACGTTGTGGGTGGTTTCCTCGTCACCGACAGAATGCTGCAAATGTTCAAGAAAAAGGAGATTAAGGCGTGAGCGACTTTTTACCAACTGGAATTCAGCTGACGTACTTAGTCGCTGCATCCTTATTCATTTTCGGTTTGAAAAAGCTGGGTTCACCCGCCACAGCCCGGAATGGGAATGTGATTGCCGCTGTGGGTATGCTGTTGGCAATTGTGGCAACAATGCTAGATCAGCATGTGTTGAATTATGAAATGATTTTGTTAGGCTTGGCGATTGGTTCAGGCATTGGTGCGATCGCAGCTTACAAAGTTCAAATGACCGAAATGCCCCAAATGGTGGGCTTACTCAACGGCTTAGGCGGTGCAGCTTCGGCACTAGTCGCTGTCGCAGAATTTTGGCGGTTACTAGAACACTCTCAACCCATCCCTTTAGATGTCAACATTTCCATGTTGTTGGATGTGTTAATTGGGGGTGTCACCTTCACAGGTAGTTTTCTCGCCTTTGCCAAATTACAAGGTTTAATTAGCGGTTCCCCCATTACATTTCCTTTCCAGCAACCATTTAACTTGTTGCTGCTAGGTGCTTATCTAGCTGGTAGTGCTTACTTAATCGTCACACCAGATAGCTTACCCATATTCTTGGCGGTGACTGCTGTTTCTTTAGTATTGGGTGTCATGTTCGTCATCCCCATTGGTGGCGGCGATATGCCCGTGGTAATTTCACTGTTAAACTCTTTGTCGGGTGTAGCCGCATCCGCAGCCGGGTTTGTGGTGATGAACAATATGTTAATTATCGCCGGCGCATTGGTGGGAGCCTCCGGCCTCATCCTGACAGAAATCATGTGTAAAGCGATGAACCGTTCTCTGTTCAGCGTACTATTCAGTGCTTTTGGTTCAGGTAGTGCGGCTGGTGGTGCAGCTGCGGCTGGTGCAACAGATCAAACCGTCCGCAGCATTGATCCCGAAGAAGGCGCGATGATGTTGGGTTATGCCCGGAACGTGGTAATTGTTCCTGGTTACGGTATGGCAGTTGCTCAAGCGCAACACAGCGTGCGGGAATTGGCAGACCAATTAGAACGTATGGGTGTTGATGTGAAGTATGCCATTCACCCTGTAGCGGGAAGAATGCCCGGACACATGAACGTGTTATTGGCTGAGGCGAATGTGCCTTACACCCAGTTGTATGACATGGATGATATCAATCCCCAATTTGAGCAAGCGGATGTAGCTTTGGTAATTGGCGCGAATGATGTGGTAAATCCGGCGGCGCGTAGCGATAGTAATAGCCCCATTTACGGAATGCCAATTTTGGAAGTAGATCGGGCAAAACAAACAATTGTAATTAAGCGCGGTATGAGTGCAGGTTTTGCTGGTGTAGATAATGAATTGTTCTACAAAGATAAAACCACAATGTTGTTTGGTAGCGCGAAAGATATGGTGGCAAAGTTAGTTTCAGAAGTGAAGCAACTTTAAACGAACCACAGAGGCGAGGAGGACGCAGAGTAAAGAATTAGAAAATTAACTTGCCTTGGAGATGTGATGCTTCTGAGGCAAGTTTTTTTGTAAACAAGCAAGTTTTGGAAATTTAAATTACGATGGCATACATTTTTAATTGATCCCATATTTCTATAGCATAAAAACCTGCATTTCTATCATCATCTGCCATAGCTCGTACTACTTTAATACCTGGAAGTTCATATTTCTCTAAACCTTTTTGCAAGGATTCTAGGATAGGTCTAACATCTTTATCTTCTACAGGAAAAAAATTAATATTAAAGTTTTCTTCTATGAATGTGTTATCAATAATATAAGTTATACCACGAACAATCTTATGGCATAAACGTTCTATCTGTTTCGATGATATTAAAATCGATAGATATTCAGGGTAATAAAGATTGCTGTATGAGCGAAAATTTGGATAAACACCTGTATGTGGTAAAACTTTAAATTTTACTATTTCTTTTATGACTTTATCTCTTTTTCTTTGTCTTATTCGTTTCTCTTTTCTATCAGTTGCATACTCTGGGTCTATTGACCTTAGTGCTTTTTCTGTAATTCCACTCGACTTTGCGTATTCAGGATTGATGCACAACCCTAATTTTAGAAGCATATCCTCTTCTAACTTCCCATATTCGTTATTGCATTCTCTACAGGATGGAATTGTCCATCTTTGTACATTCTCAGGAGTATTATCTGGATACCAAGCAGAAGGGAAAACATGATCCCGTGTCAAATTATTGAAATTTTGTAGACAATGTACACATTTACCAGACTTGGGTCTTTTAGCCATAATTTACTTCAATACACTTACTAAATAATAGTACAAATATACTATATATGTGAATAGGCATTTGTCAACTAATCAAAGATGTAGCGATTATTAAATATTGTTAATTTATCAATGAGTACTCGATATTCAATCAAAAAGAGTTTTTATTTGCTGACGCATCCTGAACACTTTTGAATAAGTTTTTAAAAAATGGCAGTGAATAAAATCATTGTGTTGCTGGTGTTGTGATTGACTTACTTGTAACTAAAATCAGAATTATTGATCGCATACCTACTATCGCAAATATTGAGCGATCGCTCATCAGTAAAATGATATAAATCTAATCATGATAGACGACGATCGCCTGTTCAAAGAACTACTCACCACCTTCTTCTGGGAATTCATCGAGTTATTCTTCCCAGAAATCACTGCTTATCTGGAAAGAGACAGCATCACCTTTCTTGATAAAGAAGTATTTACTGATGTTACGGCTGGCGAAAAATATGAAACTGACATAGTAGTCAAAGCAAAATTTAGACAACAAGAATCGTTTTTCTTAATACATCTGGAACATCAAGCTTATTATCAAGAAGCATTTGATTTGCGGATGTATCGCTACTTTGCCAGATTGTATGAGAAATACGGCTTGCCAGTTTATCCCATTGCCTTATTTTCGTATGATCGCCCCAAAAAAGTCGAACAAGATTTTCATCAAGTTGCATTTCCTAATAAAGTAGTCTTGCAATTCAACTATGATGTGATTCAATTAAATCGCTTGAACTGGCGAGAGTATCTACAACAGCAAAATCCTGTAGCTAGTGCGCTAATGGCTAAAATGAATATAGCGCCACAAGACCGTCCGAGAGTAAAATCTGAGTGTCTGCGCCTATTAGCTACGTTGCAGTTAGATCCAGCACGGATGCAGTTAATTTCTGGGTTGATTGATAGTTATCTACGGCTAAATGCCCAAGAAAATGAAATCTTCCAGGCGGAAATTGCCCAATTTGAACCAACTCAACAAGAGGTAGTTATGCAAATCGTCACCAGTTGGATGGAAGAAGGGATACAACAAGGAGAATTGAAAGTAATTCAGCGTCAATTAACAAGACGCATTGGTACAATTACTCCTGAATTACAAGAACAACTGCGGGGATTATCTTTAACTCAGTTAGAGGATTTAGCAGAAGCTTTACTAGATTTCTCTGATGAAGCTGATTTAGTAGCTTGGTTGCAACAGCAATAAGATGTTTATTTTAGCAGGCGATCGCTCCTCTGTGTTCTCTGCGCCTGGAGTGATTCGTAAAAAAAGCGATCGCTTTGCCAATTGTTTGCATTTCTCCTACAAAGTGCGATCGCAGCTAAACTGTGACATGAGAAATACAATTAATTAAAAATAAAAGGACTAGATTAACCAGTCCTTCTGTAGAATTATTTAATTTTTTATTTTAATAACGGGATTTTTTGTTTTTGAGTTTTTGCTTTTGCTTTCGTTTTGCAGATGCAGCAACTGCCAATTCTACCGGATAACCAACAACAGGAATTATTTGATACTTGCGCTCGTCTTCTAAGTTTCTTAATTCTGTGTAATCTACCCAATGGATGCAATCAACAGGACAGGTGTCAATTGCTTCTTGGATAACTTCTTCTGCGTCCCCATCTTGACGAATTACGCGCGATCGCCCGTAATCTGGTTCAATGTAAAAAGTATTTCGTGCTACATGGGCGCAGTGTTTACAGCCAATACAGGTGATTTCATCAACATAAACACCTTTTTGCCGCAACACTCCACCCAATTCCGGTTCCAAACCAGAACGTTCTGGGTCATCCCGCAAAAAACCGCCTAATTCTGGTTCCAAACCGGAACGATTATCTTCCTGTTCATCCGGCGAAGGCAGAAAATCAGCCATTACGCACTCCAGCGTTGTACTACTAAGCGAATAGAACCGTCGGCATTTTTTTGTTGTTCAGCAACTTGAAAGCCAGCCAGCGCAGTTTCTTTCACAACTGTTTGATAAGCATAACGCTGGGTTACTTGGCGTAAGAAACCATCTACAGACAGATTTTGTTGCCAATATTGCAAGTCAGCAACTAGTTCATATTCTTTGCCATTCCATCTAAAGCCGATGTCATAGCCATTTTCTTGCTCGATGGTCACTTCCGCAGGATGGGTTTGACCACGATAACCACGTACCTCACGGGGGCCGGGTTTCCAGTCGATGCCCAATTCAGTCAGTGCATCTTTTAAGGAATCAAGGTTACGGATTTGAGTCTTAATTTGGCTAAAGTGTGACATGGTGGTTGTAAATCAACGACAATAAACTGCTGGAAAACTTACCATTCGCTGTAAGTAGCTTGCGTATTCGCCAGATTGGATTGTTGTACTTGATTGGCGAAAAATTCTGAGGTTGGCTCTTGATTAAGTACTTGCCCCAGTTGTGCTTCAATTGCCGCTGTTACCTCAGCACAAGAAGCACCCACAATGCCAGTGACTTTCTCTTGTACGCGACCGTCTGGATAAATTATGAATTCTAATGTCTCCATGCTCTTGGCCAACCACGATAGTAAGCTTAGACTTTACTCCTTAGCACAATGCTAAAAAGCCTGTCCAGGGAACATTGTTACTTAGACACAAACTTGCCATTTTTTAACTAATGTTCCATCTCTCAAAATAAATATCTCAGAAAATTTACAAAAATTATTATTCTAATTAGTCCGCACATCTGTCATTAGTTAGTCTCTCTTAACCTTCTGGAATAGTCAAGTTTATAACTGAGCTTGTAAAGTCAGGGATAAATGCCCGATAAATCAGCACTCTTCGGTAGTATAGCTAGATAGGTAATTCATAAAACTATGCAATTTATTGAAAAAGTTTATCATTATTATTAAATTAAACCTATTCTCTCTAGGGTTATAAATTATGGATGAAAGACTGATCATCAAGACAGCAAGGGAGGATGAAGTGCTTTGCTTGCTGCTAAGTATCGTCTAGGGTTTATTTTTGACTAATGAGTTTAGCGATCGCCATTGCTAAGTCAAGGGGATCAACGGGTTTGGGGATATGTCGTTGAAAACCTGCGGCCATTGCTTGTTTGTAGTCGATTTCACCAGCATAGGCTGTCAGGGCGATCGCGGGAATTTCCCCGCCTTTGTCTTGTGGTAATTGTCTCACTTGGCGCAGCAACATATAGCCATCCATAATGGGCATTCCAATATCACTTAATAAAATATCTGGTTGCAATTTCACGAGTGCTTCTAATGCTTCTGCTGCGGAGGAGACTGCTGTGACTTCTGCCCCATATTGTTCTAAGGCAAAGCTGAAAAATTCCAACACATCAGCTTGATCATCCACAAACAAAATTCGTACTCCCGCCAGTAATGTATCTTGGGTTGCTAAATCCATCTGTACTGAGTTTGTCGTACTGACAGATTCAGCACTTTTATGCAGGGGGAGTCGGACTGTAAAAATTGCCCCTTGTCCTTCACCTGGGCTATCTGCCAAGACAGTACCGCCGTGGAGTTCTACTAAATGGCGGACAATTGCCAGTCCTAATCCCAGCCCGCCAAATACCCTGGTGGTTTTGCCATCGGCTTGGCGGAAGTATTCAAAGACGTAGGGTAAAAATTCTGGGGTGATTCCCTTCCCGTTATCAATGACTTGAATTTGCGCTTCCATACCAACTTGCGCTAAACGTACTTCTACCCGTCCCTCAGCCGGCGTAAACTTGACAGCATTGGATACTAAATTCCAGACAATTTGTTGCAAGCGATCGCCATCACCTACAACTTCGACGGTATGCTGGGGCAGTACGGTTTGCAGTTTAATTGACTTGGCTTCGGCAGCTAAACGTACTGTTTCTAAAGCGGCGGTAATTGTGCTGTTTAATTCTACAGGGCGGATATGTAGACTCAACTTACCCCGCAAAATCCGCGACACATCTAATAAATCTTCTATCAATTGGGCTTGTAACTTGGCGTTGCGCTCAATGGTTTCTAAAGCCCGAACTATTGTAGCTTCGTCGTTTTTACGGGTGCGGAGTAGTTTTGCCCAGCCCAAAATCGGGTTGAGGGGTGTTCGCAATTCATGAGAAAGCACCGCCAGAAATTCATCTTTGATGCGGTTAGCGGTTTCGGCTTCCGAACGGGCATAACTTTCGGCTTCGTAGAGTTGAGCGCGAGCGATCGCCTGAGCGCATTGTTGCCCCAGTGTCAACATAAATCCTTGATCTGCTTCAGAAAAGATTTGGGTATGACTAAAGCTCAAGCCTAATGCCCCAATTACTTGTTTTTCTAAAATCAAGGGAATACAAGCAAAGGCAGAATTTCCTGTGACTGATGGCAGTTCTGCTAAGTGGGGATAATTTGCGGCGAAGGCTGCTGGACTTTCGATAAAAATTGGCTTTCCCGTTCTGACTGCTTCTGCTAAAGGTACAGCCGCCATCACAGAAAAACTTTCCCAAGCCTCAAGCACTGATGACGGATAGCCAGTGGCTTGGACAATTTTGAGACAACTGCCTTTTTCTGCTAACAAGCTAACAGAACCAGCACTAGCACCCAAGGCGGCAATTCCCTGGTTGACGACAACATCAGCCACCTGTTGCGGTGTGATGGCTTCGGAAAGGGCGGCGGTGATTTTTTGTAAACGTACAGTCCGGTTAACAGCTAATTCTGCGGCTTGTTTTGCCTGCTGAGTTTTTTGGTAAAGTCTAGCGTTATCAATGGCTGTGGCAGCACGATGAGCCAAATCTTCGGCTAATGTCAAGTCTGCCGAGTTGTAGGCACAGCTAGATTCGCCTCTGACTAAAGAAATTACGCCAAATACTTTACCGCGTAAATGCAGGGGAATAATCATTAGAGAATTCATCCCCAGGCTTTGGAGTAATTTTAAATGCTCCTCGTCTTCAGCCATCTGTGCCAGAAGCTGATCTGGCAGTTCGGGATAAAAGACTGATTGCCTGCGTAGTAATGTTTCTCGAAATGGGCTGTTGTTTTCGTACTTGGGGGGATAAAGTCGTCGGAGTTCTGTTAATATTTCTTTCTGCATCGGATGGGCAGAGATCATGGCTATTTGTTCAATGACATCATTTTCTCCCAGCACATCAACCACACACCAATCGGCTAGGGTAGGCACTAGCAAACTAGCCACATTATTGAGAGTGACTTGATAATCTAGAGAGGCAGCTAGTAAGCTACTGGCTTCTACTAAAAAAGTTTGGGCTATTTCTGCTTGTTGGCGATCGCGTAGTGCGGCTTGTCGTTCGCTAATATCTTCAATAATGCCGACTGCATATTTCGCTTGTCCATGAATATCCCAAACTGCGGAAGAAGTCAGATTCACCCAAACCACTGAACCATCTTTGCGGATGTAACGTTTCTCTAAAGAATAACCACTAATTTCTTTAGTTAACACTCTCCCAGCTTGTTCCCAATCAATTGCCAAGTCATCAGGATGGGTAATATCTTGAAAGCTCATCTGGATTAATTCTTCTTGGCTGTATCCGGTAATGTCACACAATGCCGGATTCACTTGCAAGAATTTGCCATTTAAAGCTACCAAAGCAATCCCCACGGCGGCTTGGTTGAACATAGCCCGAAATCTCGATTCACTTTCGCGCAAAGCAACCTCGGCAACTTTGGTGGCTGTGACATCCGACAGCATAATCCCAATACCCACAGTTTCATCTAAGGCATTGCGAACCGGATAATAGTTACCCAACCAATAGCCAATTCCCGCTTTTCCTGGTATTTCTCCACTAATTTCTACGTTTAGTAAGGGTTCGCCTGTTTCTAGCACCTGCTGTAACTGAGCTTCAAACTGAGTTGCCATGCTAGAGAAGACATCACCAAATTTGCGTCCTAGATGTGCTTCGATGGGGACACCATTAATGTCAGCTAACACCTCATTAATTCTGACATAGCGCAATTCGCGATCTAAAAAGCAGACAGCCACAGGTGCGCCAGCTAACAAAGCATCTAAAAGCGATAGAGATTCGGCATAGTTAATTAAAGCTTGATGATTATCTCGATACAGTTGGGCATTTTCTACGGCTAAAGCAGCGCGATAGGCGATATCTATGGCCAAATTTAAATCAGCTTGATCGTAGCAACGATTGGTATGGGCGATCGCAAAGCTAATACAGCCCAGCACTCGCTGATGGGCAATTAATGGCACAACCATTGCCGACTTCACCCCCATTTGCCGGACAATTTCTAAATGTTCCTCGTTCTGTGTAGCTTCTATCAACACAGAATCAGATACTTCAGCAATTAATTCGGGAATGCCTGTTTGCAGTACTCTAGCGATCGGATGTGTACCTTGAGTATTCGGCACATACTCCTGAAGTTTTTGGGCTAAATCTGCCTGAGATGGATCTGCATAAGCCAGAGGTAAACGGCGAATTGTCCCCTCGTCCGTGATTATTTCCACACTGCACCAGTCAGCTAGTTGGGGGACAGAAATTTTGGCAATTTGCTGTAAAGTCTCCTCATAATCTAATGAAGTAGAAAGTAAACTACTAATTTCTGCAATGTAACGCAGTTGATCTTCCGCTTGCTTGCGCTCTGTAATATCAATTACAAAAAAAGCGCCTCGTTCTAAAGTTCCTTCATGGCAGCTACCACCGATTAAAACAGGGAAACGGGTACCATCTTTGCGGATATATTCTTTCTCAAAGGGAATACACAAGGAATTTTCTTGAAATTGTGCCAGTGCTTGTTCATCCAGTCGTTGATACTCAACAGGTGTTAAATTTCGCCAATCAAGTTTTTTGTCAACTAATTCTTGGCGGCTGTAACCTAACATCTTTAACAAAGCTTCATTGGCATCTGTGATTCTGCCATCACCCTCCCAGAAGCCAATCCCAATCATATTAGACTCAACCACACTGCGAAACTTGGCTTCGCTTTCTCGCAATGCTTGTTCAGCTTTTTTTACAGCAGTGATATCAACACCAGTGATTCCCACTCCCAGCAATTTTCCATCTGGTAAACTGACCGGATAGTAACTCACCAAACCATAACGATACACCCCAGATGGATAAGTTTCACCGTTGATTTCTTGGTTAAGTAATGGCTGTTTGGTTGTGATTAATTCTTGGAAAATCGGCTCTAGTTGCAATGCCCATTCTGGTAGTACTTCTGAGAGTGTACGACCAATATGTTGATTTTGTGGTACACCGTTAATTGCCGCTAAAGCTTCATTAACATAAACATAGCGCCATTCCGTATCCAGAAAGGCCAGTGCCATTGGGGAACTCATTAACCAAGCATTCAGTAAAGCTAAAGTTTCATCTTTTTGCTGAAGGGCTTGCTGAAGTTGGCTTTGTAAGTTCGCTTTTTCTAGTTCTGTTTGCTTGCGCTGGGTAATATTTACGCCTACACAAGTTACACCACCGTCCCCTCCCAGCGGTTCTACAAGCAAGTCGTAATAAAGGACTTTTCCTCGCAGTGTTATGCAAACTTCTTCACGAGCCGAAATATTTTGTTCTACAGCCCTCCGTTTAATGGCTGTTAATTGCTGCGCTATGGCAACTGGAAACAGTTCATAATCAGTTTTACCCAGTAATGCCTCGGCGGTGTCTATACCCTGAAGATTATGAACCCACTGATAACGAAAATCTCGATCTTGCTGAAAAACAACAATATCTGAATTACTTAGGGCTACCCGAAATCGCTCCTCGCTGACTTTAAATTTCTGGAGATTTATTTCCGCTTTACGTTTAGCGTGCCTTAATTCTTCACAGAGAAAACTAAACAGTAATCCCTGTACAGCAAATAAGAGTATCTTTACCCCATTAGATACGCTTAAGCCGAAGGCATAATGTTCAGAAAGAAAAAAGTAATCGCTGACTATGACTGATAAAAAGGTTGCCAAAAGTCCTGATTTCATCCCACCGTGCCAAGCACTCACCATCACAGCACCAAAAAATAGCAGGAATGGCGTTCCCTTCATATCTAATAGAGGGTCAAGTAATAGCATGATTACTAGTGCTGTGGCGACAATTACCACCACAAAGCCATAACGTAGTAACTGCGAATAAGGAATGTAGGGCATGAAAACACTTGCAAACAACCAATACTTGTGGCGAGGGCTATACATACCCTAAGCTAGTTTACAAGTTTTTATAATTCGTCTTCAGATAGATTCTTTATTAAGATAAAAAGTATCTTTTGCTAGTGGTAATTTTCTCGATAATATTGTATGTGTATCTCAGGAAAGTTGTAATATTACAAAATTTTATTAATAGTCAGTTATCAATTTTCAACAAACTAGTTTCTCTATATTTATCTTAAAGCATATAGCAGTTCTATTTAATTTCATAGCTACTAGGAAAGACAGATAATAGTGACGAGTCTAGGTGTTGGGCAACGTTGCCAATTCCTTGAGTGAAGTTCGTTCATCGGCAGTAGATAATGGCTGGCTATAAAATGCCAGATTTTGCTTTAACCGCCATAAATTTGGCACTGATTTTCAGTTATCGGCTGTTATCTGATGGCTATTTGCTGAAAAAATCAATCCTATTTTTAGATATTTTTTCCTTTTTTCTGTTCCTTGACTACACAAATAATTTCGCTAATCAAACCAAGATTAGTATGATTAAATATAATGAGTTAATCAGTATTTCTTAATACAGCGACTAATTTTTCTATCTGCTCTGTTGTGTGAGTAGCCATCACAGAAATTCTAATGCGACTAGTAGGTACGGTGGGCGGACGAATTGCCGGGGCGAAAATGCCTGCATCTTTGAGGTGTTGACCAACCCGGAGTGCATCGCCTGGACTGGGTAATTGAAAACAGAGAATGGGTGATTCTGTAGGCAGCAATTTGAGGTGAGGTAGCTGCTGTTGCATTAAATTTTTCAAGTATTCTACATTACGCCACAATTGAATCCGCCTTTGAGGTTCTTGCTGAACAACTTGAATTGCGGTTAAGGCTGCTGCTGTATCCGCAGGTGAAAGTCCGGTGGTGTAAATCCAAGTTGGGGCGCGATTGCGTAAAAAATCAATCAGATTGGCACTTCCAGCGACATAACCGCCTAAACTACCTAAAGCTTTGCTCAAAGTCCCAATTTGAATTAATGGTTTACCAGTACAGCCAAAATGTTCCACACAGCCAGCGCCAGTTTTGCCTATTACCCCAGTGGCATGAGCTTCATCAACTAGCAGCATACAGTTAAATTCTGCGGACATTTCTAACAATGCTGGTAATGGACATAAGTCGCCATCCATGCTAAAGACGCTATCGGTAATAATTAGACAACGGCGGTAGTTTTGTCGCTGTTGGCTGAGTTGAGTTTGTAAAGCCACAACATCACAGTGGGGATATTCTATGATGGCAGCACCACTGAGAACTGCACCATTTTTCAGACTGGAATGATTGTATTGGTCAGAAAGAATTAAATCGCGTTTACCAACGACAGATGCGATCGCTCCTAAGTTTGCCAGATATCCTGAACTAAAGACAATAGCATCTTCTGTTTGTTTGAGGGATGCGATCGCCATTTCTAGTTCTCGATGTAATTCTCGATGTCCACTAAGTAATCGAGAACCAGTGCTACCAGTACCCAATTCATAAATAGCAGTTGTAGCAGCAGCAATTAACCTTTCATCTCCAGCTAATCCCAAATAATCGTTACTGGCAAAATTAATTACCTCTCGCCCCGCCAAAACCACAGTTGCACCAGGGCGATCGCTTAATGTCTGTACTGAACGATACCAGTCTGCCCGCTGAATGGTTACTAATGATTGTTCTATCCAAGCATAAGGGTCTGTGGTCATAGTTTCTCAGAATCAGAACTTTAAAGTATGAAAGCTCAAATTTCATACTTCATACTTTACCCTTCATACTTTTACTACAGTGCTTCAGGTGGGGCAATATCTGAGCCTATACGAATTCCGTTACTAGTGGACTGGATACCTGGTTTCACATTTGTTTCCAAAGTTTGGGTTGATTGGGAAATCGGCGAAGACGGAGTGATATCTGGATTAACAGTTGTGTCAATTTTTCCTGGCTGAGACACGACAGATAATCCTCCCACAGTTCCAGCCACTAGTGCTGTATAGCCTAAATACAAATGTATAGGTCGTACTTCTAAACCCGATTTTGGCGAATTATGTTTCGGCTGAGACCAAGAAGGTATAACGGATGGTACGGTGTTAACCATAGGTAAAGTATTCGCTAAACTTGTGCCATTTAGCCCTAAAGCGTTACCCATCACTCGGATAAAGCCTCTCACTAAAATATCCTCTGGTAGTAAATTTAAGTCGCCATTTTCTACTGCTTCCATTTGATGGATTGGTAGGTGAGTAAAGAGACTCAAATCCCGCAAACGAAAACCTTTGGCTTCACGGGCTTGACGCAGTTGTTGACCAATTTGACCCATAATGGCTAAACGTTGTTCTGCTAACTTTTGCTTGGCTAGTTCTGCATTAGCAGTTTTTTGATTGGGTTTTAGCCAGTTCATTAGTGTTGGAAAAGGATGTTTATTAGCTGAACTGTCTAGATTATTTATCGATTTATTGCTGACATCTTCAATTACCAAAGATGTTGATGATGAATCTGTTAGATGATTAGTATTCAGGTTAGTTTTGACATCGCTAGAGGGCGCTAATTCTGTATCTGTCTGTTGGTTGCTATTGGAAATTTTGGCATGATTGGCAAATTGCTGAAATGCTACACCAATCGCTTCTCTACCTACAGCTTTCAACAAAGTTTTAGCTTCTTCGGAAGAATCAAGTAACTTTTGGAATGTCGCTATAGCTTGGCGATAAACCTTACTGCGATGGAGTTCTGCCTCAATTCCCCCCAAGAGCGATCGCAGTTCCTCTTGGGAAATTTCCATAGCAGGATTTCCCAGAATTTTGAATAAATATGCAGGTGTATTAGCCATGATAGAATTTGCTCCTCATACTGCAATATAGCTGTATAAATTCTCCTTTGAGGAAAATCTTATATCCGGATATTTATGTATGAAACTAGCTAATTTTTGGTTGTGATGATGTTAGGGTTGAGAGGTGTAAAGGAAAGAATTCACAACTCAGTAATCATACAGAAAAATTCTGGCTAATCCCTAACATCTCTGCGTTTATTTAGAGTTAAATATGAGAATTATTACGTAACTGAACTTTTTGAATAAATGACTGTACCCATTGCAGATATTTGCCACCAGAGACTACAGCTACATCGTTATGTTCTGCACCGGGAACTAAAATTAACTGCTTTGGTTCAGGCGCAGCATCATACAGTTTTTGACTCATCAAAGACGGGACAGTAGAATCACCAGTTCCGTGAATAAATAAAACGGGCATTTGTAACTGTGATACTTTTTTAATAGATTCAAAGCGCTGTGTCAGGATTAAATTAATGGGGAATATCGCAAACCATTTCCGAGTCGATACCATATCGTACAGAGATGTAAACGAGCTTTCTACAATCAACCCAGCGGCTTGAGGGTGTTTAACTGCCAAATCAATAGCGATCGCACCGCCTAAAGAATGACCATAAATAAAAATTTGCTGGGGTGGAATCTGCTGTTGCTGCGTCAGATATTGCCAAGCTGTAGCAGCATCTTGATAGACTCTCATTTCATTAGGAAAATCGCCTTGACTGCGACCATATCCCCGATAATCAATCAGCAGCACCGAAAATCCTAGTTGATAAAATCGATGGGTATGAGCTATATTTGCGCCAATATTAATGCCATTCCCGTGCAGATATAACAACACCTTGGCATCAGGCTGATTAGCTTTAATCCACCAACCGTGGATTTTTTCCACCTTTCCCAAGCTAGTTTTTACAGGTAGCCAAACTTCTTGATAAGGCAGATTGAATAACTCTGGTGTCTTTTCGATGACACGGGAGGGAAAAAAGATGAACTTAGGTTGCTGGACAAAGAGAAATATACAGATGCTACAGTAAGCGATCGCTACAATTATTCCAACAACAAGTAGCCGCCTAAACCCTAATAACAATAACAATTGCTGCTTGTGGATTTTCATGTGGGCAATTTTATACTTTAAAGAATCCTTGTATAGCAGTTTTTGCTTTTTTCGTATAGGGGCAAAAGCAATTTTAGATTGACCTCCTGAATTTATCTGGAGGCTGATTGAGCATCTTCACATGCAAATAAATAACTTAAAAGTTTAATATATTGTTTGCCAATTAGAATTAAAATAGTCAAAAAATTGGTATTAATTTAGTAATTCCTCTGTTAAATAGTAAACATGAGTCAATTTTAGGAGAAGATTGTGAGCCTCTTACAAGAAAATCAAAAAGAACAGTTGCAAGAAATAAGTAATACTTTAAGACAAGTAAGACAAGAAAAATCTATCCAACTCGAAGAGATAGCACTAAAGACAAATATTCGACTTGCTTGCTTAAAAGCTTTAGATGCTGGTAAATTCGATGAATTACCTGAACCTGTATATATTCAAGGATTTATCCGTCGTTATGCAGATGTTATCGGATTAGATGGTGCTGCTTTGTCCAAAACTTTTTCAACTGAAGTTAATCCTCTAGCACTTGATAAGAAGTTTAGTCAAAACGTAGAGAAAAACTCAAAATTTTCTTTACCGCTGTTTATTCCTTACTTAGTCTTGTTATTAGTTGCGGCTGCTGGGCTTATGTATGTACTTAATCCCCAATTTTCGGCAGAATCTCTAGTAAAAAAATTCAACTTTGGCACACCCAAAAAACAAACAACCGCAGCATTATCTACACCTGCATCATTACCAACAGAGCAATCTTATCCATCTGCCAATCAGACACCAACCTCAATATCTGCTCAAAATCCCCCAACTCCGTTACCTGTCATCGCATCACCCAAAGACAGCCTGAGTCAACCTGTAGCCGTCACCTTAGAGCTTCAAGGTAAATCGTGGTTACAAGTCAAAGTTGACGGCAAAACTGAATTTGTGGGGAACTTAAAAAAGGGAGTGCGTAAAACCTGGACAGCAAAAAAACAGTTGACTGTTCGTTCTGGGAATGCGGGTGTTGTCTTAGTTTCTGTAAATAATCAACCAGCAACACCCCTAGGAACTCTGGGTAAAATCAAAGAAGTCACATTCACTCCAGAAGTAAACAGTCAAGGATCAAAGATCAATGGTCAATAGTCAATGGTCATTTGTCTTTTGTAATTCTCCTACGGTACTCAGCACGGGCTGAACGCCCCGCTACCACTAACAGCACTCAGTACTATAGTTCCGGTTGACGTAGATGCCAAGTAGTTGATTGTTCATAAGCGTAAGCTACTTGAAGAATTTGGTCTTCTCTGAGGACATTACCAATTACTTGCAAGCCAATGGGTAAGCCATTGTCATCAAAACCACAGGGTACATTTATCCCAGGTAAACCAGCAAGATTGACGGGAATCGTCATCAGGTCATTTAAGTACATACTCAAGGGATCTGTGGTTTTTTCCCCGGCTTTAAATGCTGTAGTGGGTGCGGTAGGAGTAACTAACACATCAACTTTTTTAAACGCATTTTCAAAGTCTTGCTTAATGAGGGTGCGGACTTTTTGAGCTTTGAGATAGTAAGCATCATAATACCCAGCAGATAGGGCATAAGTGCCAATCATAATCCGGCGTTTGACTTCTGTACCAAAACCACTTGCACGGGTACGAGTGTACATAGACAGCAAATTATCTGCATCTGGTGTACGCAAGCCATATTTCACGCCATCGTAACGAGCGAGGTTGGCTGACGCTTCAGATGGGGCAATTATGTAGTAGCTAGGTAAGCCATAACGGAAACGCGGACAAGAAATTATATGAATTTCTGCTCCCAACATTTGTAATTGATCGATGGCTTTAGTCACAGCCGCCTCTACAACTGAGTCTAAGCCTTCACCAAAAGTTTCTGTAATTACCCCAATTCGCACCTTTCGTCTAGCTTTGAGGTCTGGTTTCAGGGTAGCAGCATAGTCAGGAATTTCTACTTTTAGGCTGGTGGAATCTTTGGCATCATAACCTGCGATCGCTCTGAGCAAAATTGCTGTATCTTCAACAGAGCGTCCAAAGGGGCCAATTTGATCCAACGATGAAGCGTAAGCCACCAAACCGTAACGAGAAACTAGCCCGTAGGTGGGTTTCATCCCAACTACGCCACAAAAAGATGCAGGTTGGCGAATGGAACCACCAGTATCAGAACCAAGGGAAACAACACATTCTCCCCCAGCGACTGCTGCGGCTGAACCTCCAGAAGAACCACCAGGAACCCGTGTTAAATCCCACGGATTTGCTGTGACTTGGTAGGCAGAATTTTCTGTGGAACTACCCATCGCAAATTCATCTAAATTGGTTTTACCAACCATCACAGCCCCAGCATCTAGCAGTTTTTGTGTCACTGTTGATTCATAGGGTGGCACAAAATTTTCTAAAATCCGAGAAGCACAGGTGGTGGGAATTCCCTTGGTACACATATTATCTTTGATGCCAATAGGAATCCCTGCTAGGGGGCTAATTGCTTCACCAGCAGCGATTTTGGCATCTACAGCACGAGCTTGATCTAACGCCTGTTGTGCCGTTATGTGCAGGAAACTGTGCAGTTTCGGCTCTAATGCTTGAATTTTGTCCAAAGCTTCTTGGGTAATTTCAACGGCAGAACGTTCTTTTTTAATTAGCTGTTCGTGCAACTCGCGTATGGATGCCATGACTGCTCTCTTGGTAACTCAAGTCATTGATTTTAGTACATATTGCGGGCTATTAGGAAAGTCTGAAGTCTGAAGAGTAAAGTCTGAACTGGAGAAATACGCGATTATCTCCCAACCCGCCAGCGTGAATTTTGTTGGTATAGCCTCAGACTTCAGTTTTAAGGGCTATTTGCTTCATACTTCAGACTTGATACTTCATCTTTCCCAAAACAGCAAATATATACTTGATAACCGCATGTTTGCAAATTATAAAATTTAGACTATTAACTTAGCTATAAATTTCAGTTATTGTCGTGTAAGAGGATAGTAGTGCAACTTAGGCAAGTAAACTTTTAAGTCTAGCTATTGATTGCTAATTCAAGCAATATTATGCAATTTTATTAATTTTGTTGCGAGGGAAAGGAAGATGGTCAAAATAATTACTCGTAAATATATTGGTCAAGCAAATGTCTATGATATTGGCGTAGAGCAAGACCATAATTTTGTCATTGAAAATCGTTTAATAGCATCTAATTGCTTTAATAAATCGCACTCGACGGCTTATGGATATGTGACGTATCAAACTGCATATTTAAAAGCAAATTATCCATTAGAGTATATGGCCGCCCTGTTAACTGCTAACAGTGGAGATACAGACAAGGTACAGAAATATATTTCTACTTGTTTGAGTATGAATATTCAAATAGAGCCGCCGGATATTAATCGCTCTGGTGTAGATTTTACACCCGTGGGGGGCAAGATTTTATTTGGATTTTCCGCGGTACGGAATGTGGGACAAAACGCCATCGCCTGTATTTTAGAAGCCCGTGAGCAGCAAGGCGAGTTTAAATCACTGTCTGATTTTTGCGATCGCGTCGATTTACGTGCAGTTAACCGTCGGACTTTAGAATCGCTGATTTATTGTGGAGCTTTTGACAAAATAGACCTCAATCGCCACCAATTAATTAAAGACCTAGAGCTTGTTTATGATTGGGCGCAATCCCGTGCTAAAGATAGAGCCAGTGGTCAAGGTAATTTATTTGATTTATTAGGCGGTTTTGCTCCTACTACTAAACCAGTTAATAATGTCTTTGATTCTGTCCCCAAAGCTCAACCTGTACCCGATTTTCCGCCGCAGAAAAAGTTGCAGATGGAAAAAGAAATCCTAGGATTTTATGTCTCAGATCATCCGCTGAAATCTATTAAACACTCATCTTCTATTTTAGCGCCAATTAACTTATCACAACTAAGTGAGCAGAAAGAAGACACGCTACTTTGTGCAGTTGTGATGTTAAATAACGTCAAAAAAGTCATGACCAAAAAAGGCGATCCAATGGCAATTTTGCAGATAGAAGATTTAACTGCACAATTAGAAGCAGTCGTCTTTCCTAAAACTTATGAACGAGTAAGTAATTCTCTAGAAGTTGATGCCAGATTAATTATTTGGGGTAAAGTCGATAGAAGAGATGAACAAGTGCAATTAATTGTGGAAGATGCTGAACCAGTCGAAACAGTACAACTGGTGATGGTAGAGTTGACTCCTCAGCAAGCAATCACAATTGAAGAACGCCATAAATTAAGAAATATTCTGAAAGAACTGTCAGGGGATAAAGAAAATGCCAAAGTCCCTGTAATTGGAATTGTCCAAACTGGAAACTCTCGTCAACTTGTCCGGTTTGGACGACAATTTTGGGTGCAAGATTCACGCTCAACAGTTTTAGCACTACAAAATGCTAGATTCCTGGCTCATGTAAAACAATTGACTAGTAGTTGAGCAGAGAGTACGAAATAAATAGTGTAATAAAAATTACCTGGATTTAAATCATATAAACTACCTAATATCTAAAATACTGCTTCGTCAACAGTATATTGTCGTAGTAATACTGTCGTTAACTCGTTTTTTTAGTGACTTATGCGGATGATGTTTTCTAGGAGATAATGGTATTTTTTTATGCCATAAGGAGTTAGATATTGCTAAGTGAAGGAGCTAAAGTTGGATGATTGCAAATGACTTACATAGATTTGTTTCTTATTGTAAAAAAATTCAACCACAAACCCAAGAAGACATCAAACAGTTTTTTGAAGGGGTAATAGTTTTTCCTTACGATAAGGAACTACTGTTACAAGCTTATCTATTTTTAAATATTAAGAATTTATTTCCTGAATGTGGTGAATTACTGTTGTTTGAAAAGTCGCCAATTGCCGATTACACCGATTTAGGAAAATGTGATTTTGTCTATCTGACATTACAAGGAAATCTGTTGCTTATCGAAACTAAATTTATTGATACAGAAGCAACTGGTGCCACAGAAAGAAAAAGACGCAATAAACATCGCAACAAAGTATTTGAACAAGTCATTACTTTGAAAAACCGATTTAGTGAATATTGGGATATTAAGCTGAATCAATTAGAATGTGGTGTTTTCACTACGGATGCAGACGTTGAATGGCGAGGTAATGGTATGAATGTAATTACTAAGTCAATAGCGATTGATCAACTAGAAAAGTGGCGTAGAACCTACAAAAGAAGCATTTAACTATTGTTTTAATTCTATTAATTTTCCACTTAATTTGTATTAAACTATATTTTGATTTTATGTTAATAACAAATTCCTAGAGACGCGAAGTTTCGCGTCTCTAATGTTTTGATTAATCTTTTCTATATATACATAGTGGGTTAAAGAGATAAACAAGCGTGTTTAAGCACTGTTAACTAAACACAAAGACTATCCTAGAAATAGGAGATAAAAAAAGTGATAACTAAATATTTATGACAACTATCTCAATTACCGATTCTCTAGTTCCTAGTCCTGTACCAAAATCGGCAATCATTCGTTTAGAAAATATCTTTAAAGTCTACGGTAGTGGCGAAACTGAAGTCAAAGCACTCAATAATGTCAACTTAACTATTAACGAAGGCGAGTACTGTTCAATTATGGGGCCTTCTGGTTCAGGTAAATCTACAGCCATGAATATTATCGGCTGTTTAGATCGTCCCACAGATGGACATTATTATTTAGATAACGTTGATGTTGCCCAAGTGGATGATAAAGCATTAGCACATATCCGTAACAAAAAGCTGGGGTTTGTCTTCCAACAATTTCACCTTTTACCCCAACTTACCGCCTTAGAAAATGTGATGTTACCAATGGCTTATGCTAATGTTAACCCCACAGAAAGACGCGATCGCGCTGTTGTGGCACTCACACGCGTTGGCTTAGAAAAACGCCTCAACAATAAACCAAATCAACTCTCAGGCGGACAACAACAAAGAGTAGCGATCGCCCGTGCAATTGTCAACCGTCCCGTGGTTCTCCTCGCAGATGAACCCACAGGCGCACTTGACTCTCGCACCACCCAAGAAGTGTTAGATATTTTCACTGAGTTAAACGCCAGTGGTATCACCGTTGTCATGGTTACTCACGAACCAGAAGTAGCCCGTCAAACCCAACGAATCGTTTGGTTCCGTGATGGTGAAGTCATACACTCTCATCTCACACCAACCGATTTGACTCAATTGGCTGTTTGAGCAAAACTTAAGAATTCTTTTTGTCTAGATCCCCGACTTCTCTAAGAAGTCGGGGATCTAGTTTCTTTCGTAATGATTAAAGACTTGAAGTTTTGCCAGTTTCTGCTTGTGTTTCAATTGGCTTCACGTCACTATAGCCCATTTCGCCCGCAATGGTTCTAAAAACTGACATTTGTGCTTCAAAATCTAATCCTTCAATTTGAGACAGCAAATCATTAATTGCGTTACCTGGTTCATAATCATCAGGAAAATCAACTACAGATTCACCCATAGCTACTGCCCAAACATACCAAACTAACAATTGGTTATTTTCTTTTAATGCACCATAGGCGCGAGAATATTCTGTGTCTTTGCGGTTAACTATGTCCCGCATAACATTTAGTTGTTCTTCCTCAGAAAGTAGCAAATAGTCATTTAATAAAAGAGGTGCTAATTCAGGTTCTGCCGCAGCCGGAGCCGCAGGAGTAATGGAATCACCCATGTTTTCATAAACAAAATAAAACCATGCTAATTTAGCATCAGTATCTAACTTATTAAAGGCTTGTACAACATTTTGGGTTTCATTACTTAATGCTTGAGGAGCGCTTTTATCGTAACTTGCAGTCATAATTTATCACCGGGGAATTAACATATCAAACTAAGAGTTAACAAATTTTGATAATTATGATCTCCCTCCTAGAGAAAGACTTATTTTAATTTGTAATTAAAACTTATATCTATCTTTTAATAGAGGTTAGAATCCCTCCATAGATGGCAGTAGTTAAGGAATTTATCTTGCTACAATCGCCCCAGCATTTAATAAAAATTACACAAGTGTTAAATTATGGCTGATACAATAAAACCCAATCCCAATGAAGCTACTACCCACGATGCACAATTAGCCGCAGAAAACATGGCTAGTGGTGAAGAAAAAGTACAAAAAGTTGACTTTGATGCAGATTACGCCGCCGCACAGCAATTTAGTGTCAGTGAAATAGATCGTACTCCTGAAGGAGCCGCCGCGGCTGAAACAGCAACCGCACCTAAATTTGAAGTTCCAGAAGCAGAAGATAGAACTACTGAAGCGCAGCCTACAGGTAATCCTGATGATTATTTAGACTTAGCGAAAGAAGTTGGGGGTTCTCGTAACGAAGGTGTCTCAAATGTTAGCGATGATTTAGTTAAACAAGCTATCGAAAAAGGTCAACCTAAAAAATAGTTAATAGTCCAGAGTCAATAGTCAATAGTCCAAAGTCATGAATGATTGCTTCTCTTCCTCATTTTAATTTCTTAACAAAGAAAAAATGACAAAGGACTATTGGCTAATTATCAACAATTTTGTACAACATCTAGTAGTTCACTTGGATGGTGAATTAAAAAGTCAGGCTTTTGCTTTGATAATACTTCTGGAGAATTAAATCCCCAAGTGACTGCAACTACTTTAATATTAGCCTTCCTGGAAGCTTCTATATCTCTAGTTTCATCACCAACATAAATAACGGCTTGAGTTGAGAGTTGCTTTTGCTTTAATACGTTATTTATGATTGTAGTTTTGCCAAAAATAGTTACTCCTGAATAAATAAAATCAAAAAGGTTATCTAAATCGTGATTTGTCAAGAAAGCTGTAACATTTTCCTTAGAGTTAGATGTGATAATCCCTAACTTATAACCTTGATTTTTCAGTTCTGTGAGTGCTTCTTTAATTCCCGGAATTGGATGAAATTCGTGAATTTTATTTTTTAGTTCTGATTTAACTTTTTTGAGTAAAAAGGGAATTTTTAGTAGAGAAACACCTGAGTATTTAATAATTTCTCTAGAAGTTAAATTCCTTAAGTAAGCGAGTTGTTCAGGAGTGATTTGTTTATAGCCAAACTCTGTAGCTAAACGATTGGCAATACCTATGAGAGCATCTACTGTATCTGCAATTGTGCCATCAAAATCAAAAACAATTACTTTCTGAGTCATTATTTTGCTGGGATGCGTCAAGATTAGCACGGGCATTCCGTCTTAACATTTCTGGCTTAATCCGCCGCAACGCTGATGCCGGAAATTGTCTGTCCCACTCCTCATCTGAGATTTTTGCTAATTCTATCAGCTTGGGCGCAATATTCCCAGGATAAGGCTGAAAATCTGCTACGTCAGTTGTCTTGGCAAATCGTTGATTCCAAGGACAGACATCTTGGCAAATGTCGCAACCCGCCACCCAGCCTTGTAAGTGTGGTGCGATCGCTTCTGGTAATTTTTCCCCCCGATTTTCAATTGTATGATAAGCAATGCAGCGATTAGCATCGACTACAAAGGGTTGGGTAATTGCACCAGTGGGACAAGCTGTTAAACAACGAGTACAGCTACCGCAATGTTGTGTATGGGGGCGATCGCATTCTAGTTCTATATTGGTCACAACTTCCCCCAAAAACACCCAAGAGCCATACTCTCTAGTAATCACATTCCCATTTTTGGCAATCCAACCAATTCCCGCTTTTTGCGCCCAGACTTTATCTTGTACGGGGCCAGTATCTGCATAGTATCTCGCTTTCACGCCTTCCCCTTGTGATTCTAGCCAAGTCGTCAACTGCTTGAGTTTTTTGTGCATCACCTTGTGATAATCTCGCCCCCAACCATAGCGAGAGACTTTGGCATATTCTTCACCTTGTGGGCGCTGATGTGGGGTGTAGTAATTCAGCGCCACACACACAAGCGATCGCGCCTCTGGCATAACTAAACGAATATCTTGCCGCTTGGGGTTATCCATCCATTCCATATCAGCGTGATAACCTAGCGCTATCCATGCTTGCAGTCTCTGAACTTCTGTATTATCTACTTCGTCTACAGCAGCAATTCCAACTTTGTGAAAGCCTAAATCTAAAGCTTGTTCTTTTACTGTCCTACTGCTGGTTACAGAACTTTGATTCATGTTTTTGAGCTAAATTCTGCCCACATTTGGGACATTTAATTATACAGTATACAGTCAAATCTGCCATAGAAAATTTACCTTCCAACCTATTTGTAAATTTTATTTGCAGTTTGTAAATAAATGATGCAACATTGGAGAGTAAGAGGAAAAGTAACAAAAAGTAATGTGAACCTCCAACTATTGCCAGATCCTCCCAACCTCAATGATTTACCAAAAACTGTTCCTGGATTTTTATCTGGGAACAAGTTCTTTCTTAAGAAATAGCCTAAGTTAATAATCTACCTCGACAGTTGCTTTTTTATCTTGACTTTTAGATTCAAAATACTTTTCAGTACGTTTAATATCTGGTACTTTTATGAAAACTGCTGAATCTGTAGAAGCAATTGAAATTGCAGGAATTTCAGAACCTTCTATCTTGAATTATTTTGCTACTTTAAATGCTGGTCAATTTCAACAAACAGCTTCACTGTTTGCCGAAGATGGTGTAATGTATGCGCCCTTTGAATCTGGTATTGTGGGCGAAGCTGCGATCGCAGCTTATTTACAACAAGAAGCCCAAGGTATTAAAGCTTATCCCCAACAAGGAATTATTGATAATTTAGAAAATAACCAAATTCAAGTTCAGGTGACAGGTAAAGCTCAAACCTCTTGGTGTGGAGTGAATGTCATCTGGCTATTTATTTTGAATCAACAACGACAAATTACTTATAGCAAAATTAAACTATTAGCTTCTCCCCAAGAATTATTAGCTTTGCGGCCAGAAAAATAGCTAACCTTTCAAGAAACACATTCGGTAGGTGTAAAAATAGGAATAAGTTCTCATCTCGACTTTATCCATTTTTTTTGCACCGCGATCGCCAATAATTCTGGATCTTTAACTCCTGCTAATCCAGCAGCAAAGGCTGTTTGAAAGTCAATTGTCGGTTCTCTTCGTAAAACCCCTGTGACGATTGCTTGGTTCAAATCAGCATCGGCTTGGTAGCGAATAATCACTGATCTACCTGCTGTCTTGCTACTTTAGCCGCTATGAGTTTGTTATACAAATCAGGATCGCTGGCTTGAAGAGGTTGAGGCATAGAATCCAATGCTGCTTCTTCTGCTGCTAAGTAAGTATCGATTTCAGTACGATTCGCTAGATAAAACGCGATCGCTCCATAAACCTGTTCAAGTGTCAACAACGGAAAAGACTGAACAATACTTTCAGGTGATAACCCTTTCCGAAAAGCGTAGACAATTGAGTCAAGAGAAATCCGAGTTCCTTCTACCCAATAAGCATCGTTGCGATACTCTATGTAAGATTTAGGTGCTAAGACTGGCATAAATTTACTTTTTCGATATGGCGATCGCCTGATTATGTCATAGCAAAGATATCGAATATTGATTTGATTGTAATGAACTTCATTCTGCTTACCTCACGCTGATGCACAACGTTTCCTTTCAGCCGATGCATACAACCTTGCTAAAGCACAAGTGGCTTTCGGCAGTCCGCTGCCAAGGGGTTATTATACCATGTGATTACTATTCGCGACTTATTCAGGAATTGGTTCAAAAAGTATTCTCCAAGTAGTTTTACAATCTGAGCAAACTCCCATACGATTCATGCCTCCAACTATTTGACGATAGGAAATTGCATAATTATTTGAGTGGCACACAGGACAGACAAATTGGGGAAGAGAAGAAACTATAAATGCTGGCAAGGCTTCTGACTGAGGCAGAAGAATATTAATTAGCTGATTAAGATCATGAAAAAAATTGATGGCGAATCTTTTTGATTCAGCTTCACTTTGTAAATCTGCATTTAGCCGATCTAATCTATTCTTTTCCGAGAAGTCCTTTGTGTTAGCAGTACAAAAATAAACATCTCCCTTATCAAGGTACTCAAGAATTGATAACCAGAGTAAGCAATCTCCTACACTGCTTCTCTCAGAACTGGCAGGAGGAAGATGGTTTAAGCATCGATTTGCCGCCTCATTCATTAGATGAGAAGTAGCTGCTTGCTCTGCATCCCGAAACAAATTATTAATAATGTCTCTATTCGTAGGTAAACTATCTCCTAATCCACCCAGAGTTGCTTCTGCTTTCTGCTTTAACTGATTTAATTCATTAATTGCAGAATCTTGATTTAGGAAAATATTCTTAAATGTTCTATACGACTCACCTAGATTCTTCTGATACTTACTTTTGAAGGATTCCAATGTTTGTGTATCATTACGCTGAAATTCAGTTTTCACTGATTCAGGAATTACAAGCTGACAATCACTAGAGGATACAATTCTAGACAGAGAAGAGAGTTGTGAGAAATGTTTAGGTTCATTTGCCAAGTTTATCCAAATATTAGTATCAAGCAAAACAAATTTAGTCATTATATAGTGATACCTCTTTTTAACTCCATAACTAAAACTCAAACCTATTTAAACTTTGTATTTTATAGGAATTATTGAGATGCATCCCCACCTAAGACTAAGCGGCCTAACTATAGCGATCGCACGATAATCTAATAAAACAATTCAAAGCGATCGCTCTCAGTATTGGACTAAAACTGCCAATTCAGTTGTACTCCCACAACATCAACTGAGCTTTCAAATTCATCTCTAACTGTACCTGTTGTAGCGCTGGACTGGTTGATGGGCCTGTACTTCTGCGAAAACATGACTATAGGCAACATCAAGGCTGAATTATTTAGAAGGACGGTAACTAGCACCAACTCCAACCAAAGTGCGATCACCTGTTGGTAATCTTGCAGTTACAAATTCGTCTTTAATGAGGCTAAAAATTATTACCTTATCCATATTGAGAAAGTGAAAATTAATTAGCCGCAGACTGAGCTTCTTGATACATAATTTCCTGAAACTGGATCATGTCTTTTTGCGGATCTGAGATACTAACTTTCACTAATAACTGTTCACCTAATGTCGCAGAACGTTTAAAAATCATTGGTAACTGCAAGCCCAAATCTTCTAATAAAATTAGTGCTAAGTTACTGTCTTCTCGCAACCACATTAAAACTGTGACTGACCAAACTTGCTCTGGATGACGACGGAGATATTCTAAAGCCCAATATCTATTAGTTTGTCGTTCCACCATTGTTACTTCTTGGGTAATGGTAGAGACAGTCATCATCACTTCTTTGAGTTGGTCAGCGGAAAATGGCAAAACTTCACCCCGCAAGTGGGCTTTGAGTTGAAAATGGGTGAGTAAATCACTGTAGCGACGGATGGGAGAAGTTGCTTGAGTATAGGTATCTAAACCCAAACCTGCGTGGCGTAATGGGGTGATGCTCATTTCACTTTTGGGCATACACCGCCGCATTGCACAAGCACGGACGAACCCGGCTGGTAGCTGAATTAATTCTTCTTCTGGCGGTAATTCTGGTTGTGGCTGACCGCGAAAGGGTAAGGGTATGTTATGAGTTTTACCGTAACGGGCGGCTACTTCACCAGCAAGAATCATCATTTCTGCCACGAGTTGCCGCGATGAGGAATCATCTAAAATATCAATACTAATATCGTCGCCTTTGACTTTAATCATCGCCTCCGGCATATTAATGCTGATGGCTCCTTGGTTGTAACGCCAAGACTTACGTTTTTTTGCCCAAGTCGCGATCGCTTCAATTTCTGGTTCAGCTTGCACGCCTATTTGCACCATCTCATCCACATCTTCATAAGTGAGGCGATAAGTTGGTTTAATCAAGCTGGCATGAATGCTGTAATCTTCTACTGCTCCATTGCTATCTAAAATAATTCCAAAGCTTAGAGCGCAACAAATTTTCCCCTGTACCAAACTCATCGGCCCAGTCGCCAATATTTCTGGGAACATAGGAACCATACCTGTGGGCAAATAAACCGTACTTCCCCGCTTTCTGGCTTCTAAATCTAGGTCATCTTCTGGTTCTAACCAACGCGTCGGGTCAGCAATATGTACCCATAATCTTTCTCTACCATCAGAAAGTGATTCCCAACTCAGACCATCATCTATCTCAGTTGTGCTTTCATCATCAATTGTGTAAACCTTCAGATGAGTCAAATCTAGGCGATTTGTATCTAAGTCTGTTGTTGGGGAATCCAAACGCTGTTGCGCCACTTCTAATACCTTGCTAGGAAACTGAACTGGAATTGACGAACGACGCAGGAACAAGTTTTCATAAGGACTCCACCAGCCCAGGTCTATTAATAATTGAAAAGCTCCTTGAGGGGTGGCCGGCCGCCCCAGCATATTCATCGTTTCTAAGACTGGTGCTGGAGGAGGGTAAGCCCTCGCCAGGGCATCATATTTTACTCCCTCCCGCACAATATCAGCCATTAAGGCTGCGTATTTTTCTAATGCTTCTAGGCGATGGCGATCGTGCCGTTGCCATTCTACCGCTTCACCTTTGAGTGCTTCTTCTACCCGCACTAAAAATTCTTGCTGTCCCTTAGCTTTGAGGGTTTCTACTTCTATTTGGTGTTTCCGTTCTGCTACTTGAGCCGTTGTGCGCGGTTCGTAAGCATCACCTTTTTGCTTGAAGTAGAGTTTATCATCTGATAACAAGCAATGGGCTGCATAACAAGGGGCTGGTTCTGATTCGGAAAACAGCAGATTCGCCATTTGCGCTGGTGTGACTGCCTCTGAGTCCTCCACCAATAATTCCCAAGCCACTTCTAAACTAGATGGGTCTAAATAAGGCTTGATTTCTTCTAGAAATTTAGGAATTTCAGCGGACTTATAGGTTTGTCCGTTAACTGTATATGTAATTTGTCTCGGCGCGAGGCTGTGGGATTGACCGCGTTCATCTACCACAAACCAACGGGTCTTTCCATCTGGACGATCTACCACACCCAGACGGCGATCGCCTTGAACCCTAAATTCAACTAGCGTCCCCTTCTCCACAACTCTCGCACTCTTATAATTTTAGATTTTAGATTTCGGATTTTAGATTTAATAACTAGTATTAAATCTGGAATCCTAAGAATTTTATGTAGGAACCAATTTTACACTTTAATTATTCAGATTTGAGATTTTGGACTGGAATTATAAAGCCAATTTTTGTAATTAGCTGTTCCTGTTAATCCAAAATCTAAAATCTAAAATTTAAAATTGACTTAGCCTTCAGCGTTGATGAATGGCAACAGTGCTACAATCCGCGCCCGTTTAATTGCTAATGTTAGCTCTCGCTGTTGCTGACAAGTCAGCCCAGTAATCCGGCGAGGTAATATTTTGCCTCGTTCGGTAATGAACTTACGCAATAAATCAACATCTTTGTAATCGATTGGCTCTCCTGGCTTAATTGGAGACAGACGACGACGATAGTAACTCATCTTTACTTGATTTCCTTGTGAACGGTATGTTTGTTGCAGTGGGTACAGAACTTGTTGAGTTCTAAACGGTTGGTCGTATTACGACGGTTCTTCATGGTGGTATACCGGGACACACCAGGAGAACGCTTGTCAGGATTGCTACGACACTCGGTACATTCTAGTGTCACAATTATGCGGACACCTTTACTCTTAGCCATAATCTTACAAACAGTTAAGCCTGAAGAGAAATTTACACAAATGACTATCTTCGCACATTTCGTTGCAAAGTATCAACTAAACGCTTGATTTTTATATCGAGCGAGTAGCCCCGACGCGACGAAACTATAAAAGTTCTGGCGTAACGGTCATGCAAAGCCTGCCGTAACTGGGTATCAGAGAAAGCTGCACCACAGTCTATTGCTAGAGGAAGCAATAGCAGTATAGCAGTGGGATTAGCTCGAATGTTGCCGAGGGCGATCGAGACCAACAAAGCACCAAAGCCAATTATAGCTTCTCGCTTCACCAGTGCCAGCAACTGGGGAATTCTCCCCACGACTTGGCCATTTTCCACTTCTAAGATTTTCAAGTCAAAAGCCCAGCGCCCTAAACTTTGCCCTCGATTGTTAAATACCACAACCACCCGCAAAATCAGCCAACAAAAGATAAAAACTAAAATTTGAACGAATTGAATACCGAAACTATTACTACCAAATAACGAACTGATTAACCAAGCACCCAAGAAATCCAGCCCCAAAGCCATACCGCGCCGCCAAATCTCAGCTTTGGGATAGTGTTTTTGCGGAATCCTTTCGATAGTCATATCAATAGGTATTTTATTTAGAGGTTGGTAAATAATCTATGCTTCTGCTTTTAATATTAAGGTGATATTTTGCAGGTGCAGTACCGGAGTCTTTCGTTATGTTGCCAGTTAGCGATGCAGAAGTAATTATTTTAAATTTGGTGCAACCGTTAGATAATCAGCAGGATATAGAAATTGTAGATTTATTGGCAGCAGGCGATCGCATTCTGGCAAACCCCATCACCAGCCAACTAGATTTTCCCCATTGGGATAATTCGGCAATGGATGGCTACGCAGTCCGTTACGCAGATGTACAGCAAGCTAACGCCCAGCAACCAGCTATCTTAGAAATTTTTGAGGAAATTCCCGCCGGATATCAACCTAAAATCACAATTCAACCAGGACAAGCAGCACGAATTTTTACTGGTGCGGTAATTCCAGAGGGTGCAGATACCGTAGTGATGCAGGAGAGGACACGCCGCGAGGAAAATCGCGTTTTTATTCAAGCTGCGCCTCAACCAAAAGAATTTGTCCGCCGCAAAGCATCTTATTATCAAGCCGGAAGCCAACTTTTACCAGCAGGAATTAAATTAAAGGCGGCGGAAATTGCTGTATTAGCGGCAGCACAGTGTCCCCAAGTCAAAGTTTACCGCCGTCCGCGAGTAGCAATTTTTTCCACTGGCGATGAATTGGTGACACCAGATATACCACTACAACCAGGCCAAATTGTCGATTCTAATAATTATGCCTTGGCAACTTTGGTAAAAGAAAGTGGATCAGAACCTTTATTATTAGGCATTGTTAGAGATAATCCAGATGTTTTACGAGAAACAATTGCTTACGCCATAGCGAATGCTGATATTGTGCTTTCTTCTGGTGGCGTTTCTGTTGGTGAATATGATTATGTTGACAAAATTCTCGAAGCTTTAGCAGCAAAAATTCAGATTCGTGCTGTAGAAATGACACCAGGGAAACCTTTAACTGTGGCGAATTTTCCTAATCAAAACTCAGCAATTTACTTTGGTTTACCAGGAAATCCTGTTTCAGCTTTAGTAACTTTTTGGAGATTTGTACAACCAGCAATTAAAAAATTGGCTGGACTTGCTGAAGGTTGGGAACCAAAATTTATAAAGGTGCGATCGCATGATGAATTACGCGCCAATGGTAAACGCGAAACTTACATTTGGGGACGTTTAAATTTAGTTAATGGCGTTTACGAATTTCATAAAGCTGGCGGTAGTCATAATTCCGGCAATTTAATTAACTTGGCTCAAAGCAATGCTTTAGCTGTTTTACCAATAGGTCAAACTTTAATTGCACCAGGAGAAGAAGTGCAAGTGTTGTTAATTGCTGGGGCGTAAATTATGAGCTTTGACAATGTTTGTAAAATATTAGCTGAAAAATATCCAGCAGAATTTGTTAATTGGTTACTTAATGAAGAACCGACACAAGTTAAGGTACTGAAAACAGAATTAAGTTTAGAACCAATCCGTGCCGATTCTGTCACTTTTCTACAAACAGCCAATCGCATTTTGCATCTCGAATTTCAAACCCGCACCATTTCAAATCCTCCACTTCCATTCAGAATGCTAGATTATTCGGTGCGGTTAATACGTCAATATAATGTTCCTGTTACACAAGTCGTAATTTTTTTGCAAGAGACAAATAACGAAATTGCTTTTACCGAAGAATATGTAAATGAGACAACTACTCACCGTTATCGAGTTCTACGGATGTGGGAGCAAGACTCAGTAATATTCCTTGATAACCCTGCATTATTACCTTTAGCACCATTAACACGCACAACCTCACCTCAACGGTTGTTGTCACAGGTTGCCCAGAGTCTTGCTAGAATTTCTGATAGAAATACTAGGCAAGATATTGTAGCTTACACCGAGATTTTAGCTGGGTTGAAATTTGAAAAGGGATTGATTCGTCAATTTTTAAGCGAGGATGTTATGCAAGAGTCGGTAATATATCAAGATATTTTACAGAAGGGACAACAACAGGGAAAAGAACAGGGAAAACAAGAAGAAGCCTTTCGGTTTTTGATGCGTTTGTTAACTCGACGTTTTGGTGAAATAGACTCATCGATTATTGAGCGTATTCGAGTATTATCTACTGAACAATTGGAAGTATTGGGAGAAGAATTTGTTGATTTTTCTGCAATATCTGATTTAATTACTTTGTTACAACAGCAGGAAAACTTTTTAAACGCAGAGGATCGCTGAGGTAAACGCAAAGGTGCGCGGAGTTTTTGTACAGGTTTTAAGTTTTATTGCACCAAAGCTCTAACATCATTTGCAGAGTCCAATTGTAATGCTGTGGCAACGATCGCCTCGGCTTGAGCTACAGTTAATTTTGCGATCGCTTGTTTAACTATCCCGATAGCTTGGGGATTGACGCTTAATTCATCTAACCCTAAACCTAATAAAATCGCTGCGGCTGTTGGCTCTGCTGCTAATTCTCCACATAATCCTACCCAAATTCCGGCAGCGTGGGCGGCTTGTACAGTTTGCTGTATCATTCGCAATACGGCGGGATGTAAAGCATCGGCTAAATACGCTACTCTGGGGTTATTGCGATCGCCTGCCATAACATACTGACTCAGGTCATTAGTCCCTATACTGAAAAAGCTGACTTCCGCCGCTAAATGATCAGCTATAGCGACAGCTGCGGGGACTTCAATCATTACACCCACTTCCATATTTTCATCGAAGGCTATACCCGCTTGCCGCAGTTCTGCCTGCACTTCACCTAATATTGCTTTAGCTGCACGTACTTCTGTGACAGTAGCAATCATCGGGAACATCACCTTAATATTGTGTTCCGCACTAGCACGTAAAATTGCCCGCAATTGTATTTTAAATAATTCTGGATGATCTAAACAGAAACGGATACCCCGCCAACCGAGGAAGGGGTTAGCTTCGTGAAACCCAACTCGCAAATAAGGTAATGGCTTGTCACCGCCCACATCTAGAGTACGGATAATTAACGGACGGTTATCTAAAACTTGGGCGATCGCCTGATAAACTGCTAGTTGTTCTTCTTCTGTTGGAGCTGTAGTTCTATCTAAATACAAAAACTCAGTCCGCAGCAGTCCCACACCTTCTGCACCACCAGCTACAGCCGCTTGTACATCTCCAATGCTGCCAATATTAGCGAGGATATTTATCTGTTTTCCATCACGGGTAATTGCTGGTTGATGCGCCTTAGCGAGTGCTTCTTGTTTAGCATTTTGCCAAGCTTCTCGTTTAGCTTCTAACGCACTGAGAATGTCTGGTTCTGGTTCTACCCAAGCTTTGCCGCTTTCACCATCCAGCCCCATCAACGTACCATCTTCTAGCCGCAACACTTCAGGATTGACACCTAAAACGGCGGGAATCCCCAATGTCCGCGCAATAATCGCACTGTGAGATGTGGCACTTCCAGAAACAGTACAAATACCGAGTACCTTGCTGGGATCTAATCCTGCTGTATCTGAAGGTGTCAAGTCTGTTGCTACTAAAATAGCTGGTTCTGTAAGATGCAAGCTAGTAGCAGTATTTCCGGCTAACAGTCGCAGCACTCTTTGTCCTATATCTACAATATCTTCTACTCGTTCTCGCAAATAAGCATCTTCTAGGGTGCGGTAAGAAGTTGTAACTTCATCAACTGCGGCTTGCCAAGCTGCTTCTGCATTTAAGTGATGTTCCATGATACGTTGCTGCACACTTTCTAGCAACACAGGATCTTCCAAAAATAGTAAATGAGCATCAAAAATTGCGGCTTCAGTGTCACCTATTTGCAAAGATGCTTGCGAAAAAATTGTCTGAATTTCTTGTTGCGCTGTGTGGATAGCCAATTGTAAACGTTGCCATTCTGCTTCTGGGTCATTGACGTGGTATTCTGTAACCGTCACCGGGGCAGGTTGATAATGAATTACAGGTGCGATCGCAACTCCCGGAGAAGCCGCAATTCCTGAAAGCTCGCCACTAGTTGCTGGCGTTGCTTCCGGCTGTGTTGTCGGTGGAGACACAACAGCAGTATCATCCTCACCAAAGTTGTTATCAAATAAAGTTTGTAATGCTGCTAGTGCTGCATCAGCATCAACACCAGATGCAGTAATTAACAATTCATGTCCTTGACGCACTCCTAAAGTTGTGACTTGGTTAATACTGTCACCCCGGACAACGGCGGTATTTCTTGTTAAATTCTGTACCTGAATTTGAGATTGAAATTTCGCGGCTGTCGCAACAAACTGTGCCGCCGGACGCGCGTGTAAACCTAAACGATTATGAACACTCAGATGAATTTCTCTGGTAGGATAAGCCGCGCTCGTTGGTGCTTGTGTATGGCTAATTACATCTGCTGTTAGGTTAGTAACTCCCAGTTGTGTCGCTTTGGCGGTTAATGCTCCTCTAGCTTCTGCCATGACCTGCTGAATGTTCTTACCTATGGCGGCTGCTACGGCTGCTGCGATCGCACCTTCTACAAGTGGTGCTTCACAGAGGTATACTTTTTCTTGATGTGCTTCTGGTAGGAACTCCACAGCCATTTCTGCATTCATGACTGCACTACCGAGATCCATTAATACTAATACACCATCATCGCTAAATACAGATGCGATCGCCTCATAAATCTTCAACGCATCTGTACCTAATGGATTTTCTGCATCTTCAATACCAGCCGCTACCGCAATCGCAACTTTGCCCTGAACCATTTGTGCAGCGAGTTCCTGCACACCCAGAGCCAATTGTTTACTATGAGAAACAATAACTATTCCGACCACTGCAACACCATCAACTTTGTTGAGAGTCTTATATTGAGCAAGCTATCTGTTGCAGACCAAAATAACATTAATATTTCATTATCATTACAATTATCCAAAAATCTTTAGAATGAGTCGTTGCAGCTAAGGTAAAAATGCGCTCACACTATAATTTTTGGGAATACTTAATTTTGAAGGTATTCTTCTAACTTAAAAGTAAAATCATTATGAGTATAACAGTACAACTACAACAAATTTCTTTATCAGTTATAGAAGCGATCAAGGAAAACCCACAACTGGTAAAAACTGTTATTTCATATTATGAAGAAAACAATTTTGAAGCTTTACTTCCTTTATTAGATACTTTTCCTGTTTTGTCTGAGCAAAATGACACACTTGTATTAGAACTAGATAAGTCATGGCATTTAATTAGTTATATTCTCACTAATAGTACAGAAATGGAAAATTTACCATTTTTAGTCAATGAAGTTTCAGATGAAGATAATATGCCATCGATAAATGCTATTTTGTGTGGCGCACCTATTGGTAAAGAATCAGAATATTCCAGTTACGGATATTTACGTTATTTACTTCCTGAAGAAGTCAGAACTATATCAGCAGCGTTATCTAAATTTTCAAATGCTGATATTAGAGCTAGGTTTGATAGAGGAATCTTAACCAAACCAGACATTTACGCAGTTGATTGGGAAGATGCAGAAACCGAGTTTGAATGGATGTTGGACTATTTTGAACAACTGGTTAATTACTATCAAGATGCAGCAAACAAAGCGAATGATTTGTTGATTTACTTTTGATGAGCCTATTCTTCCACTAATTCCATCAAATCTTCAATTGTTACTTCAAAAGTACGAGCTATTTTATAGACTGCACTTAAATCAACAGTATTTAACACATCACGCTGAACGTAACTTTTGACTGTGTTGTAGTTGACTCCAGAACGTTCAGCAACTTCTTTTAGCGTCCAACCCTTCTGTTGAGCAAATTCTCGAATTCGCAGCCTAACGTAACCCATTTTATGGTTGACAAGGGTGCATACGCGCCCGATAATATCTGTGTATATCAAAAGCGATCGCTCCTCTTGCCTGGAAAACTTGAGAGCGATCGCCATTCCTAACACATCCCACAAAGTGGGAAAGTATTCACCTATGATATCAACCTCAAAGCCAAAATCAAATAGCCATCCTTGGTGTATTATTCGGCAACTACCAAATATGCAACGGATGGTAGTAGCTAGATTTCATCGTCGCCATGATGCAGACGCTTATCAGCAAATTCTTCAGCAATTATTACCCACAGCCAACCATGTGATTGTGTTTGATTCAACAGCTTCAGAAATACCAGGAGAAATCGAAAAGACTCTATTTAGCAATTGATATAAATCTAGGACTTACACAAAAAACCTCTCAAACTCTCATTCCTTCGTGTCCTTTGTGTCCTTTGCGGTTCGTTTCTCCTTTTCAACAAAAAACCGAGAAACTTTAATGTTTCCCGGTTTATTTTTAATATTAAAACCCTCAGTTTAAGGAAACACAAAAGTGTCCCCTATAAATTTTTAGCTAAATTAAACTTTAGCAGCAGCCTTGGTGACAGCGTTTAATTCACCTTTAGCATACTTAGCAGCAAACTCTTCCAGAGAAACTTGTTTAATCTTGCTTGCGTTACCAGCAGTACCGAACTGTACATAGCGTTCAGCACAAACCTTCTGCATATATGTAATAGAAGGCTTGAGGAAGTGACGGGGGTCAAATTCCTTGGGATTTTTTGATAAAGCTTCGCGTACAGCTGCGGTGATAGCCAAACGGTTGTCGGTGTCGATGTTCACCTTACGAACACCACTCTTGATACCTTTTTGAATTTCTTCTACAGGTACGCCGTAGGTTTCAGGAATAGCACCACCGTACTCGTTAATCAAAGCGATTAAATCTTCTGGTACAGAAGAAGAACCGTGCATTACCAAGTGGGTGTTAGGTAGACGACGGTGAATTTCTTCAATGCGGCTGATTGCCAAAATTTCGCCAGTTGGTTTGCGGGTAAACTTGTAAGCACCGTGGCTAGTACCAATAGCTACAGCCAAAGCATCTACTTGGGTTGCTTCTACAAAGCTAACAGCTTCATCAGGGTCAGTTAGCAGTTGAGAATGGTCAAGAGTACCTTCAAAACCGTGTCCATCTTCAGCTTCACCCGCGCCGGTTTCCAGAGAACCCAAGCAACCGAGTTCACCTTCTACACTTACGCCCAAAGCATGAGCTACATTTACAACTTCGCGGGTAACATTAACGTTGTACTCGAAGCTGGCAGGGGTTTTAGCATCAGCTTCCAAGGAACCATCCATCATCACGCTGGTAAAGTTGTTCTTGATAGCTGAGTAGCAGGTAGAAGGAGCATTACCATGATCTTGGTGCATCACAATGGGAATGTGAGGATAGGTCTCTACCGCAGCCAAAATCAGGTGGCGCAGGAAGTTTTCACCTGCATAGTTACGAGCGCCACGGGAAGCTTGCAAAATTACGGGGCTATCTGTCTCGGCAGCAGCTTTCAGGATTGCCTGAATCTGCTCCAAATTGTTAACGTTGAAAGCTGGGATGCCGTAACCGTTCTCAGCTGCGTGATCCAAGAGCAGCCGCAATGGTACAAGCGCCATAGATAGTCCTCCTAATAGTGATTTTCAGCTAGTCGTTATGAGACAAGCGTAATCTTTACGCTAATCTTAAGAGTTTTTTCAACTTATAGGAAATTATAACTAGTGTAGGGTGTTTATGTTGAAAAAGTTTGCGCCACCTCTCATCAAGATGACCTATTTTTGACCTAAACTGCTGTCAAGTATGCTACGTTACAGTTATTTGCTTTGGTAGTGTGGTAGTCCAGATAGGTAATTAATCTACTGCTGATTATTTAGACAAATATACAGGCGATGCCTGCGGCTGGCTGTGGCTACACATCTCATTTCAATTCCAGCTTCTTAACAAACGCTTGGTGTTCAGGAGATTGCAAGCCTGCTTGTAAAGCATTCAACACAGCCAGCATATTTCCAACTAATAACTCTGTTACCGCTAACCACAAACCTGGAAAAACCTGACTTCGTAGAATCCCATGATTATCAGGTACTAATTCCAAATATTCGCCTTTTTCCAAATAAAACCAACTCAATTTCTGCTCAAGCACTTGCCAAACGATATATTCTTTGACACCATTACGGCGATAAGCCTGTTTTTTAGCATGAAGGTCAATAGCCACACTACTAGCAGCAATTTCAATAATTAACTCCGCCGCACCTTCAATATAATCATCTTCACTCAGCCTTGTTTGACCGCCTGCTTCTGGTGCGATGAGCAGAACTGCATCTGGTTGAGGTTCGTTATCTAAGTCTAGACGCACAGTTGGTTCAACTCCCAAACATACACCTGGTGTAGCGGCTTCATAAGTACCGAGCCATGTGAGAATCCAACCATGTGGTTGACCGTGACTTCTAAAACGTAACGCAGCAGGCATTATATATACAATTCCTTCAATCAATTCGGCTTTTTTGACGTTAGGCGTAGCGTTGTAGCGACGCTCAAATTCATAGCGGGTTAGTTTGTCGCCGTTTTCTAATTGGTGAATTGTCCGATGTTGCGGAGGTGTTTTTACCATGACAACGGTAGTTGTTGAGCTTATGCCTATCCTACCGAATTGAGAATATTTCTTGTAGGTTTTGTGCGTAGACACAAAGCGGTGAGGTATTTGCAGTCTTGGCGGTTTGTATCGGTTGCGAACAGCCGTTAGGTAGGGACTTGTCGCTAGACATCGCCTGTTAAAAATTCCCACATACAAAAAAACTTGCTGCAACTTAAAAGTCTTAACAAGCTTTTTTCTTTCTATATGGGTCGCCCGGGATTCGAACCCGGAACTAATCGGTTAAAAGCCGAGTACTCTACCGTTGAGTTAGCGACCCTTTCTTTTCTTTTCGCAACTTTGCCATCATAGCACGAACATCGGTAGAATTGCAAAGGTTTTTTTAGAAAAAGTTTGCAGTGAGTCTAACAGATGCGGTGTAGCTGGCTCCTGGTTCTACCACAGTCAGGTTTTCGCCTGTGTTGAGGGAGTTGCGGGGAGCGCTCCAAGGTTCTAGACAATAGAATTCTTTCCCCTTGACCGTCCAAAAGACTACGACCGGATAATCATTACCGTAATCTAAGGTCAATTTTAACCTACGGCTATTGTCGGTGACTGTAGCTGATTTAGCAGTTAAACGTTTAAAGGCAGCATCAATTTCATCTAAATTAAAATCAAAATTGCCGTTAAAGGTTCTGATTTCCTTGGTTATGTTGTCTTGATACTCGTGACTTGCAATTTGAACCTCTAGCTGTGTTTTATCTGGTGCTTGGAAGTAAGGATGAAACCCAGTGGAAAAAGGTATGGATGTTGCAGAAGAGTTATGTAGATGTTGCTTAATTTCTAAGGTATTCCCGTTGATTTTATAACTGAAACTCAAATGAAAATCAAAGGGGTATACAGCTTTGGTTTGCTCGTTACTCACTAAGTGGACTTTGAGATAAGTTGTATTGTCCTCGGATACTTCCTCAACTTCCCAAGGTAAGTCACGGGCAAAGCCATGCTGTTTAAGAGTGTATTGCTGACCGTTGTGAGTATAGGTGTTATCTGGTAAGTTGCCACAGATGGGAAACAATATGGGATTACCACCCCTAACACTCAAATCAGGGTGAGTAAAGCGCTCTTTATCCAAATAGAAAATTTCTTGACCTTGAACACGCCAACCAGTAATAATCCCACCACGTTCTGGTACAACTTCTATTTGAGTACCGGAGGTTTCGTCCGAAAGGATGTAGGTTTTGTACTGTTGCTGTTGAATGGTAATTGTCGGCACAAGATTATTCCTTAGAGATGAGAAGTGAGAAGTGAGAAGTGAGGAGTCTAAAAATAAATCATCTCTAGCCCCTACTGCTCACCCTTACTCTCTAACATTTACTCGTCTTCTGCAAATATAAAGCGATACAATTCGCTAGGATCAGGCTCAGGACTACTTTCGGCAAACTTCACAGCTTCATCAATGACATCCTGAATCTTCTGGTCAATGGCTTTGAGTTCTGTCTCACTAGCCAAATTTTGTTCCACCATATAAGTAGCCAGTTTCTTAATTGGGTCACGGGAGAACCAAAATTCTTTTTCGGCTTTGCTGCGTAATTCATCTGGGTCTGCTAAGGAGTGACCACGGAAGCGGTAGGTGAGGGCTTCAATTAGTGTTGGCCCTTCTCCAGCACGGGCGCGGGCGACGGCTTCTTGAGCAACAGAATGTACTGCGAGTACATCCATCCCGTCTACTTCCACACCCACCATGTTAAATACGCTGGCTTTCTTATAAATTTCTGGCTGGGAAGTTGCCCGTTCGTGAGCCATCCCAATTGCCCACTTATTATTTTCTACCACGAAAAGAATTGGCAGTTTCCATAAGGCTGCCATATTCAAGGTTTCAAAAAACTGACCGTTGTTAGCAGCACCATCACCAAAGAAGCAAGCGGTTACTTGGTCAGCTTTTGGGTCTCCCAAAACTTCGCGGCGGTATTTGCTTTGAAAAGCTGCGCCAGCTGCAACCGGAATACCTTCTGCGACAAAGGCATAGCCACCTAATAAGCCATGTTCGGCAGAGAACATGTGCATGGAACCGCCGCGTCCTTTGCTACAACCTGTAGCTTTGCCAAATAATTCCGCCATGACTTCTCTGGCGGGAACTCCTGCACTCAGGGCGTGAACGTGGTCACGGTAGGTACTGCTAACAAAATCTTCCCCCGGACGCATTGCCTTGATAACGCCAGACGAAACAGCTTCTTGACCGTTATATAAGTGGACAAAACCGAACATTTTGCCCCTGTAGTACATTTCTGCACATTTATCTTCAAAAAAGCGTCCTAACACCATGTCTTCGTAAAGCATTAAGCCTTCTGCTTTGGTGATTTGAGCGCTGGCAGTATCAAATTTAGGTAACGTCCGTTCTTGAACCATTATTTTTTTAGTATCCCTGTTGTAAAACTGAAATTTACCATGTTAAATAGGCCGCTTTGTGACAAATCTGCTGGTTTGTCTAAGCTAGGTTGTGCTAGAGACCAAAACTAAAAATTTATGCACTAAGGAGAATTATGGGGAAAGAGGGAACAAAGGGTCTAATTTTGGCACTTTATCAGTCACTATCGGCGATTTTTACACCCTAACTGCAATAAATAAAAATGATTCTATTCTTTGATGTAAAAGCCCCAGGATTTATCCGTGGGGTCAATCCAAAATCTAGAATCTAAAATCCAAAATTGTCTGACCTCTCATGATGCTGCCCTTTGAGGATTTTCAGTCCCAACTCCTGGAGAAATGCTATCAATCAGGATAGCTCGGTTTCTGCATATCTATTAACAATTTCCCACAAATAAACATCGAAACTGAATTTATCTTGCGAAATAGTTGTCATTAAGATTTAAGCATGGTAACATTTTATTCCTTGATATTATTAACATCTACCATTAGCAGTATTACTATTATCACCGCATAGCCAGGGCAAACACTTACGTAAAAGTCAAGCAGATAAGCTTATAAGTTAGGTATGACTAGTATGATTAACCATCGCAATACAGTTTTGCTGTGTCTCATGGCTGATAGCAGTTATACACAAGTAAATACTAAGAATTAAGACAAAGTTTCCCTCTGACCTAGGCGAAGTCAAATTAATAGTACTAAAATGTGTCTCAAAATTTCAGGGGGAACAAAATTAATTGTTGCACTATACACTTATAGTGTAAGTCCGGCACGGTATTATTCACCGTAATATTATGGCACGGTTTTACAGGCCTGGAATGCTCTAGGTGGGTTATGTTGATCACGGTGCAGGGGAAGTAGGCTGTGCGAATTCCGCTAGATTACTACCGAATTTTAGGACTACCGTTAGCGGCAAGTGAGGAACAGTTGCGACAAGCGTATAGCGATCGCATTGTACAATTGCCGCGACGGGAGTATTCTCAAGCAGCAATTGCTTCTCGTAAACAATTTATAGAAACAGCTTACGTGGTTTTATCCAATCCGAAAGAACGTAGCAGTTACGATCAGCTTTATCTGTCCCACGCTTATGATCCTGATGGCACTGCTACAGCTACAGTTACAGCAGGCAAACGCACAGAGACTAATCGTGATCTTGATAGCCAAGGTCTTAGTATTGAAATTCCCCAACAGGAATTAGTTGGTGCGTTATTAATCTTGCAAGAGCTAGGGGAATACGAGCTTGTACTAAAACTAGGTAAAACATATCTAGCTAATCATAGTGTCACCTCTGCCAAAATCGGCACCAATCTCCTTGAAGAAGATTTTCTCGCAACTAGTGACCATCCTGACATTGTCTTGACTGTAGCTTTGGCTTGCCTAGAATTAGGTCGGGAACAGTGGCAACAAGGTTATTACGAAAATGCCGCAGTGTCTCTAGAATCTGGGCTAGAAATGCTGGCCAGTGAAGGGATATTTGCGAGTGTGCAGGCAGAAATCCAAGCTGATCTCTATAAATTGCGTCCTTATCGGGTTTTAGAATTACTCGCACTACCTTTAGAAAAGACTGTACAACGCCACCAAGGCTTGGAATTGTTGCAAAGCATCCTGGAAGATCGTAGCGGTATTGATGGAACTAACAACGATCAATCGGGCTTAAGCATAGATGACTTTTTGCGATTTATTCAACAAATCCGCCACTACTTAACAGTCGCCGAACAACACAAGCTATTTGAAGCTGAAAGTAAGCGTCCATCTGCTGTAGCCACTTATTTAGCAGTTTATGCTTTGATTGCTAGAGGATTTGCTCAACGTCAACCAGCCCTAATTCGTCAAGCAAGACAAATGTTGATGTATTTGGGCAAGCGCCAAGATGTACATCTAGAACAGTCACTCTGTGCGCTATTGTTGGGTCAAACCGAAGAAGCAACCCGTGTTTTGGAAATGAGCCAGGAGTATGAAGCCTTAGCTTTTATTCGGGAAAAATCCCAGGACTCTCCTGATTTGTTACCGGGGCTGTGTCTGTATGGTGAACAATGGTTACAAAATGAAGTTTTTCCCCATTTTCGTGATCTGTCAAGACAGCCAGCGGCGCTCAAAGATTACTTTGCCAACCCTCAAGTGCAGGCATATTTAGAAGCGCTACCAACTGATGCAGAAACTAGCAACGAGTGGGGTGTAATTAATCGCCAACCTTTTGCTTCTCCACAATCTCAGAATCAGCATCCACAAAATCATTCTGCGGGAAATTCTCGCCAGAATCACGGAAAAATTCCTGATCTGGATTTACCAGAACCAAGTAACTATAAAGTACCTGATTATTCTAATTCGTCGTCGCTGCCTAGAACGAATCCACCACCTGCACCACCTACAGCTAATCATCATCAACCGCCAGAAATACCTGTAGCATCGTTTACGCAACCAGAGAGAATAAGCAGCACAACCAGCCATAATCTCAATGGTAAAACTGCTACACCTCGTCCTACCCAAAAACGCAGACGGCGTAAGCCTCCTAGTCAACCTGTTAACCGAGAACATAGGTTAGATAATAATCGCGATCGCCCGACGCGGCAACGGCGTACAGTCAGCAGCAGTCTAGATAGGAAAACCAGATTAGTCTGGACGGTATTTGCTTCCTTAGCGGGAATATTAGTCTTCTGGTTAATAGTGTCCACAACCTTTGGTTGGTTAAAAGATATCTTTTTCCCCCGTCCCGGTGTGGAAGGTCAACCTTTAGCCATCCAACTCAATCAACCACCTGTAGAAATTCCTAACGGCTATAGCGATGTACTCCCACCGGATGGCCCTTTAACAGATCAAACAGCCGAAGAAGTGATTCAGACTTGGCTTTCTACCAAAGCTATAGCTTTAGGCCCAAACCATGATGTTGACAGTTTAAACGGCATTTTGACTGGTTCATCTCTATCTCAATGGCGATTAATTGCCCAGCAAGATAGAGCCGATAACCGCTATCGCAGGTACGACCACAGCGTTAAAGTAGAATTTGTGACTAAAAATGACTTAGACCCAAATCGCGCCGTCGTTTTAGCTACTGTCAAAGAAGCAACACAGTTTTATGAAAACGCTCAGAAGAAAAAGTCTTCTAACGAAAGTTTGCGGGTTCGCTATGATTTAATTCGCCGAGAAGGTACGTGGCGAATTCAAAGTATGTATGTTGTGAATCAAATTAGTATGAGCTTTTAATGCCATTTAAACTTAATTAAGTGTGAATGAATTCTGCACTAGGTTAGGTCGCCAGATTGATCACAACTGTTGTAGAGATGTATACAAACATCTAGCAATCTGTTGCTTAATAGCAAACAAATTTGTTTGCTGTTTACGTCCTTTACGGAAATTTTATCAATCCCATAAAATTGCTATCTGTATATTTAGTTTAGTTAACTGAGATGAAAATAGTTGCAGTTTGTAACATTAATCCCAGAGCTTATTGCAGTTTGTAAATATTTTGTGTAACTGAAAGGAATATTCCTTTAGACTGAATCTCAATCGGAAAATATTGGGATCGAGGCAAATGCAGTCGATGAATTTTTTGTGTCATGAATTTGTAGTTGCTGTCTCATTTGGTGCTTGTATTCTTGGTTTAGTAATGCTTTGGGATGGTAAGCAACCAAAAGATGACATAGAAGAAACAGAGAAGATTTTATTTAGAATGAGTTTTTCTTACTGGCTCGTATACTGTGTTGCTTTTGCGTTAGAAAAAGTAATTTTACCTGATTGGGAATCTGTAATGGTTTCTTTGAAAATCACAACAGCACTGTCATATTTTTTAACTTTTTCTTGTATTTTGAGTTTACCGCTACATAAATTTGCAGTACATAGAGTTGAAGAATAGCCAGATCAAGTATGAAGTGTGAAATGGAATCAACTAGACACAAACGGACTAGTAACTTTTAAGTTGATTTATGTTTCATGGCGATCGCAATAGCGGTTTGTAGTTCATCCTGAACTAAACTAGTCAGGATGAACACCTCTTGTACAGTTTTACCTTGTCTAGCGATGACTTTATAACCGCCGCGAATTGGTACAGATATACGCAATTGCATTTTCGGACTATGACCTCTCACCCTGCCAATTACGCCTGGGGTAACAGTATAAATGCCATCTTGCTGACAGAGAAGTTCTAAAATACGGATAAGACCGGGAAGATGGGTAGAGTGATTCCAGACTAGTCTGCCATCTTTGCGGTTATTTGGTTTTTGGGAATCTGGCTGAGATTTATTCATGATAACTAAGCTGCTTCTAGGGGAGCCATTGTTAAACCGGCTCGTCGCAGCTGTTGGTGATACAATTCTGCTGGTTCTTGGGGGCCTACCCACACGATCGCTTGTCCTTCGTAATGTATCTGATTAGTTAAATCCCAAGCGCGATCGCTGGTCATATTCGGGATATACTTCATCAAACACTCAGCGACATGTTGAAAAGTATTGAAGTCATCGTTTAAAACGATAACTTTGTAATTAGGATACGGTTTACTAATAGTTTGACTAGACCGTTCAGGCGTAACAGTTGGTGCGGTACCCATCCCGTACACAGCTGCTGAAAGTCTTGTAAGCATAAGACAGTTAGCTACCAGGATTTTACAAAACTACATTATAAATAAATAGTTTAGTCCATAGAACGTATGAAACGTTGTCTTTTAAGCTGTTGACTCTGGACTGTTAACCAAAAATAGATAAACCTAGCAGGTAGCACATCACAAACCGCCTGCTAGGAGATAAAAATCTATATCTCGCCATGTTTGAAGGGTAGAGCTTATTTGTAATTAATAATGCCTATCCTTAGTTAGAATAACCAAATTGCTGAGACAACAGGGTTAAGAAAAGTCAATCAATTAGTTAACTCTTGGAAAAAGGGAATAGGTTCCCGACTGCCCCAATGATGGCAAGATCATAAAGCGAACAATACCTCATAATATTAAACAGGCGCTTCATACTTCTTAACTATTTAGTTTTATTAGAACAATGGCGAGAGATTTGCGGGGATTCATCAAAATTTTAGAAGAAAGAGGGCAATTACGGCGGATTTCTGCCTTAGTTGACCCAGAATTAGAAATTGCGGAGATTTCTAACCGGATGCTGCAAAAAGGCGGGCCGGGGTTGTTGTTTGAAAATGTCAAAGGTGCTTCTTTCCCGGTAGCGGTGAATTTGCTGGGGACTGTGGAACGAATATGCTGGTCGATGAATATGCAGCATCCGCAGGAGTTAGAAACTCTGGGGAAAAAGCTGAGTATGCTACAGCAACCGAAACCACCGAAAAAGATTTCTCAGGCGATAGATTTTGGTAAAGTGCTGTTTGATGTCATCAAAGCCAAACCCGGAAGAGACTTTTTTCCCGCTTGTCAGCAAGTGGTAATTCCAGGCGATGATTTGGATTTAAATACTTTACCCTTGATTCGTCCTTATCCTGGTGATGCTGGCAAGATTATCACCTTGGGGTTGGTAATTACCAAAGATTGCGAGACAGGTACACCAAATGTTGGTGTTTATCGCTTGCAACTGCAATCGAAAAATACCATGACGGTTCATTGGTTATCGGTGCGGGGTGGGGCCAGACACTTGCGAAAAGCGGCAGAACGTGGGAAGAAATTAGAGATAGCGATCGCCCTTGGTGTTGATCCACTAATTATCATGGCAGCTGCTACACCCATTCCAGTAGATTTATCAGAATGGTTATTTGCTGGGTTATATGGTGGTTCTGGTGTGCAGTTGGCAAAGTGTAAAACTGTTGATTTAGAAGTTCCCGCTGATTCGGAATTTGTGTTAGAAGGGACAATTACCCCAGGGGAAGTTTTACCAGACGGGCCTTTTGGCGACCACATGGGTTATTACGGCGGCGTGGAAGATTCGCCTTTAATTCGCTTCCAGTGTATGACGCATCGCAAAGACCCGATTTATTTAACCACATTTAGCGGTCGTCCACCCAAAGAAGAAGCGATGATGGCGATCGCACTTAATCGGATATATACCCCAATTTTACGCCAACAAGTCTCAGAAATTGTCGATTTTTTCTTGCCAATGGAAGCTTTGAGTTACAAAGCCGCAATTATTTCCATTGATAAAGCCTATCCCGGACAAGCACGCCGCGCCGCTTTAGCCTTTTGGAGTGCTTTACCACAATTTACCTACACCAAATTTGTGATTGTCGTTGATAAAGATATCAATATCCGCGACCCCCGACAAGTTGTTTGGGCAATCAGTTCTAAAGTTGATCCCACCCGTGATGTGTTTATTCTGCCAAATACACCCTTTGATACCTTAGATTTTGCCAGTGAAAAAATTGGTTTAGGTGGACGGATGGGAATTGATGCTACTACCAAAATTCCCCCAGAAACCGAACATGAATGGGGCGCACCACTAGAATCAGATCCAGATATTGCTGCAATGGTAGACAGAAAATGGGCAGAATATGGTTTAGGAGATTTACAGTTAGGAGAAGTTGATCCTAACTTATTTGGTTATGACATGAAATGAGTTTTAGGAAATAAAAGATAATACTGTATTTTCCTACCTGATTCAGGTAGGATTTTTTCTATCAATCAAAAGCTGGCGAACATAACCGAATATAAATCTCTCTTTTATCATCTGTAAATGCGCGTCTCCCGTGCATAATTCTTGTATTATCTATCATTAAAATATCTCCTTTTTTCCAGGCAATATTTGTAGTTAGTTTTTCAGCAATTAGATTTAGTTCAGCAATAACCTCAGCCGGAATTTCTGAATCATCCTCAAATTTCAGAACTTCAGGATTTAACTGCATTGTTGGCAAAAGGCTATTAATAAAAGCTTGGTATTTACCACATTTACTAGTACTTACTGCGAAAAAAATATATTCAATACGAATTGATTCATCTGGGTATATATGGAGATAAGTATAATTATGATTACAAATTTCTTTAAGTGTATTAATATCTTCTGTTTTGTATTTTTTCTGCCATTCTGCTTTATCCATCAGCACACTAAATTTCAATTTCTTCTGAAGAAATAAACTTTTTAGCTCATCACTAAGAGCTTCAAAAAATTGCCTACCATCACAGACAGTTGTTTCACCATTTTCGGAGGCGGGGTGAGCGCAGAAAAACCACAACATCAATGGTATCTGCTTTTGGTAGTACATTTCCCCATGTAACTTAATATCAAATTGATAATCGTTCACACTTAAAATAGTTTTGTCACCATTAATAACCCGTCTATTGAAAGCACCGCCAGCATAATCAATAAAATCTGTACTAAATAAATTAGTAAACTCTCTAAAAATACTCGTATCAGTTGTGAATCCTCGAAAGAGTAACACACCATAATACTTAAATAGACTGATAATTTCTGCTTTATTAAGGTCTAGAATGTTTTTGCAATTACTATTAATAATTTGCTGACCTATGGTTGCTGAGATTGGCTGTTTAGACAAATTCATATAATTCAAGCAAAACAATTTGTACTATTTTTTATTGCTGTAGACTCTTGATGAGTATTTCGCGTCTATCAGAGAATAGCGGCAATTGATTTATGATTAACTACAGACATTATTCTAATTATAACTAATCGATGCCATCTTGTAAGAAAGTTAAATCTAAATGATATAACTCCAAACATAAGTTATAAATAAAGCAGATTTTCTCGCCAGTCTAGTAAAAATAAAGTAAATATGCAGAAAAACATCTATTATTCCCTATCAAAACTAGTAGTTACATTAGGGCTTACGAGTATAAGTGTATTTGTAAATACCGGAGTCTTTGAGCAAATTGTTTTCGCAAAATCAATTAATGTTAAAAAATGCGACATTTCCGCTTATGTGACTGATCCAGATCCGCAAGGCTTAAATGTGCGGACTGGTGCAAGTTTGCGGCACAAAATATTGGGACAAATACCCATCAACGAAACAGTTCAGATTATTGCAACTGCCAAAAATTGGGTAAAAATTACGAATGCAAGTGCTGGTTTTTCTGGAACAGGATGGGTATCTGTAGCAAAATTAGGCTTATCAAGTCGTGGTTATGCTACTAATGGTGTGAATCTTTACGCTAGTGCTAATCAGCAAAGCTTAAAAATAGGCAAGGTTCCAGCTAATGCGACCATGAAATTATTAGGCTGTGAAGGAGATTGGGCGCAAGTAGAATATCAAGGTCGCAAGGGTTGGTTAGTGAAAGAAGATCAGTGCGGTGCAGCCTTAACAAGTTGTTCGTAATGCAGACGCAGCCTGGGCAAATGAAATGTTACAGGATAAAGGATTACGCTCAACAGCCGACAGTCCAGAAATCCCCAACTAAAATTTAAAGTTAGGGATTCTCTTAACTTAGACTCATGACATTTTCTGCTCGTTTGCTTTTGCTTTGTAGCCTAGTCAATACATTAGGACTAGCATTCACACTGCCAAACTTAGAAATAGCTCAGGCGCAAGCCGCTAACTGTCCGACTCCGGCGTTAAATCGCTTTCAGCGCCATAAAGTTGCTCGTGGCGAAACATTAGAGAGCATAGCACAAAGCTACAATCTTGCTCCCGAAACACTCATTGTCATGAACCCGAATGTGAATAATGGGCGTGTGAGCGTGGGTAGTGAATTGCAAATACCCCCCTACAACGGCATTGTTGTAGAAGTGCCGAGTGGGCAAAATTGGCGAGAAATAGCAGCAAAATATAAAGTCCGTCCTGATGCACTATTTGAAATTAATGGTTGTCAACAAAACCCTAAAATTGTCTTTGTACCGGGGTTAAATTGGTTGCCAAATCCTCCGCAAACAACATCTCTAATACCAGCAAATTCAAATACACAAAGCCGTGTGTCCATCAGTGGCTATCCTTTAACGCAAGCTACAACGGTAGGGTTAGGGTATGGTTGGCAGATTAATCCCAAAAATGGAGAGGTGTTTTTTCACAGTGGTGTAGATTTGTTAGCCGCAGTGGGTAGTCCGGTAGAGGCGATCGCACCTGGTAATGTAGTATTTGCTCAAGAGCAAGGTAGTTATGGTCAATTGGTGATTGTTAACCACAGTGGCGGAATGCAAAGCCGCTATGCTCATCTTGGTACTATTAAGGTGAAGGTCGGTCAGCAAGTCAAGACCGGAGATTTATTAGGAACTGTAGGAACAACTGGCGAACCTTCTGCTAAAGAGCCTCATCTCCATTTTGAAATGCGTTCTAGTTCATCTCAGGGATGGGTGGCGCAAGATCCTAAGAGTTATTTGAGGAAGTGATTAACGCAGAGTGGCACGGAGATTGACGCAAAGGAGCGCAAAGAGGAGATGGAGAATTAGATCAAATCGGTTGTTTTAATGATGTGCATCCCGGCTTCAGCAAACCTCGAAAAAGCTGCGTCTGCTTGTTCGGTATAATCTACAACTCCTGGAACTACAACCGGGGAGGTGGAATCTTCTAAGAGATAAACTTTTTTGGCAAGGGTAGCATCTACCTGTTTAATTTCTGTTAATAAATCGTCAATTGTCCAGGCCACACAATGGCTTTTTGCTTGACCGCCAATAATCACTACATCAAATTCTAAAAGTTGTTTGATGAGTTTTGTATTCTTGTGGGCGAGGGGATTTTGATCGTAGCCAATTAACACTTCTGGACGTAATATGGAATAATTTTCTGTTAAGGCATTCTCACCTTTGAGTTCAAATTGTGTTTGGCTTTGACGGGCAATACCATGAAAGAATATTGCTTCTTCCACAGAAGAAACTAAAGCATGACCAATTCCACCTAACATAGAATGGTAAGGCCAAACAATCAGCGGATATTTACCATTTTGACTTAGCTGATTAACGTAGTGATAAGCTTGTTTTTCTAATAGTTCGTAGTCGCCATTGGCGATGCTGACAACTGCGGGGTTAACTTTCCAAATACCTTGGTTAATATCGGCTGGAGTAATATTAGTGGCGGCTGGTATTGGGTGTTTTCCTTCAGCATTCACCCAAAAAATCGGGTGAAAAATTTGCATTGCTGTATGTGTATCTAGGGTAGGAATAATTGTGGTAATTTTGCCTAAGTTGCGATAGATGAATTCACATAATCGCTGATTATCTTCAACTGCTGCTTGTCCAGATTTGCCCCCAACAAATAATTCAAATCCTGGAATACAAAAGGTATTTTGAACATCAATTAATAGTAGACAAATTCGAGTTTTATCGGCAGATGATGGTGAAATATTATATTGCTTCGCCCAATTTTCGGCTGTGTCTGCACATTCTTGGTAGGGTACGCGCCAAACTTCGCCGACTTTATTGGGGTTGAAGTGGGGGGGGATAGGTAGTGTCTGTGGAATTGCTGTGTTCATAGTTTAGCTAGTGGTAAATGCGATTGAATTTCTGCTGCTGTGATAGCCGAATATTTTCATAAAGTCAACGCTTTTAACGCCGCAAGCAATAAACATGAATAAAATATATTACGGAGAATTAAAATATTGCTATTGGCAAGGTGAAATAAAATGTGCTGCCTTCACCGAGGGTACTATTTGCCCAAATACTACCACCGTGTTGTTGAACAATACTTTGGCAAATAGCCAAACCAAGACCTGTTCCGCCTTTAGCACGCGCATCGGAGACATCAACCTGTTCAAAACGCTCAAATATTGTGTCTAGTTTATCGGCCGGAATACCTCGACCTTGGTCTTTGACTTGAAATAGTACCCAGTCGGCTTGCGGTTGAGCAGATAAAGTAATGGCTGAGTTGCGGGGAGAAAATTTGATGGCGTTGCTCAATAAATTGGTGAGGGTTTGGATAATTAAATCAGGATTAGCCCAGACACAAACAGTGGTAGGAATCATAGAAATTGTCAAGGCGGCTGTGAGGATGATAGGTTGTACTTCTTCTACGGCGCGTTGCATTAAATCTGTAGCATTGCAGACTTCTTTGACCAGCTGTACTTGCCCGGAAGATAAGCGTTCTAAGTCGAGAATATCATTGACCAAACGCACCAGGCGATCGCTATTTGTTAAAGCCTGCTGAATCATCCGTTTGGCTTTTTCTGGTTTATTATCGTAAATTCCCGTATTCAACAACCCTAAAAATCCTTGGATGGCGGTGAGTGGAGTCCGCAGTTCATGACTGACAATGGAAATAAATTCGTTTTTTATCTGTTCAATAGCTTGCTGTTCAGTGATATCTTGAATTTGCAGCACATAGTATAGTGGTTGATTTTGAAAATCTTGTACCAAGGATAAACTCGTTAGTCCCCAAGCAACTCGCCCGTCATTGCACAAGTAACGCAACTGAACTTGCAGACTGCGATTTTTGTTGTTCAAAACTTGCTCTATACCTTGTCTCAGATGATCAACATCTTCTGAGTGAACTAATTCAAATAAACTCAAACTGAAAAAATCTAATTCAGAATAACCCAGCATTTCACCTAATACCGGATTGATTTGCAGCCAGCGTTGATCTAATCCCAACAACGCCATTCCAATGGGCGCATCATAAAACGCATGGCGAAACCGTTCTTCGCTCTCACGCAACGCTAACTCGGCTTGTTTGAGGTCAGTAATATCTAACAATACTCCATACCAAGCAACATCACCATTTTCCCGGCGTTCTGGGCGGGAGTTAGCGCGTACCCACTTCATCTTGCCAGAAGGGGTAACAATCCGCCATTCATGAGCAAATGCTTGTAGGGTTTTGAGACTTTGAGTAGTTAACTGATTGTAGAGCAGCAAATCATCAGGATGCACTTGCTGATAGGTGAGTAAAGGATCTGTTAAAACTTGTTGGGGTTCTAATTCTTGAATTTCGCGTACACCTGAACTGATGTATTCATAACGCATGTCATGGGTATCTGGGTAATAAGCCAGAATGTAAATCTGCGCGGGTGAAGCAGCTGCAATTTTTTGAAAGCGAGCTTCACTTTTTAACAGTGCTGTTTGTGCGAGTTTGCGCTCATCAATTTCTTGTTGTAATTGCTGGTTAACTGTTACTAATTGGGCGGTTCTATCTTGTACTCGCTGTTCCAGTTCTTCTTGCAGTCGCCTCAGTTGGTTCTCAATTTGTACGCGTTCTGCAATTTGGCCTTGTAATGCTTTGTTTGCTTGTTTTAATTGCAGTGGGCTAGGTAGTGCTAGTGCTTGTGGCATTAATTGTACAAGTTCCATTGCTGTAAACAATGAAACAATTGCTGTCACCGCTTTCAGGATGCCTGATAGCCAATATGTAGGATGCCATAATGTCCAGATTTCGGCAATATGTGTTGTGCCACAAAAAATTATAAAAGCCGCAAATAATAAAAATATCCACGAAAAAGGTAAATCTTGCCGTTTGCGAACGAAGTAGAACAAAGTTAAGGGAATCGAATAGTAAGCCAGCGCAATGACTGCATCAGAAATTATATGCAGCCAAACTAACCCAGGTTGCCATAGATAACAGTGACCATGAGGAATAAATAAGCGATCGCTAAATAAATTTACTATAAAATCTTGCATACCACACAAAACTAAGCTGGCAGAAATAATCAACCTCTTATATAAATTAGATTATCAACTTTTAAACAGATAAATTTATTGTTAATCTCTGCGCCTCTGCGTAAAATTAAAATTTTTGTGCAAGATATCTATTTTGTATTTTTATCTAAAATAAAAACCACAGATGAGTATCCATCTGTGGTCTAATTCTGGAAAAATCTGGTTTTATTTAACGTGAATTCAATGAGTGCTTTTTGACCTCACCCCCAGCCCCTCTCCTTGTAGGAGAGGGGAGTAAAACTACTCCTCCTTCTCCTTTTAGGAGAGGGAGGCTGGGAGGGGAGAGGTCTGTCGAACTCACGTTTATTTAATATTTTGATATCTTCCTAAAGCTATTAAAGGAAAATACTGCTGATACATATGATATTTGAGATAAAAATGACAGGGGAAGCCAGTACCAGTAAAGTCGGCTTCAAACCAAGTACCGTCTGATTTTTGTGTTGATACTAGATAATTAACCCCGCGTTCAATTGCTGACATTGCAAAATTACCAGTTGCTTCACCTGCGGCGATTAATCCAATTACAGCCCAAGCAGTTTGCGATGCGGTGCTGCGTCCTTGTCCTTTGAGGCTAGGATCGTTGTAAGTGCGACAAGTTTCGCCCCAACCGCCATCAGAATTTTGACATCCGACTAACCAAGCCGCACCTTGTTCTATATTGGGCTGATACTTTTGCGGGTTAATTAAGGCTAAGGCGGAGAGAACACCGCTGGTACCGTAGATGTAATTTACGCCCCAACGCCCAAACCAACAACCTTCGGGTTCTTGTTCTGCTAGGAGGTAAGAAAGGGCGCGTTCTAGGTTGGGAGAATCTATGGAAAGGTTACAAGCACCCAACATTTCTAATACTCTAGCTGTGACATCAGCGGTGTTGGGGTCAATCATGGCTTTTAAGTCACCGTAGGGGATGAAATTCAGCCATTCTTGATCATTATCTAAATCAAACGCAGCCCAACCACCTGGGCGACATTGCATAGATGCAACCCAATTTAAAGCACGGGCGATCGCAGCTTGTTTTAAACTTTCGTTAGGCAGCTTGGCAAGGTGTAAAGCCATAACTACCACCGCTGTATCATCCACATCGGGATAAAAGCGATTGTCAAATTCAAACGCCCAAGCACCAGGTTTACCTTGACGATTTTTTACCGTCCAATCACCATAATCAAGAATTTGCTTTTGTAGTAACCATTCTCCGGCTTTGACAATCGCCGGATCATCAGGTGCATAACCAGAATCTATCAACGCCCGCATTACCCAAGCTGTATCCCACACAGGAGACACACAAGGTTGAATACAGTAGTTTTCTTCTGTTTCTATGGCAAAGTTATCAATGGCTTGAAATCCGCGTTCGACAATTGGGTCGTTTTGGCTATAACCCAAGCATTTTAACGCCAGCATAGAATTCAGCATCGCCGGAATAATCCCGCCCCAGTCACCTGTGACTTCTTGGCGTTCTAAAATCCATTTTTCGGCGGCTTTAATTCCTTCTTGGCGGAAGGGAACTAAATTCAGACTTTCAGCTAATTTAAAACCTTGATCTAATGTCAGGAATAAATCAGTCCAATCACCTTGGCGGGGTAATTCATACTGGACTTGATCAACACCTTCAACGTATAACTCATCTAAATTAATCGCTTGATCAAGTTGAAAAATAGGTTTGCTATCACACACAATTAACAGCGGGACAGTGCTAGAACGCGCCCAGCTAGACATTTCATAAATGTTGACAGGGAAAGCTGGCGGTAACAGCATAATCCACGGCGGAAGAGAAGGAATACCACGCCAGCTATAACAGCCAATCAAGGCTAAGTGTAATTTGGTAAAAATGCGAGTTTTGCTGATACCACCCCGTTGGAGAATAAAATCCCGCGCCCGTATCAAGGCTGGGTCGGTTGCGGGTACACCCAACAGCCGTAGCGCCATATATGCTTCTACGGAAGTGCTGATTTCGCCACCGTCATCATAAAAGAGTTCCCAACCGCCATGCTGCCGTTGCTGAGAACGCAAGTAGGTTTCAATTTTATGTAATGGGCGAGTTTTGTCGGTTCCCCAAATTTTATGCAGTAGAACAACTTCCGCCGTAATGGTGACATTAGATTCTAACTCCGCCCACCAGTAACCTGCGGGATATTGCATCGACAGCAGGTATTTTTGGCTGGCTGCGATCGCATCTGCAACTTGATTGACTTGTACCCTGTCTTGTGTTTGCATCAACTGAAGTATGAAGTGTGATGTCTAAAAGTATGAAAGAAAGATACCACGGATAGTTTTTCTGATTTATGAAAGGTATAAAATACCTAGGTTTAATTCTTCATCTTTTCTTTAGTCATGGTGGCAATTGTACTAGGGTTGATGGTCTTATCCTTAATCATTTGGTTAGGATTACTGAGTTTAAGGGGACAGTTTTGGCGCTTAGACCAGCAATTAGAACTCACAACTCCTCCGCTAAAATCTTTACCGAAAGTGTGTGCGGTGATTCCCGCCCGGAATGAAGCGGATGTTCTGCCTATTAGTCTGCGATCGCTGTTACTGCAAAATTATGATGGTACTTTTAATGTATTTTTAGTAGACGATCGCAGTACAGATGGCACATTTGGCTGTGCGGAAGGAGTCGCCCACGCTGTAGACAAACCCCAGCAATTGCAAATTATCTCCGGTGAACAGTTACCTGCTGGTTGGTCTGGTAAACTTTGGGCAGTTGAACAAGGTATTCAACAAGCAAAAACACTCGCCCCTGACTATTTTCTACTGACAGACGCAGATATTGAACATGATGTCAATAACCTGCGCCGACTTGTTGCCAAAGCTGAACAAGAAAATTTAGACTTGGTTTCGGTGATGGTGCGGTTGCGCTGTGATAGTCCTTGGGAAAAATTTTTAATTCCCGCTTTCGTCTTCTTCTTTCAAAAACTTTATCCTTTCCGCTGGGTGAATCATCCCCAAAATCCCACAGCAGCGGCGGCTGGTGGGAGTATCTTAATTCGGCGCACAGCTTTAGAACGAATTGGTGGTATTTCCAGTATTCGGCAAGCTTTAATTGATGATTGTGCTTTAGCTAAGGCAGTTAAATCAACTCAAGGACGTATATGGTTAGGGTTAAGTAGCTTAACTCGCAGTTTGCGGCCTTACAATTCCCTGGAAACGATTTGGGGTATGATAGCGCGGACTGCCTATACTCAATTAAATTATTCGCCTGTATTATTACTGGGAACTGTTGTAGCTATGACCTTGATTTACCTGATACCCCCTTTGGGTGTGATTATCGGTGTAATTTTAGGTAATTGGCTCATCATAATTACAGGTTTAGCTACATGGTTATTGATGGCATTAGCTTACTTTCCCATTATCCGTTTTTATCAATGCTCACCTTTATTCGCTTTTAGTTTACCTGCGATCGCCTTTCTCTACACTTTAATGACAATAGACTCCGCTATCCGTCATTGGCAAGGACGAGGGGGCGCGTGGAAAGGACGAGTTTATCCTGGTTAAATTTGCCAACTCGTCACTTTCTCACAACTCCTCGACAGCCTGTAAAATTTTATTGAAATTATCTAATTAGCTCCTCTAAGGAGGGAAACAAAATTTTCTCCGCTTGATTGCGATCGCCGCATTCTTCTGCTGGTAAATTACACATACAAGCAGCATTTGTAATGTCGGTAATTTGACCGCGCAAACATTTAACACTCTGAATCAATAAATAAGCCGCAAAAAAAGCGATTAGTGCAGCTACTAATAAACTAATAACTCCATCCGCCCATGTCCAATTTAGCCAAATAACAGCGATCGCCGCTAACACTGCACCAACAGAACTAGCGACATCCGCCACCAGATGTAGAAAAGCACCTCTGATATTTAGGTCTTGATGACTGCATCCATGTAGATAAAAAGCGTTAAAGCTGTTAATTCCCAAGCCAATCAAGGCGGTTGTCAACATGGGTAAACCCAGAATTTCAATATCGGGAGATTGCAGCCTTACCAGAGCTTCTTTGATAATCCAGCCAGCAATACAAGCTAGGCTGATCCCATTCACCAAAGCTGCCAAAATATCTAATCGATAGCGTCCAAATATATTGTGTTTGGATATGGATTGAGATAGCCAGGATGCAATTAGGGCTAGACCCAACGCTCCTACATCCGTCAGAATGTGTTCAGCATCTGCTAATAGAGACAGACTGTGGCTCCAAATTCCTACACTTAATTCCACACAAAAAAAGACACTGAGTAAAACTAAAGCAGTCCACAAAGCCTGAAATTTTTGCTTTACCTGGCTTGATTGCATTAAATCTGACCTGTGATACACCTACTGAATTTTATCTCCAATGATAAGCTATCGCAGGAGGCTGAAGGCAGGACAATAGGGTTCGGTTAAAGGGAGAAGGGACGTTGTTAAGTAAATGAGCGAAAATATTGACAGTCATTGCGAGCGAAGCGAAGCAATCCCATAAACTTTGCGATTGCTTCGCTTCGCTCGCAATGACATTAACCAAACCGTATTGGGAGGTAGGAGGCAGGAGGTAGGAGACAGAAGGAAAAGTTTTACTATTCCTGGCATTCAAGCTTTCAAGTTGTCCTAGACATATCTGACTACCGCTATATCAGTTACACATTCTCCGTCGGAAAGCATCATTCTAAGATACCTTAATACCTGAATATGCCCCCATTTAATGTATCAGTATCAAGGTTAACGGTTAAGTAAATCAGGTTTAATGAAGGGTAAACGACAGTAAAAACTGGTAGATATCATGTAACAATTATTATATTGCTCATAAAATATGGCGATCGCATCAATTAAGCTTGAGAAAATCGCCACATCACAAAAAATTAGCTAAAGATTTTGATTACGTTGAAGAAATACCCAGTTACTTATCTGTCATAGCGCTCACTTCGGTTATATCTGTCGTCTCTGTCATAGCGATCATTTCGGTTATATCTGTCGTCTCTGTCATAGCGATCGTTTCGGTTATATCTGTCGTCTCTGTCATAGCGATCGTTTCGGTTATATCTGTCGTTTCTGTTATAGCGCTCATTTCGGTTATATCTATCGTTTCTGTCATAGCGATCGTTTCTATTATTGCCAACTGCAAACTCAGCACGGCAACCATTTCGCACCCAAACCCTATTTCCTCTAAAACCCCAATTGTCCCGACAACTGGCGTTAGACAATTGTCTAACAAATCTGACTCTACCTCTACCTGGTACTGTACAAGTATTTCTCTGATTATTCTGGCTAGAACAAGTTATAATCTCTTGGGCTGAAGCCGGGGTAGAAAAGCCTAAAAGTGTACCGATGCTAACGCTGGCAGCCATAAAGGTAGCTGCAATCATAGGAAAACGTATAACCATATCAACTATTAAACTTCTTCAAGAGTTTTCAACAAGAACTATAGTAATTGTAGCGAATTCCATTAATAGGCAATTGTGCTATAAAATTTAGCTGCAAAGAATATTTGCATTCTGAAAACTATAGAATTTCATAGCTAGGTATTTATCTATATCCAAGCATTAAATATTATTAAATACATTTAAGCAACAACACTTTTTTCTAAATTAATAGTTATCTTGAACCTGACAGCAAAGTAGATTTGTGCTGCTGAGATATTTGAGCTTGTGCAAATTTAGCGGAGATATTATAAAAGGTATTTTAAAAAATAGCAGGTAAATTTGATTGAGATTTATGTAGAATTATTTGCCAATATCCTGGAATAAAATACCAAATTTAATATTTTGCTGCGGTGTGAAATATAAATAAAAAACTATCAATTGAGGAGTCTGCTATGGAACCGCTTGACCTGAAATGGATACGTAGCCAGTTTCCAGCATTAACGCAAAAAATCAACGGTCAGCCTGCTATTTTCTTCGATGGGCCAGGTGGTACTCAAGTACCTGGGGCGGTATTAGATGCGATGAATGACTATCTGGTGAGGTCAAATGCCAATGCTCATGGGTATTTTGTCACCAGTGCGCGTACAGATGCTACCATTGCCTCTGCTCGTGCAGCGATCGCCGATTTTCTGGGATGTCATAGCGATGAGGTGGTATTTGGTGCAAATATGACCACCCTCACCTTTGCTTTCAGTCGAGCAATTGGTCGAGAATTACACCCAGGTGATGAAATTATCGTAACGCGGCTAGATCATTACGCGAATGTTTCTTCTTGGTATGCGTTAGAAGAACAAGGTGCAACTATTCGCGTTGTGGATATTAATGTTGATGATTGCACCCTAGATATGAATGAACTAGAACGGTTAATTAACCCAAAAACGCGGTTAGTTGCCGTTACTTATGCTTCTAACGCTGTGGGTACAATTAATGATATTGCGGCGATCGCACGTTTGGCTCATAGCGTTGGTGCTTGGGTATTTGTTGATGCAGTCCACTATGCACCCCATGCACCGATTAATGTACATAGCTTAGATTGTGACTTTCTGGCTTGTTCGGCGTATAAATTCTTTGGCCCCCACGTTGGCATTTTGTACGGAAAAAGAGAACATTTAGAACGGTTGCAACCTTATAAAGTTAAACCTGCACCAGATGAAGTTCCCTCACGTTGGGAAACCGGAACTCTCAATCATGAAGGTTTAGCTGGAGTAGTCGCGTCGATTAACTATTTAACTAAACTTGGTTGTCATGTTTCGCCTGCAATTGATAACGAACTAGTTGCGGCTTTGATTGAAGCTGACAAAGAAGGATTACAAACATTTAGTTGTCCTCGCTTCCTCAAATCATCAGAACAAACAAGTCTTACCTCGGCTTATCACAGTCGACGTGCGGCTTTAGTTACAGCCATGTCCGCCATTCAGCAATACGAACGCGAACTAAGTCACAAATTAATTTCTGGACTGTTAGAAATTCCTGGGTTAAGCTGCTATGGCATCACCGATCTGACTCGTTTTGCTTGGCGGACACCAACAGTAGGCGTACGACTAGCTAAAAAAACCCCTGAAAGTATCGCTAAAGCATTAGGCGATCGCGGTATTTTTACATGGCATGGTCATTTCTATGCGCTAGGTTTAATAGAGAAGTTAGGTATAGAAGCTAGTGGCGGCTTACTGCGAATTGGATTAGCGCACTACAACACCGTCGAAGAAATTCATCAGTTGTTGTACATGTTGCATGAAATAGCAGCGCTTCCTGATGATTAATTCTTCTTTTAAATATGCGGGGTTATTGCAACCCCGTGAGGCTTTATGGAAAATCACATAAAATATTACGATTTAGTATTATTAGATGCCTGGGTAATTGATCCCAGTCAATCACTCAATGGGCGGTTTGATATTGCTATACGCGATGGTAAAATTGCCGCTATTTCCCAACAGTTAAAAACTTATAAATCTAAATTAAAATTTGCAGCAGGCAATTATTTAATTTGTCCTGGCTTTATCGATTTACACGTTCATGTTTATGAATGGAAGACAACATTTGGTGTACCTGCGGATGATGTGGGGATTAATGCTGGAGTAACAACAATTGTTGACCAAGGTAGTAGTAGTCCGTTTACATTTTCTGGGTTTAAATCAGATATTGTTGAGAAATCACAAACAGATGTCCGCAGTTTTCTGTTAGTTAATCATGCAGCTACCCAAACTATCGGTAACACCGTTTCCGGTTTAGAAAATCCCGAAAAAATAGATAGAGAAACCTTAATCAAAGTAGCGCAAGCTAATCCAGAGATTGTCCGTGGCTTTAAAGTACACGCTGATTCCGGCTCAATCTCACGCTGGGGAATGGGCGTACTCAAATTAGCCAGAGAAATAGGCGATCGCACTAATTTACCTTTATATGTTCACACAGGCGAATTATTTCCGGTAGACGAATCTAATCGCCCCAACCCAGAAAAGGTAGTAGAAAATGCCTTGTCATACATGAAAGCCGGAGATATTCTCGGTCACTGCTATAGTTGTCAACCAGATGGTTTGATGGGAAACCGTCATCAAGTTCCAGAATGGTTGTTTGCAGCCATTGAGCGAGGCATATTATTAGATTTAGGACACGGACTAAAATTTAGCTTTGAAACTGCACGGCGGATGATAGCCCAAGGAGTTTTACCCCACACTATTAGCAGTGACGCTCACGGTAATTTTAAACAGATGCACGATGATTCAACGCTGAATTATAGTTTATGCGGGGGAATTTCTAAACTCTTAGCTTTAGGCTTAAATTTAGCAGATGCGATCGCTGCTGTCACCATCAACCCCTCCCGCGTATTAAAAGCCGAAGCAGAACTTGGCACGTTAAAAGTTGGTTCCATTGCAGATATCACAATTCTCAAATTAGTAGAAGGTGATTGGTTATTTGTTGACGCTTTAGAACAGCCATTAAAAGCTAAACACAAACTAATTCCCATTGGGGTGATACGTTCAGGAGAGTTAATTCAGCCTAATCGTCGCTTGTTACGAGACTTAGTGGCGATCGCTTGACTTTCAAGATAGTCGCTAAATCTCTACGATATCACCACACTCAACCAATCATTTTCTTAACTGCAATTCAATTGCATCGACTCAAAATTGAATTGTTTTGACTCACAATTTGATTGTATCAACTCACAATTTGATTGCATTAACTCACAATTGAATTGCATCAACTCGCAATTTGATTGTATTGTCCCGCAATTGAATTGCATCGCCTCGTTGTTAGCAATGAAAGCAATGCAAAGGCTTTTATCGTTTAAAGTCTTCATCCCTACACACTTCTAAAGTTAATTGTTGCAAAAAATGCAACAACAACAGAAATATTTCCGCAAATTAGTAAGATAACAACAGATTTTCCGCAATATCTCTGATGATAAGTAAATAGCGGTAGTCAGATCCCCGACTTCTTAAAGAAGTCGGGGATCTCTTAAGCCATCATCAAATTATGAATTACGAACTTATACTGAGCATAACCGAAGTATTATGAATTACAAATTATTATTTTTGCCATTATTGCTGAGTTTGCTGCTCTCTAATACAGTTAGAGCCACATCAAAAACACAAGACTTGCAGATAGCACAACAACCAACCCAATCAGACGCAACCCGCGCCGCAGCCGAACAAGCATTGCGGGAAGGATTGGAATTGTACAAACAAGGCACAGCCGAAAGCTTACGACAAGCACTTGCAAAATGGCAAATTGCCTTACCACTGTGGCAGAAATTAGGAGATAAACGCGGCGAAGCTGCAATTTTAGTTGGAATTGGTCGAATCTACTCCGATTTAGGAGAAAAGCAGCAAGCACTGTCATATTACAACCAAGCTTTGCCCCTAATTCGTGCCGTGGGCGATGCCTCCGGCGGGCAAAGCCAACGCTCTGGGGAAGCAACTACTCTCAGTAACATTGGTAAAGTCTACTCCGATTTAGGAGAAAAGCAGCAAGCACTGTCATATTACAACCAAGCTCTGCCCCTATATCGTGCGGTGGGCGATCACTCTGGGGAAGCCGCTACTCTCAATAACATTGGTCTAGTCTACTCCGCATTAGGAGAAAAGCAGCAAGCATTGTCATATTACAACCAAGCTCTGCCCCTCAGACGTGCGGTGGGTGATCGCTCTGGGGAAGCCGCTACTCTCAATAACATTGGTACAGTCTACTCCGCATTAGGAGAAAAGCAGCAAGCACTGTCATTTTTCAACCAGGCTCTGCTTCTAATTCGTGCCGTAGGCGGTCGCGCGGGGGAAGCCGCTACTCTCAATAACATTGGTGAAGTCTACTCCGATTTAGGAGAAAAGCAAAAAGCCCTGTCATTTTTCAACCAAGCCCTGCCCCTAATTCGTGCCGTGGGCGATCGCTCCGGTGAAGCTACGGCTCTAAGTAACATTGGTGGAGTCTACTCCGATTTAGGAGAAAAGCAAAAAGCCCTGTCATTTTTCAACCAAGCCCTGCCCCTAATTCGTGCCGTGGGCGATCGCTCTGGGGAAGCCGCTACTCTCAATAACATTGGTACAGTCTACTCCGCATTAGGAGAAAAGCAGCAAGCACTGTCATTTTACAACCAAGCTCTGCCCCTATTACGTGCGGTGGGCGGTCGCTTTGGGGAAGCTCTTACTCTCTACAATATCGCTTACTTAGAACGAAGCAAAGGCAACTTGCAAACTGCCCTCACTCAAATTGAAGCATCTATCAAAATCATCGAAGAATTACGCACCAAAATTGACAGTCAAGAATTGCGTACTTCCTACTTCGCCACCGTACAAGACTATTATCAGTTGTACATTGACTTGCTAATGCAACTGCACAAAAAAGAATCATCTAAAGGTTATGCCGCCCAAGCACTACATATCAGCGAACGCTCTCGCGCCAGAGTTTTATTAGAACTATTAACTGAAGCTAATGCCAAAATCCGCAAAGGCGTTGATCCTAAACTATTAGAACAAGAACAAAGTCTGCAACAGCAAATTGATGCCAAAGATAAACTGCGTCGAGATTTAATCAGCCAATCAGCACCCGCCGCCGCCGTTCAAAAACTCGAACAAGAAATTGCTAATCTCCTGAGTCAATATCAACAACTGCAAACTCAAATTCGCACAACTAGCCCGAAATATGCTGCACTCAAATATCCTGAACCATTAAAATTAGGGCAAATTCAGCAACAACTCGATGCAAACACTGTGCTGTTGCAATATTCATTAGGTAAAGAACGCAGTTATCTTTGGGTTGTCACTCCTAATTCCCTAGACAGCTATGAACTCCCGCCACAAGCACAGATAGAAAAAGCAGCAAATGATTTTCGCCAAAGTATAGTCAGAGTAGTAGCTTCCCCTAAACAACAAGCAGCAGCAGCTAAACAACTAAGTCAAATTATTCTGGCTCCAGTCGCAAACAAACTAGCAAATAAACGTTTAGTCATTGTCGCGGATGGTGCTTTACAAAATATTCCCTTCGCCGCACTCACTGAACCAACTGCTCAAGAATCTTATCAACCACTGCTAGTCAACCACGAAATCGTCAATCTTCCTTCAGCTTCAACCATCGCCATCCTCAGACAAGAAACGCAAAAGCGCAAAAAAGCACCGAAAGCTATAGCTATTCTCGCAGATCCCGTATTCAGTACAGATGACTCACGGGTGACAGGGAAACCAGAAAACAATTCCATCACTCCTGATTTAGACTTACAACGTTCTGCACTCTCCAGATCAGCCCGAAATTTAAATCGCAACGGTTGGGATAGATTAGACGGAACTCGCCAAGAAGCTCAAGCAATTCTCAAACTCAGTTCACCAAAAGATAGCTTATCAGCATTTGATTTTGATGCTAATTATGATTGGGTAACAAACTCAAAACTAAGTCAATACCGTGTTATTCACCTTGCAACTCATGGTTTCGCTGATGATATTAACCCAGAGTTATCAGGCATTGTACTTTCATTAATAGACAAGCAAGGTAAACCCCAAAGAGGATATCTGCGGTTAAACGATATCTTTAACCTTGATTTTCCCGCTGATTTAATCGTGTTGAGTGCTTGTCAAACCGGACAAGGTAAAGAAATTCAAGGAGAAGGATTAGTAGGATTGACAAGAGGATTGATGTATGCAGGTTCACCCAGACTTGTATTGTCTTTATGGAATGTGGATGATCAGGGAACGAAGGAATTGATGAGTGAATTCTATCGCCAAATGTGGCAAGAAGGGAAATCGCCTGTTGCTGCACTCCGCGCCGCACAACTAAGTTTATGGCAAAATCCTAACTGGCGTAAACCTTTGTATTGGGCTGCTTTTACTCTGCAAGGTGAATGGCGATGAAGGAAATTCGGTTTTGCGACTTTGAAGAGAAATGCCAAGATAGATTTAGAGGTTTCAGGAAGTCTTATGTCTCTAAATATCCAAGACTTGGAGAAAATGCAGGTAGATTACCCTGACTATCGCATGGAATTGGTTGACGGGAATATAGTTGTTATGAGTCCATCAGGTTATGAGTCGGAAGAAGTCGGAACTGAGTTTGCAGCGTTGCTGAGAAACTGGGTAAGGCCGCGCAAGTTAGGACGTGTAGTTGGTTCTAGTGCTGGTTTTAAATTACCTAACACAAATTTACGCGCTCCTGATGTCTCTTTTATTAAAGCCGAACGACTCAAACGTTCCACTGAAGATTATGCCGAATTGGTTCCTGATTTAGTAGTTGAAGTGAAATCAAAGACAGATTCTGTAGATAAACTCCGCGAGAAGATTCAGGAATTTATCGGAATGGGGACACGAATCGGGATTTTAATTAACCCCAAAACTAGAACTATAGAAGTCTACGGTTCTGGAGAACAAGTCATATTACGAGATGGCGATGTATTGACACTTCCAGATTTACTCCCTGGTTGGGAAGTCGCAATTTCGGAGATTTGGTCGCCAGTGTTTGAGTAGAGAGTGGAGAGTTACGATTTTAGATATTTCAGGAAGTCTTATGTCTCTAAATATCCAAGACTTGGAGAAAATGCAGGTAGATTACCCTGACTATCGCATGGAATTGGTTGATGGGAATATAGTTGTTATGAGTCCATCAGGTTATGAGTCGGAAGAAGTCGGAACTGAATTTGCCCGAATTTTGGGTAACTGGGTAAGGCCGCGCAAGTTAGGACGTGTAGTTGGTTCTAGTGCTGGCTTTAAATTACCCAACACAAATTTACGCGCTCCTGATGTCTCTTTTATTAAAGCCGAACGACTCAAACGTTCCACTGAAGATTATGCCGAATTGGTTCCTGATTTAGTAGTTGAAGTAAAATCAAAGACAGATTCTGTAGATAAACTCCGCGAGAAGATTCAGGAATTTATCGGAATGGGGACACAAATCGGGATTTTAATTAACCCCAAAACTAGAACTATGGAAGTCTACGACGGTTCTGGAGAACAAGTCATATTACGAGATGGCGATGTGCTGACGCTTCCAGATTTACTCCCTGGTTGGGAAGTCGCAATTTCGGAGATTTGGTCGCCAGTGTTTGAATAATTGTCATTGTCAAATCCAAAGACTAGCTACTGTGTCACTAAACTCTTTACAATAAAACCCTTGTTGGCTAAAAAATATTTTTCTCATTATGACGAATCAAGCTTTGATTCCCGTAATTATCAACGGTGCTGCTGGCAAAATGGGTCGTGAGGTAGTCAAAGCAGTAGCACAAGCACCTGATTTAACTTTAATGGGTGCAATTGACCGTAACCCGGAACATCAAGGTAAAGACGCTGGAGAATTAGCAGGTTTAACAGAACCGTTGGAAGTGCCAATTACTGACCAATTGGAACCAATGTTAGGTTACGTGGCTGGTGAAAGACAACTGCCACCTGGGGTAATCATCGACTTTACCCATCCTGATTCAGTGTATGACAATGTGCGGAGTGCGATCGCCTATGGTATTCGTCCAGTTGTTGGTACTACAGGCTTAAGTCCAGAACAAATTCAAAATTTGGCAGACTTTGCCGAAAAAGCCAGTACAGGTTGCTTGATTATCCCTAATTTCTCTATTGGGATGGTGTTATTACAGCAAGCCGCCATTACTGCATCCCAATATTTTGACCATGTAGAAATTATCGAACTGCATCACAACCAAAAAGCTGATGCACCCAGCGGGACAGCAATTCAAACCGCGCAGTTACTAGCAGAAATAGGTAAAACTTTTAACCCAGCCCTTGTAGAAGAAACCGAGAAAATACCTGGGGCTAGAGGCAGTCTAGCGGATGAAGGCATTAGAATTCATAGTGTACGCTTGCCGGGACTAATCGCCCATCAAGAAGTAATTTTTGGGGCGGCTGGTCAAATTTATACCTTACGCCATGATACAAGCGATCGCGCCTGTTATATGCCCGGCGTATTACTGGCAATTCGCAAAGTCTCACAGTTAAAGTCGTTAGTGTATGGTTTAGAAAAGATACTCTAAACATTAGCATTCAACACCCAGCACCCATGCTTGTCCCACTGACTCGCCAGAAATTTGAACAAGTTATCCCCCTCATTGCTACTGGTCAGCAGTACAAGTATTATTGGGGGAATTTTTCTAATTTTTTACAGCGGCTATTAGTTTCTGTAGTTGCTGTAGTTGTGATTTTACTAGTAAAAGCTTTGTTTGGTCTGGATTTTGGCCCCATCCTATTTTTCCTGGGTGTACTTGGGGCAATGTTTTGGCTGTGGTACCCCGTGTTTCAAGCCAGTATTCGGAATGCAAAATGCCGCCGTTATAAGTACTGCGGCTTTTTCCGTGGGCGAATTCTAGATTGGTGGATTACAGACAAATTGATGGGTAAACAAGAAACTGTCAATAGCAAAGGGGAGTTAGTAATCGTTGAAAATCGAGAAAAACGGATAAATTTAGAAGTTGGTGATGATACAGGATTTAGCGTCGAGTTAGATGCACCACTAAAGCCTTTTCATAAAGCGATCGCCCGTGGTCAAATTGCGGAAATGATCGTTATGTCAAATCGTCCAGATTTAAGCACCATTGAAGATTTCAGCGATGTTTACATTCCCAGCCGTGACATCTGGGTGAACGATTATCCCTATCTCCGCAGAGACTTTTTTTCTGAAGTCAGTCGCCGCTTACGGGAAGGACAAAATGACAGACCACGCCGTCGGCGGAAATATGAGGATTAAAAAAGTTAAAAGTCAAAAGTTAAAAGTGTTTCTTTTTCCTTTTGCATTTTTACTTTTAACTTTTCCTAGCTTTGCCGATTCGCATTCTGTCCATAAGCTTGCCAAGCCAGATCTACTAATCCATCAACAACCGCAGCCGCTACAACTGCATTGCCTTTGCGACTTTCAATTGTAATACAAGGAACTAAAGAGTCTTGCAGTCGGCTTTTAGCCGTATCCACATCCACAAAACCCACTGGAGTAGCAATTATTAAAGCTGGCAGAATTTCTTCAGCTTCAATCAAATCAACCAGTGCTGTTAGTGCGGTTTGTGCCTGACCAACCACAAAAATCCCCTCTGGATAACGCTTGGCTAGGGTTTCAATTCCCCATGCTGCTAAAGTTTTTTCCTTTTGAGGACGTGTGACAGTTTCCATGCTGCAATAGACTGGGTTAGCGAACGTGTTCTGGATGTCGTAAGCGATACCTACTTGTACCATTGGCACATCTACTACAATTGTGGTGCGTGCTGCTAACGCCGCTGCACCAGCTTGCAAAGCATGTTCCGAAAAGCGGATTAAAGACTTATATTCAAAGTCGGCTGTGGCGTATATTACCCGCCGCACAATTTCATACTCTGCGGGTGAAAAGGCATGATCGCCAATTTCACTATCAATGATTGCTAAACTTTGAGCATCAGTTACGTGCCATTCCATCACTATTCAGCGCTGATATACCAGCTTTCAGCTTATCAGCTTCAGTGAGTGCTGAGTCATTTGAAGTCTGAATTCAATACTCAGCACTCAGTCAGCAATCACAACTCAGGACTAGAAGAAGGGCGACTGAACACAGGAGACAGATAAGCAACTAAAGCACCGATAAAAAAGCCAGAAATATTCCGAACTAGCGGTAGCCAATCACTAGTGCGAGTCACTACTGGCCCAATACCAAAGGCTATGAATAAAATTCCCCATAACGGAGAGAAAATTAATGCCCATTGCCAAGCCACAATTTGTTTATCGTTGCGGGGTTGGGCGGCAAATCCGCAAATTATCCCGCCAATGACGGAGGTAACTAAGGTGAGAATCCATTGTTCTCTGGGGAGTCCCGGTACAACATTACAACCGCCTTTGATTAAGCAGCCTTTAACTGAGTCTAAGGCTTGTAAGATTGATTGGTCTTCACCTTGTTCTCGCACAAAGTACAAGTTCCCAAAGCGAGTTTGTAGTTCTATCCAAAATGTGCGGGGTAAAAGTTCGTAAACTGCATCACCAACGCTAAAGCTGAGAATGTTTCCCCCGCGAGAATCAGCAACTAGCAGGATACTTTTATCATCTAAACCCCAATAATTGATCACTGCCCGACCAGGGGTGCGATCGTACTGTGTTAATACGCGCAGTTTCCAGCCAGTTTCGGTTTCAAATTGCTTTAAATCGGAAACTAGCTTGTCTTCTTGAATGTCAGTGAGAGTTTTCGCCAAATCAATAACTGGAGTTTGGAAATTGGGTAACAAGTCAGGGTTGTCATAGGCTAGTGCTGCGGAAGGATTTGCTACCCAAATTGACCCAGCCACGAAAAATATTGCAATAGATACGAGAATTCGTCGCCAAAAACAAGACTGCATGGATGCTCTTATACAAATATAAACAGTAAAAGTGAACAAGTTGTTTTAAAAAGTAGGAGAGAAAAGTGATACTTCTTTACACTTGTTTACTTTACTCTAATATTAGGGTCTAAGAAAAGTATTGAGTGTGAGAGATTTTCGGCCTATCGCCCAATAGCCATCAAGACCATGATAGCGATCGCTGTTTCTCGGTTTAGTGCTTTGTAATGCTGAAATTCAAAGTGCTGTTGATTAATAGCATTAACAACAATCCCAGCTTTGCTGATGCTAGATCACCCTGCTCATCAAGTTAAGACAAAGGGCGATCGCTGATTTTATGATGGTACAGTAGGCGATCGCACTTTGCACAACCCTAAAGCGATATCTTCGATAAGCCACGCTAACGCATACCGTTAACTCCTCAAAAGCTATCCGCTTTATCTTGCTTCACGCATCGTTAGCAACAGAATAATGATATTTTTATAGTTAATTTAGGGCAACAAATATATAAGGAAAATTTGATCACACTAAAAATTATGTTGCAATCAATCGAGGGAGTGTACAAAAACGGTAAGGTAGAACTTACAGAATTACCACCCGATGATATTTCAGAAGGTCGTGTAATTATCACTTTTCTAGAGTCGAAAAACAATCAACAGCCAAAACAAATAATGCAGTTTGGTATGTTCTCTGGAAATCAACAATCAACTGAAGCAGATTTTCAAATTGCTGAATTTTATGGAGATAGCAATGATAACTTAGACTGGACATAAGTGTTTATGAAATATGTCATAGATACTCATGCTCTTATCTGGTTTCTTGAAGGTAACATCCGCTTAGGTGCAAATGCTAAAGCTATCCTTTCTCATGCTGATTCACAATTAGTTATTCCTGCAACTACTTTAGCTGAGGCTGTTTGGATTGTGGAAAGAGGTAGGACATCTATTCCTCAACCTCAAGATGTAATTTCAGTAGTAGAATCTGACCCTCGTGTGGTAATTTATCCACTTGATCAAGATGTAATTAAAATGACTATAAGTCTATCTGCTATTAATGAAATGCACGATAGGCAAATTGTAGCAACCGCATTAGTTCTAGCAAGTAAAGGTAATGTTGTGCAGTTATTAACGTGTGACCAAAATATAACTGCGTCGGCTTTGCTTGCTACTGTTTGGTAGTTTTTTAATTAAGGATATTGTAGCGATCGCCTACGGTGGACGGAATGCGATCGCACTTTGCACAATCCTAAATGCGATTGCTTGCCTTCAACAGAGTAAAATACACTTTATTTTCAGTATTCAATTATCAGCCGCAAATGCCAAAGCTGCTTGAATTGCGTTGCGTGTAAGTCGCGGATGTGATTCTAAAATTTTTTCTGGCGTTTCACCAGCAGCCAACTTTTCTAAAATTAACTCAATAGTGATGCGTGTACCTGCAATTACAGGTTTACCCATCATCACTTTTGGGTCGGATATAACTATTTGTTTAAGCGGTTTTTGCATTGTATGGGGTCATCGCTTGCTTTCTATATCATGCCATTAGCCATGAGCGATCGCGCTCTACACAATCCTAATGCGATCGCCTAGTTGTCATGATGAGCGATCACTTTATACTTATCCTTGATAGTTAAAAACTAGTTCTAAAATTTTCTTGAGTTCAATAATAGGTAAAGGTTGTTGTCTTGAACCTCCAAATAACTGGTGTGTTACACCATAAAAGACATTAGTTGTAATGTCTTTTTCTGTGAGAATATCGCCTTTATCTCTTTGCAATTTTTCTTTATCTTTAAAATTTACATCCCAAACAACTAAAATATCAATATGACTGATATCTTTTTTATTTGAACTAATATCTTTGTATATACTATCTAATTCTCTTTTGAATTCTATTAAAATTTCTTTTTTTAAACTTTTCCCATTAGCATTAAAAATATTTTTATGAATTCCTAAATTATTATTTTCTGAATACTCAACTTCCACTGTTTGATCTAGTCGGTATTCATATAATCCATCATAAACTTGATAACCAGAAAGAACTTTAAGATAATATCCTCTTAAAATTTTTTGCGCTATTAATTCAACAAAAAGGCTAATAACTTCTTGCTCTTCTACAGGAGGGAAATATTTTTGTGTTAAAATTGAATCAAACCATTTTTTACTATTAGATATACGGGTAAGTTCTTCTTTAGGATCATATAATGGATTATTAATCCTACTGTCGCCACCACCTACAATATAACGACGGTATTTTATAAAATTTCTCTGTTTCAATATTTCTAAAACTGTCTCAGCTATTTGTTTCATTCGATAAGCACTAATACCCTTACGACCAGCATCTAACTCTTTACGTACTGACATATCTTTTATGTCAACAATTACTGTATATGGTAAATAGTTACTATGATCAAATGGGTCTAAGCAAACACCAATTGGCATTCCACAGATTGAAAGCCAAAGCCCATGTTCTAAAGCAAAATCATAGGAAATACCATCTTCATTTCTAAATTGGTCATTATACTGATTAATATGAGATTTGCTAGTTGCGGAAATAAATATACGTGCATGTAGCGGGTTTATCGTACCAATTTTTATATCGTCTATTGTTTCATCCAATACTATAGCTTTTCTTGCTTGATCTTTTAAATTCGTCGGTAAATTTTCAGTTCCTTCCACAAACTTCTCATACTGGGTAAGCCTATCATAAAATTGTAATTCACTATTCAAAACTGACTTAACTACCTCTCTAATAGTTAAATAACCAGTCTTTACTGGTACAATTCTTCCACTAATTGATAAGCTAAATTCAAAACAACTACCAGCATTAAATACTGTGTCTAATATTCCTACAATAGATTGAGTTCTTAAGACTGCTATAATAGTTTTATCTGATTTTGCTATACGAAATGTTGCTGCAAGAGATTCCTCCACCACCTCTTCAGGAAATTTCAACGGAAATTTAAGTGAAATTCTTGTTCCATTTTTTTCATCAACATCTTTCGCCTGTTCCCCAGAATCTTCTTCTTCAGAGTTCGGTATATCTGAACCAGAATATACGAATTTATATAAATCTCTGTAAGTTCTTGATGCCTTCTTTCTATTTTTGATGCTTTCTATTTGCAGATATTCACTTTGGAAAGCAACAAATGTGAAACCATAACCCATAAACCCAAATTTTCCAGCATCTCGCTCCCTTTTTAGAGATTTACCTGTAACAAGTATCTTGGATATAGCTGATTCTTCTATACCTACACCATTATCTATAATTGTAATAATCCTTTCATCAGGACTAATTTCAAGTGCAATCGTACCTTGACTAATGTTTTCCTCACCAAATTGCTCAATAATTGCATCTGCGCTATTTTGTAATAACTCTGTATAAATATCCCAAATATGTCTATAACTTGAAATAATACGCTCAATATTAGACCGTATTTGGCTTGACTCCTGCTTTGATAACTCTTCTTTTAAAACGTTACTCATATTTAAAACTCCGAAATTGGGTAGTAAATATCTATAAAAGGTTAAAGGCAGGCAAGATGCCTGCCCTAGGAGTACCATTCTATACTCTGATATTTAAAACTCCAATATTTAGCAGTAAATATCTAGACAAGACTAAAGGCAGGCTTGCCTGCCTAATTTGTACTAGTCTATACCCTCGATTCGGTCTTCAACTTCTTGGTACAACTCGCGGAGGCGGTCTAAGTTTTCCTCGCTAGTTTCCCAATAACCGCGACCATTGACTTCCAATAAGGTGGATACCATCTTGCGGAAAGAATGGGGGTTGAGGTTCATCAAGCGTTTTTGCATTTCTTCATCTTTGATGAAGGTTTCGTTGGTGTCCTCATAAATCCAGTTGTCCACAGCGCCGGCTGTTGCACTCCAACCCATTGTGTTTACCAACCGCTTGGAGAGTTCGCGGACACCTTCGTAACCGTGAGACAGCATACCTTCATACCACTTTGGATTTAACAATTTGGTACGGGCATCTAGGCGGACGGTTTCCGATAATGTGCGGACTTGGGCGTTAGCTGTGGTGGTGTCTGCAATGTAGGATGCTGGCTTTTTACCATCACCACGCAGACTTGCTACTAGCTTGGTGGGGTCTGAGTCGAAGTAGTGGGAAACGTCGGTCAAACTAATCTCGGAGGAATCCAGGTTTTGGAAAGTTGCATCAGCAGTTTTCAAGGTGCTTTCAAAAATCTGCCGGGATTCGTCCATCATTCCGGGGTTATCGGAATTGAAGGAGAAAGATTTGCGTTTCAGATACATTTCCTGTAACTCGGCTTCACTGTCCCAAGTGCTGTTTTCTACTGCCAAGTTGATGTTTGACGAGTAGGAACCAGAAGCATTGGAGAAAACGCGGGTAGCGGCTTGTCTGAGGTTAATTCCCATTTCCTCGGCTTGCTGCATAGCGTGTTTGCGGACAAAGTTCATTTCTAATGGTTCATCCGCTTCCGCCGCCATTTTCACCCCTTGGTCTAACAGGTTCATCTGGTTGATGAACAAGTCGCGGAATACACCAGAACAGTTAATTACAACGTCAATTCTGGGTCTTCCCAACTCTTCTAGGGGGATTAACTCCAACTTGTTTACCCGTCCCAAGGAGTCGGGAACCGGACGGACACCCACCATCCACATGATTTGGGCTAGGGATTCGCCGTAGGTTTTGATGTTATCGGTTCCCCAGAGAACACAGGCGATGGTTTCTGGCCAATTACCGTTGTTTTCAGCTTTGTTCCGCGCCAACAGCCTATCAACAACAATTTTGGCTGATTGGACAGCCGCAGCCGTGGGAATTGATTGGGGGTCGAGGGCGTGGATGTTTTTACCTGTGGGCAATACATCCGGGTTGCGGATGGGGTCGCCACCAGGGCCGGGAAGAATGTATTCGCCTTCTAGTCCCTTGAGTAATGCGCCGAGTTCGTTGTCTGCACAAACTTGTTGTAAGCAGAATTCCAAATACTCAAACAAGGGTTTTAAAGCAGAACCATCGACTTTGGGATAACCTGCTTTGTGCAATGCTTCTACCCAAGGTTCCTTTTTGCCCATGTTGAAGAAATTCAATCGGGAAACGAGAGAAACCCTTCCTTCAGCGTCGGTTTGTTCTTGGACTAACGCCCCAACAGCAGCGCGAGTAGCTAGGGTGATTTCTTGTAATAGTTGGACATCTTCTAAGATACCGCGATCGCTATTTTGGTAAATCTCGTCAATGTCCCGCCCTAAACTATTGGCAATAATCCGGGGTAAGCTGACGATTTCTTCTTCTTGACGGTCTAAGCTGGCGATATTTACAAGAGTTGCAACGGCTTCCTCAGCTGTTGGGGGTTTACCAATGACGTGCAAACCACAAGGTAACAACCGCGATTCAATTTCCATTAACTTGCGGTAGACGCTGCCAACAATATTATCCCGTTCTTCGGGGGTCATATCTTTGGCATCGGTTTCAGGCAAGTTAATATCTTTATCCAGGTTGACGATGCGGCATTTATCCATAATCGTGTTGACGATGGGGATACCGCGACCGCTATCTTTTAAGGTTTGGTAAGAAGCAATTAATTCGCTGAGTTCTTTCAAACCTTTGTATAAACCAGCGTTTTCGGCAGGTGGTGTGAGGTAAGAAATTGTCTCGGCGTAACTGCGACGTTTGGCAATTGTGGCTTCGCTGGGATTGTTAGCAGCGTAATAGTACAGGTTAGGAATATTGCCAATCAAGTTATCGGGGTAACATTCACCTGACATCCCCATTTGCTTACCGGGCATGAATTCCAAGGAACCATGTGTACCGAAGTGCAGTACCGCATCCGCGCCCCAAACTCTTTCTAGGTAGGTGTAGTAAGCAGCAAAGCCGTGGTGAGGGCTGGCAGAACGGGAGAACAACAACCGCATCGGGTCGCCTTCATAACCGAATGTTGGCTGTACACCAATAAAGACGTTACCAAATTGCTTACCGTAAATCAGCAGGTTTTGTCCATCGCTGTTGAGGTTTCCTGGTGGCGGCCCCCAGTTTTCTTCTAGGCGTTGGGAATAAGGTGTCAGTTCTTCGTATTCTGGGACTGACATCTTATAGGCAATGTTGAGTTCCGGGCTGGCGTACTGTGCCTGTGCGTCGTGGATGACTTCCTGCATCAAGGCTTCGGCCGATTCTGGTAACTCTGGTAAGTCATAGCCATTGTTTCTCAGCGCCTTCATCACTTCGTAGATGGAACCGAATACATCTAGGTATGCGGCTGTACCTACGTTGCCTTTGTCAGGAGGGAAGCTGAAAACGGTGATGGCAACTTTTTTGTCTAGTTTGGGTTTGCGGCGGAGATTTGCCCACTTTAAGGCACGTTGGGCTACAGCTTCGATGCGGTCTTGGAGGGCGATCGCCTTTCCTGTCGCCCCATCTCTACCCGATAATATGATGGGTTCGATTGCCCCATCTAATTCGGGAATCGCAATTTGTAACGCTACTTGAATGGGATGTAAGCCTAAATCGCTGTCTAACCATTCTTCGGTGGTTTGGAATACCAAGGGTAATGCCACCATGTAAGGGCGATTTAAGCGTTTGAGTGAGTCAATTGCCTTGGGATGGTCTTGTCTAGCTGGGCCACCAACTAACGCAAAACCAGTTAAGGAAATAACTGCATCAACTAACGGTGTATTTGTAGTTGGTTCGTAGAAGTAGGCATCCACAGGCTTGGAGAAATCCAAACCACCAGCAAACACAGGCACTACCCGTGCGCCTAGTGATTCCAACTCCTGAACCATTGCCACATAATGGGCATCATCACCTGTAACTAGGTGAGTGCGTTGTAATACCAACCCAACACAGGGGGCTAATGGATCTTTTAAATCTTGGGGGATATCTCGACGGGCTGTGTACCAATTGAGATATTCTCGGACATCCTCATACATGGTTGTGGCTAGAGGATGCCAAATGCCCATATCAGGGTAGACAACTGGTGCTTCATATTCAATAGAGGCAGAATTTTTTTTGTCTACGCCTTTTAATACATATTTGTCAGCCAGCATCAGCAAGAAGTTTTCCAGGTTTTCTGGAGAACCACCTAGCCAATACTGAAAACTCAACATAAAATTGCGTGCGTCCTGTGCCTTGTCCATTGGCAAGAACTTCAGCACTTGGGGCAGTGTCCGCAAAAGTTTCAGCATTCCATCTTGGAATCCTGCACCGGATTTTTCTTTGCGTTTCCGCATGAATTGTGCGATCGCACTTTTTGATTGACCCAACTGCGCCAAGGAAAAACTGCCCATTTTATTTAGGCGCATTACCTCTGGCATTGATGGGAAAACAACGGCAACGTCTAAATTATCGCGGTACGGTTCTACGGCTGTTACTACTTTTTGTGCTAAGTCTTCGATAAAAATCAGTGAGGCAATAAAAATATTGGCACTTTGTATATCCCGTTGGAATTCTTCGTAGTTTTCAGGGTCTCGAAGTTCCTCTATTAAGTACCCGCTGATTTCAATCGCCAGATCCGGACTGTTCGCGTTAATCGTGCGAACCGCTTGCGACAATGCACTCTGGTACTGGGACTCAAGCACGACATAGACCACCTTAATTAAATTACGTCCGCGCAGGTTTTCAGGCGCAATGTGTCTAATGGTGGACTTGACGTGGGTGAACATGCTTCCTCTGCTCCTTTGATGCGTGTTCTCGACTAGAAGTTTTTGATGGCTGATAACGCCACTAATTACTTCTTTTATTCGGCAATAAGAGTTTTTTATCAGAAAAACCTTGCCCAGAGAGCATTTTGCCTGATTTCTGACACAAATTGATATAAAAATCGCAAACTTTGTTAACAAACGTTAATAAATAATAAGAGCCAATACTCAAAATATGTAACAAAAAATTAATATTTTGAGAAATTGGTTACTAGGGACTAGGCGTTGGGGAGTGTTGAATATGCTTCAGGCTTTACTGCAAAGCCAATTTTTTAAGTGTAAATACTGTAAAAATAAGATAAATAAATCACAAATGATTAAGAATTTAGATGATTGTATAGTTAAACTAAAGTTTTTTATAATACAAAAAGAATACTTATAACTTTGCAGATTATAAAGAAAAAGTGATAGATTTCAGGACTTACTCAAAATTATGAAAAAACGAACCGCAAAGGGCGCAAAGGACACAAAGTTATAAGAGTTTGAGAGAGTTCTTGCGTAAGTCCTAAGATTTATTGCTGCGAGTCTGCACGGTGAGTGTAGAGATAATGGAGATTATTAGAGAATTAGAGGCTATAGTTTCAGACTGAAATTCTTCTTTCAGCACTGATTACACAATATCTTGATCAATCACAGATTTGCTTTTAACACTAATACATGGGACTATTTTCTATCTGAGCCTATAATTTTTGCACCTGCTCAATAGTTAAACCAGTACAGTGAATAATTAATGCGATCGCAAAACCTTTACTCAGCATATTTCTGGCAATTTCCTGAGCTTTTTGTTCTAAACCTTGTTGAAAACCCAGTTCAAAACCTTCTTGAAACCATTCTTGCCAAATCTCTTCATAAATAACCGATTCAAGCATAAAGTTATTGGGGTTGAGTGTCTTCTGTTTGAGCCTGCAATTTTTGCAACTGTTCAATAGTTAAACCTGTAACATCGACAATTATTTCCAGATTAATACCTTTATTAATCATTTTGATGGCAATTTCTTGAGTGTTTTGTTGAATCCCCTGCTCAAGACCTTCTTGTAAAATATCTTGATAAATTACAGATTCGCGCATAATATCACTCCGCAATATTCTTTTAATTACGTCCTTATTTAATACTAGCCCAGATAACACGGCTGTTGATGCCGCAAGATTACTGCGGATTCTGGTGTCTTCGATCGCTTCAATGACTTGAGCTACTTCTTCTAAGGTGCGCGTTTGATTATCGGTTTGGCTTAAAGTTGCAAATGGTAACAAACCTGGGTAATTGAAAAATATTTCCGTTGGCTGTTCCCAAAGTCGAATTACGTCAAATCTGTGCCAGCTATTTTCTAAAACAAATTCCGTTTGATAAACTAGCTCAGAATCACTTGGTTGTAAATAAATTACCACCTGACGCATTTTTTTCTGGGGAAATTTTCGATACCCACGTAAGCGATAATCACTCATACGAAAGGGAATATCAGCTTTTGGTCTGGTTTGAAATTCCAGGTGAAGAATAATTTCATCGGACTGTAACAAAATTAGCGCATCTGCTCGTATGGGTTCGAGGGATAATTCCGATGGACTTAGTTGAGTTAGTGCAATGGTTCATTCAGCAACCAAGTTGCAAAGTCACTGGTGAATGATTCAGCAAGGAACTTACAGACATTATCATACATAGGTTGTAATTTTATCAGTACCCTTTGAATCCCCTAATTTTTTATATAAATGTTTACTATTAACTTATGAATTTAGTAAATATTCTCATTGTCTCCAAGTACAACTGTAGAAAATGGGGATTGGAGCGATCGCGGTGTCATTATATTCTTTTGCGGACAATCAAAAGATTTATAAAGAAAATCGCCCACAATACTGTATTCCCGACAACATAATTAATAGATTTCAGCCAATTTTTCTCCAACAGCTAAAGGAGAGCCTGATGGTTACAACAACAGTACCGCAGCAACAGGTCAAAATCGGCCCCACCAAACTACTGATTAATAACGAGTGGGTAGATAGTGTCAGCGGCCGCCGATTTGCCACAATTAATCCAACTACAGGCGAAACTATCTGTGAAGTTGCAGAAGCAGATGCAGCCGATGTTGATAAAGCAGTGCAAGCAGCGCGTAACGCCTTTAACCGTGGGGAATGGCGTAATATATCTGCAACCCGTCGCGGTGAATTGCTATATAAGTTAGCCAATTTAATTGAGCAGAATATTGACGAGTTAGCGCGACTGGAAACCCTGGATAACGGCAAACCACTACAAAATTCTTTAGGCGATTTGGGTTTAGTTATTGCCTGTTATCGCTACTATGCAGGTTGGGCTGATAAAGTCCAAGGTAAAACTATCCCTATTAACGGATCATATTTTTGTTACACTCGTCATGAGCCTGTGGGGGTTGTTGGTCAAATTATCCCCTGGAATTTCCCACTGCTGATGCAGGCGTGGAAGTTAGCCCCAGCTTTGGCAACTGGCAATACTGTGGTGATGAAAACGGCGGAACAAACGCCGTTATCAGCATTGCGAGTGGGAGAGTTAATTATTGAAGCTGGTTTTCCGGCTGGGGTGGTGAATCTTCTATCAGGATACGGCCCAACTGCTGGTGCTGCGATCGCTCATCACATGGATATTGATAAAGTCGCTTTCACTGGTTCCACGGAAGTTGGACACTTGATTATGGAAGCGGCTGCAAAAACTAACCTCAAGCGCGTGACTTTAGAACTTGGTGGTAAGAGTCCTAATATTGTGTTTGCAGATGCGGACATGGATGCGGCGATCGCTGGTTCTCACGATGCTTTATTCTTTAACCAAGGTCAATGCTGTTGCGCTGGTTCGCGGCTGTTTGTTGAAGAAAAATGCTACGACGAATTTGTTGCTAAAAGTGTCGAAAAAGCTAGACAGCGAATTGTCGGCGATCCTTTCGATTCCCAGACAGATCAAGGGCCACAAGTAGATCAAGAGCAATTTAACAAAGTCATGGGTTACATCGAATCTGGGATGCGGGAAGGCGCTCAGATGCTTTGTGGTGGACAAAGAGTAGGCGACAAAGGTTACTTCATTGCCCCTACAGTCTTTGCTGATGTCCGGGATGACATGAAAATTGCCCAAGAAGAAATTTTTGGCCCAGTGATGAGCATCATTAAGTTCAAAGATATTAACGAAGTCATTGAGCGGGCAAATAACACTATGTACGGACTCGCTGCTGCCGTCTGGACTCAAGATATTACCAAAGCCCATGCGATCGCTAACAATCTCCGAGCAGGTACAGTCTGGGTAAATTGTTACGATGTATTCGATGCTGCTGCGCCCTTTGGTGGCTTCAAGCAATCAGGTATCGGCCGCGAACTAGGTGAATATGGCTTACAGCAATACACCGAAGTTAAGACTGTTACCATCAAACTGTAAACTTAAATGTATTAAAGCTCTTGGGCAAGTTGGGCTTTTGCCTGTTGCCAGAGCATCTCCAACTCATCCAAACTGTATTCAGAAAGGGGGCGGTCAACCACTGCCTCCATTTTTTGTAACCGTTGCACAAATCGCTGATTTGTCCCTTGCAAAGCAGCGCTAGGATCAAGATTATACCAACGGGCTAACTGAATCACCGCAAATAATAAATCGCCTAACTCTGCTTGCTGACGTTCTGGTGTTTCCTTTGCCAAAGCTTGCTGAAACTCTCCTAACTCTTCGTGAAACTTAGCCCACACGCCATCAATGTTTTCCCATTCAAAGCCTACTGCTGCTGCTTTGTGCGAAATTTTCATCGCCGCCATCACGGGGGGAAGAGTGCGCCCGTAGCGGCTGAGTTTGGCACTCAGTTGTTGATTTTCTGGGGTTGGTTCACCTTTTTCTGCTGCTTTGATTTGCTCCCAGTTTTGCCGAACTTCATCGGCATTTTGTACCGACATATCACCGAATACATGGGGATGGCGGCGAATTAGTTTTTGGGAAATACCTTGGGCTACTTCTTTGAGGCTGAATTGTTGGTACTCTTTGGCGATTTGGGATTGTAATACAACTTGTAAGAGTAAATCACCTAATTCCTCTGCAATTGCGGCTTGATCACCACTTTGAATTGCATCTACCACTTCATAAGCTTCTTCAATCACATAAGGTATCAGCGTTTCGGGAGTTTGTACCAAATCCCAAGGGCAACCACCATCAGGCGATCGCAATTTTGCCACCACATCAATTAATTCTTGTAACGCCACCAATGTTTCAGCATTTTCGTGATTTATTTCCATAACTCACCTGTCAGCCATCTAAATACTTCTTTACCTTAAGCAAAGCATGATAAGTATTCAACTGGAAGCGATAATTACTTCTCTATAACTACAGCACTTACGCCATCTCTCACAAGATGACCATCTTCCATGTAAATAATGCGATCAGCAATATCTAAAATACGGTTGTCGTGGGTGACAAGCAATATTGTACAGCCTTGCTCTTTGGCTAGTGATTGCATTAACTCTACAACATCGCGCCCAGATTGTTTATCGAGGGCGGCTGTCGGTTCATCTGCCAAAACTATTTTAGGCTGACTTACCAATGCACGCGCGATCGCTACTCGTTGTTTTTGTCCACCAGAAAGACTATCTGGGTAGTAATTTAGCCGTTGTTCTAATCCGACTGCTGCCAACATTGCTTGAGAACGTGCCAGCATTTCTTGAGGTAAAATTTTTGGTTGTAATTCCAAACCCATACGCACATTTTGGATGGCTGTTAAACTCCCGTGCAAGTTATGGGCTTGGAAAATATAACCGTTGCTGCGTCTTGCTTGTGTGAGTTGTTTAGCATTAGCACCACAAAGTTCTTTATTTAGTACTTGTAAACTACCAGACTGGGCAGATCGTAAGCCACCTACTAAGGTTAATAATGTAGTTTTACCGGAACCAGATAGCCCGGTCATAATGATAATTTCACCTGCATTAATGGTGAGGTTGATATTAAATAAAACCTGTTTGCGGAGTTGTCCTTTACCAAAGTAATGGTTAAGATTTTGGATAGATATGACAGGTTTGGAAGAATAATTAGTTTCCATAAATATTTTTATCTCACGCAGAGGCGCAGAGGCGCGGAGAGTTACGAGGATTTTTAAAACATATCGGCGGGGTCGGCGGATTGGAGTTTGCGAGTGGCGATCGCCCCAGAAATCATGCACATAATAATAGTTATTATTAAGACTGTCACTGCTCTAGCTGCTGTCATATATATGGGCAAATCTGTAGCGTTTCGAGTCAAGCGATAAAGTCCTAAAGGCACTGCAAATCCGGGAATAAATCCTAATAATGCTAAGATAATTGCTTCTTCAAAAATTACACCCAAAAGATATAAATTGCGATAACCCATTGCTTTAAATGTGGCGTATTCTTTAATATGAGCATTTACATCGGTAGACAGAACTTGATAGACAATAATTACACCAACAATAAATCCCATCCCAACACCTAAACCAAAAATAAAACCTATGGGGCTTTCGCTTTTCCAATAATTTTCTTCAAATTTGACAAATTCCTCGCGGGTTAGCACTTTAACATCTTGTTTTGGCAGATAGAGTTTTAATATTTCAGCAATCTGTTTTGAGTCATAGCCTGGTTCTGTATAAATCAAACCCAGATTGACACTGCCTGCTAGTTGTCTGGGAAAGATGCGTAAATAGTTATCATCGCTGGAAATTAATGTACACTAGCAAAGGAAAATTTTCGAGAAGCGTTTAGTCCGCAAGACTCACAATTTCTGCAAGGAGAACCTCATATAGTGCTGCGACGCATAGGAATCAATGTTGTCGAGCAGATTAATCATAGACAAGAGTTGCTGAGTTTGGTGAGGCTGATTATTGGTGAGTCTGGACGTTTCCCTTTATTAGCCCAAGTTTTTATCAGCAACGTCGATAAGCCGCTTTTAGAACTTCTCATGCAATATTTTGCGGCTCATCCAGAATTGCAACTGCCTGACCCAGAAGTAACTGCGCGGATTTTTCTTGGCACATTAATTCATTTCACAATTGTGCAGGAAATGCTGCATTGTCAAGAGATTTTACCAATGGAGCGCGATCGCCTCATTGATAACCTGATTAACTTAATTACCAACAACCAAATTCCCAAAACCGAAATTACAGACCAATATTCCGGTACAAAGCAGAAAACGCCCAGGCGTAAACGCAATTCCTCCGGTAAATTTCAACCTGATTATGGCTCAGAACCCAAACAATTAAGGTCTATCAGACTCACAGATACAGCTTGGGAAAACTTGGCACAATTGGCAGCTAAACATAACCTTACCCGCAGCGAAATGATCGAAATTATTACCCGTCAAGGCTCCTTGGAGGCAGAAGGCAGAAGGCAGGAGGGAATTAATTTCTGTATATACATGGTAAGTCGAAATTAATGTATATACATGGAAGATATTATCAATTTTATATATGAAGAACTCATTTCCCCTGCACCCCTGCACGCTTGCCTGCCTATTCCCCATTCCCCTGCATTTGAGTAAATTTGCTAGAGTGACACTAGGATTTTTCAGTTAAATCTCTGAAATTCAGCCAGCAGACGAGGCTACCCATGCTTACAAATACCCTACTTCTCTCGAACCAACTACCGACTTTACAATACTCCTCCACAACAGAACGATTCGATGAAACGTGGGAAGCCCCCCTGGCAACCCTTTTGGGACTAGGACGCGCCGCTGGTGCTGACTTCATCGAATTTTTCTTAGAGCGCCGCAACTACATTAATTGTCTAGCAGAAGACGATGCCATTACCAGCATTTCACCAAGTTTGGCGACAGGTGCAGGTGTGAGAGTATTTCGCGGCAAAGCTGACTGCTATGTCAGTACAAACGACCTTTCCTTTACTGGGCTGAAAGCAGCTTTAGAAAAAGGACTGTCGATTTTAGGCTTACAATTACCCGCGCCTTATTCTTTTATCCCAGAAATCAATCTCGAATTATTGCGAGACTACGCCACAAAAAGAGGTAAAGATGGCTGGTTAGGGCTGTGTAGCTCTATCCGTGAAATGGGCGAAGTCCTTTTAGATGGTACTGCTGCTTTGACGCAAAAAGCCAACCATGTGCAATCTCGCCGTGCAACTTATTTCCGAGATTGGCAAGAAGTGTTAGTAGCTTCTAGTGATGGTACCTTTGCCCGTGACATTCGTCTCACCCAATCGGTAGGATTTAACTTATTGTCTGCCGATGGTGCCAATCGTTCTTCTATTGGGGAACGTGCAGGAAACACCAGCGATGCTAACTTCCTGAGAACTTGGGACTATACCCAAGCCGCCGAGCAAATAGCTGAGTCTGCTGGCAAAATGCTGTATGCAGATTATGTTGAGTCTGGTACTTACCCCATCATCATGGCCAATCACTTTGGCGGGGTAATCTTCCACGAAGCCTGCGGACACCTGCTAGAAACCACCCAAATTGAGCGTAATACTACCCCCTTTGCCGACAAAAAAGGCGAAAAAATTGCCCATGAAAGTTTAACAGCTTGGGATGAAGGGCGTTCTGACAATGCCTTTGGGACAATCGACATGGATGACGAAGGTATGCCGGCACAGAGAACATTACTCATCGAAAAAGGCATTCTCAAGAATTTCTTAGCAGATAGAGCTGGTTCTTGGCGGACTGGACACCCTAGAACAGGTAGTGGCCGCCGCCAAAATTATACCTTTGCGGCTGCCAGCCGGATGCGTAACACTTATATTGCCACTGGCGAATACACCAATGAAGATTTATTTGCCTCTGTTGATAAAGGCATTTACTGTAAAAAAATGGGTGGCGGTAGTGTTGGCGCTACAGGTCAATTTAACTTTAGTGTTGATGAAGCTTACTTAATTGAAAATGGCAAACTTACTAAGCCATTAAAAGGAGCAATTTTAATTGGTGAAGCCAAGGAAATTATGAATAAAATTTCCATGTGTTCTCAAGATTTAGAATTAGCTCCAGGCTTCTGCGGTTCTGTCAGTGGCAGCATTTACACCACCGTTGGACAACCACATATCAAAGTTGATTCCATCACCGTCGGCGGACGTTAATTATTTATATACAACCACAGATGAATACAGTCCATCTGCGGTTAATTTAAAATCCAAAATCCAAAATTGACTATGCCAAATATCCAAGAAATCGCCAATTACGCCAAGGAAAATGCTGATAAACTTGGCATCAAAAAATTTGACATTTATGGCTCAACCATAGACGAAACTAGCGTCCAAGTAGATCAGGGTGAGCCAAAACAAGTTAAAGCTTCAAATCGCTCTGGTGTTACCGTGCGTGTTTGGAATGAGCAAAACACAATTGGAATTACTAGCACCACAGATGTAGACCCCAAAGGATTAGAGTTAGCACTCAAAACTGCATACGATGCTAGTTTCTTTGGTGTCAAAGAAAATGTCCCAGATTTCAGTCCAGAGGCGACAGTTCCTATTGCTCAAACACCAAAAGATAAAGCGCCCCAAGCCCCAGTTGCTGAACTGATAGATAAACTACTGGTAGCAGAAAAAGAATTACTTTCGGCTCATCCAGCTATTCAAGGTGTACCTTACAACGGTTTGGCGCAAAGAGATATTGACAGGTTTTATCTCAACAGTGATGGTGCAGTCAGAACAGAATCTCACTCCATCGCCTCAGTTTATCTTTACAGCAAAACTGAAGAAGAAGATAAAAAGCCTCGCAGTGGTAATAGTTTTAGAATTAGCCACAGTGTTGATGAGCTTGACATTAATGGTTGTATTAAAGAAGCCGCAGACAAAACTATCAGTCACTTAAACTACGAAAAAGTCAAATCTGGTAAATATTTAGTTGTGTTTTCTCCAGATGCTTTTTTAAGTTTATTGGGCGCTTTTTCTAATTTATTCAACGCTCAAAGCATTTTAGATAAGCAAAGTTTGTCTACTCCTGATGATTTAGGCAAAGAAATAGCTTCTCCTTTGCTTTCAGTTTATGATGATGCCCTGCACCCTGCTAATGTTGGCGCAGAGACATTTGATGGTGAAGGTACTCCTACTCGTAAAGTAGCGTTGATTGAAAATGGTGTGTTAACGGGATTTTTACATAGTGCGGGTACAGCTAAAAGAATGAATGCTCAACCCACAGGTAACGCGAGTATTGGGGCAAAAGTTAGTGTTAGCCCCAATTTTTATCATGTATTTGCAGCGACAAACTCTGAACAGGAATTTAGTTTAGCCACAGCAGAAAATGTAATTTTAATTGACGATTTACAAGCTTTACATGCTGGGGTGAAAGCTTTGCAAGGCTCGTTTTCTTTACCGTTTGATGGTTGGTTAATTAACAAAGGTGAGAAGACAAGTATTGAATCAGCCACAGTTGCTGGGGATTTTTTACAAGTTCTCAAGTCAATTGTGTATCTAGAAAAAGAAGTCGAATTAACCCCAGGCGGTGTTTGTCCAAGAGTATGGGTTGAGGGACTTTCAATTACTGGGGAATAATTTAGTAAAAATTGCTGATTTTTGCATATAAACCCAGAAAAAAATAGGTTGGGTAGAGGAGCATGAAAGATATTTAATTATGCCTCCACCCAACAATAAATCATGAAATTTGTAGAGAAGATTTCATGGTGTAAAAGAATTGTTGGTTTAATTTAATATTGCCTAAACCTGCAATGATTTCAGCCATTTATTGACTAGGGTATTGGCCGTTTTCATTGCTGTATTGAAATTTTGCTTTAACTGATGCTGGCGATACCATTTTTGAAAAGCGATTTCATAGGCTTCACCTTTCGCATAAAAGTTATTCCAAAAGTCTAGACCAACAGTCAAGCCCCATAATAGGCAAATACCTAATGACCAATGAATACTAGGAATAATTAGAAAAAAATTAACTAATATTAAAAAACTATTGACAATAACGAAATTACCTAAACGTTTTTTAAACTTTGAGAGACGGTAAGTATCGAAAGCCTGACGTTGTTGAATTTCGCTTTGTTGCGATCGCCAGTCTGTTTCGGCTAATTGTAAAGACTCTGGTGATATATCTAACTCACCTGCGATTTCTAATAATAATTCATAAGAAAATTCTTTATCTTGGTCATCAGCTTGACGGGCGATCGCCAATTGAAGAATGCGTTGGACATCTTCTTGACTATAAGAACGATTGCTATTAGGTTCAAATGGTGCCATAGTTTTTACTATTCATAAACCTTGTTAACTTTGTTTTTTAACGCGGTGTATCGCTGAGGTGGCGCTGAGTTATTACTATGTCTACACTAGCAAATCTAGAGAATGCTTTTAGGTAGCTTAAAAACATAAATATCTTGAATAACTTGCACCCAACCATCAGATACAGATTCGAGGATGCGATCGCCTTTTTCTTTGGTTGCGGTTGTCGCGTCACCAATCACACCACTTTTACTGATATCTCGCGTCGTCCAAGATACAGGTAATTGACCTTCCCAACTAATTAAAGTACTTTCTGGCTGTTCTGGTGGGTATTCAGCCACGGCTTTTTCCAGTTTTACTTGTTGGGGTAAAATTGCCAGCATAATGCTAGTTTCTGCGTCTCCGGCGTGCATACCGAGTTTAGCTTCTTTGGGTGTAAGCAATTCTTTGGTAATATTTGGCGCACGCCAAGTAAACAACGGAAATATTAAAAAGTCATCATATTTAACGTGTAAATCTCGCGCCGCCATTTGCATGATTTGGGGTTGTCCGCCGTGGGAGTTCATCAAGACAAGTTTTCTAAACCCAGCGCGGTAAATACTTTCTCCCACCTCCATAATTGTGGCTGTTAGGGTTTCGGAACTGAGGGTGATTGTGCCAGGAAAGTGCCAATGTTCGTTAGATTTACCATAATAGAGAGTGGGCAAAGAGTATGCAGGGATGTTTGCATCTAGCTTAGTCAGGGCTTTTCCCAGAACACCAACACTAATCGCTGCGTCCACAATTAATGGTAAATGGGGGCCGTGTTGTTCAATTGCGCCCACTGGTTGAATTATTACCACATTTTCTTTATTGGGCATATCTTGGATATCAGTCCAAGTCAAGTAGGGAAAAAAGCGTTCTGGGGGAATAAAGCTGTGCATATCACTGCGATCGCGCCATCTTAATTTTAGGTGTTGTGAAGACTCTCAACACATCAGGATATTACCAGAAGCAGGGACGCATAATAGCCAAAGAACAAGTAGTAACAAGGAAGAACTTAATGGTTGATGAAAATGGTTCCATCCGCACTTTATCAGTTGATATTGGTGGTAGCGGTGTCAAAGCGATGGTTTTGGATATCACCGGAACTCCCCTGACAGAAAGGGCGAGGGTAGATACACCATCCCCAGCAAAACCAGAAGTGGTGATTAATGCGATCGCAGTTTTAGCCGCCGCCCAAGGTGATTTTCATCGCGTTTCTGTGGGTTTTCCTGGTGTGGTGCGGTGCGGAGTCACAGAAACAGCAGTAAATTTACATTCTGATTGGGTTGGCTTTGACTTGGCAACAGCATTGTCTCAACGTTTAAATAAGCCAGTACGGGTAATTAATGATGCAGATATGCAAGGCTTAGGCGCGATCGCTGGTAAAGGTGTAGAGTTAGTCATTACTTTGGGGACTGGGTTTGGTTCAGCTTTATTTGTTGATGGTAAACTTGTGCCAAATATGGAAATGGGACACCATCAGTTCCGCAAAAAACAAACTTATGAAGAACAACTAGGACGCGCGGCTTTACAAAAGCATGGCGAGAAAAAATGGAACAGGCGCTTAGAAAAAGCGATCGCGTCTTTGCAGCATTTGTTTAATTATGATTATCTTTATATCGGTGGCGGTGAAGCTGTGAAAATAAATTTACAACTACCACTGAATGTCAAACTTGTTCCCAATGTCACGGGTTTGTTAGGTGGAATTGCTTTATGGCGTGATTAGGAATTGTCAGAAGTCAGAATTAATTTAACCTGAGTTAGACAGACTCAAATAACCCCTTCCCCAACGGTAGTAGGGGCAAACGGCCGTTTGCTCCTACTTTTTTATTGATGCCGACTTATTATTTATTAAACAGTCTGTGTAGAAGCCGCTTTTGAGTCTGCGGTTGATTTTAAGCGGGTAATGATGGCTTTACGAATGCGATCGCTTTTGCGTACTCCACCTGTCATTTCGTATTCTCGGCTGTCTTTGCCATACTTTAACACTACACCACTAACCAAGCGTTCGGAAGTTTCACGAATGGTCTTTTCAAGAGTTTCTATGTTTGCTTTTGCTGTGTCAAGGGCAGTTAGCATCATATTATACTGGTCAAGCTCATTGCGGAGTTGCCCTGTTAACTCAGTTAAATGGTTTAAACTGACGGAATCACCAAAGTCAAGACTGGAATCAATTGATTTAAATCCGATTAATCTCTGTTCTGTTTTTTCTAGCACCGGAGAGCTTCTTTGTTTACGTGGCATCAATAAATACCCTTTACTAAACTTTATCTTTCTAAGGTGTCTCAATAAGGCAATTTATTGGTTCAGTAAAACTTACAAAATAAGATGTTTTTTGGAATAAGGTTTGATTACTAGCTCCGTAATTTTACGACAAAAGATAATAAATCGTTGAGAACAGACTCGTGTTTTGAACCAATAAACTCGTGTTGTGAATGAATCGATTTGTGTTGTGAATGAATAAACTTGTATTCTGAACAAATGGACTTGTGTTGTGAATGAATAGACTTATGTTGTGAATGAATAAACTTGTATTCTGAACAAATGGACTTGTGTTGTGAATGAATAGACTTGTATTCTGAACAAATGGACTTGTGTTGTGAACTAATACCGATTAAACAAATGTTTGCAACAGATACTCCACACGCGCGATCGCGCATCTTTTATGGTGTAAAAACAAGTCTGATAAAGTTGCCTATTGCCTAGTAGTTTTTGATCCCCCCTAGCCCCCCTTAAAAAGGGGGGGGAATCAGACTCTTGAAGTCCCCCTTTTTAAGGGGGATTTAGGGGGATCAGAAGATTTGTGTACACCACACCGTAGCTCTGTAAAAAGTAGCTTGTGATATTATTGCTTCTCAAAACGGCGATGTGTGGGTAACGCACTCTTTTTCTGTTTTTCTTGCAAACTGCTGGTTTGCTTCAAGACTGGAATACACTGGTTAATCATCCACATTAAAACCTCAATTGGTGAGTCTCCTTGCTGAAAGCGATTTTCGGCATTTACGCCAATTAATATTGTTTGCAGAATTAGCAAGAATGCGATCGCTTTTTGACTTGCGTTTTGAGGCTTGTTTTTCATTTCCTTCCACCTGAATGAGTTGTTGAATACAGCATCTCTTTGGGGTGGTGAACGCAATCAAGGCGGATAAAATCTCGTTAAAATCAGGAATACATCGGTTTGGGGTGGTAAATTCAATTAGGGGTAGCCCCAAATTTTTTGGGATTTGTTTTCGACTGTCATGCCGAAATATACTTACGGTTCTATAGTAAAAAAACGGGTGAAGCGCCTTTTAGAAGCTTTGCTTGATTTTGCTAACAGGGAATTTGAAGAAAGTAAGTTTGATATTAAGTTCAAGTGGGAAGTAGAAAATAGTGCCAACCCAAAGCTGATAATTGAGACAACTCAGGTAGCTTTGGGATACCTGACAGAAAAAGATAAATATCCAAGCAAGTTAAGCAAAACACAAATTCAAGAAGCACTGAATTTGCTGAAAGACTTTTTGAAGATTTTAGAGGACAACCGCACCCAAACTCAGGGTGTTGAGAGTTGGCACTTTACACTAAGACTGTGGTCAAAGAATAAGAAAAATAACCTAGATCAATTTGAACAGGCATGGGAAACCAGTAGACCAGAAAAATCTAAAGCTTTACAGGCAAATTCCCAAAAATCAGATGAGTTTTACTGGCAAGAAATCTGCCGCGCTATGCTGGAAAAACACAAGCGTCTCACCACAAACGAATTGCTGTTTGCTGATGAGGAAATGAAATTTGAGCTAGAGGAAATTCATGTCCCTTTAGCATTGGTAGAGCGTAACAAACCGAAGAAGTGCAGCGAGGATATTTCCCCAGAACAAGGTTCGCGGCTTTATGAACCGAGTTATGAAGAGAAGCAGCGATTTGAACATGAGGCTTTTTTAGAAAAAATTATCCGTGATGGTGTTGGTAAAACTCAAGGACAGCGCATCGCTTTAATTGGAGAACCGGGTGCGGGAAAAACTACTCAGTTGCAAACTATAGCTTTTTGGATATTAAACAATAATCTGGGTTTACCAATTTGGATTTCTTTGGCAGACTTGCAAGGAAAGAGTGTAGAAAATTATTTACTGCAAAATTGGCTGAAGAATGCTTTAGAAGTAGTACGCGTAAAAGAAGAACAGGAAAACACTTTTGCAGATTTATTCAAAAATAATTCTGTGTGGTTGTTGTTGGATGCAGCAGATGAAATGTCTTCACTCCAACCATTAACCCAGATTTCCCAGCAGTTGACGGGATGGGTGAAAAATGCGCGGGTTGTGCTGACTTGTCGGGTGAATGTTTGGGAAGCAAACGCGGGCGCTTTAGAAAATTTTGAGACGTATCGGTTACTCAATTTTGAATATCCGCAACAGGTGCAAGAGTTTATTGGGCGTTGGTTTCACAACAGAGATGCAGAAAAAGGGGAAAGATTATGGCAGGAATTAGATAAACCTGAACGTCAGCGCATCCAAGATTTAGTTAAAAATCCTTTGCGATTAGCGCTGTTGTGTAGCACTTGGCAAGGTTCAGATAAAGGTTTACCGGAAACTAAAGCCGGACTTTATCAGCAGTTTGTGGAAGAGTTTTATAAGTGGAAAGAAAACCGCTTCCCTACCACCGAACAGCAGCAAGAAGAATTAAACGCAGCCTTGGGACGTTTGGCAAAACGGGCAATTGAGCAAGAAACGTCACGGTTTCGGCTAACACATAAGTTTGTGCGGGAAGAATTAGGTGATGCAAAACAGCAAAATTCTTTATTTTGGTTAGCGTTAAAGTTGGGATGGCTAAATGAAGTTGGACTGGCTGCGGAATCAGGAACGAAAGAGAAAGTTTACGCTTTTTATCACACCACATTTGAGGAATATTTTGCAGCGTTGGCGGTTGATGATTGGCACGAGTTTCTCAATCATGTTCCCGACAATCCCGCGCTAGGCGTTTATCGCATTTTTGCCCCGCAGTGGAAAGAGGTGATTTTGCTGTGGTTGGGACGTGAGGATGTGGGGAAGGATAAGAAGGAAGAGTTTATTCAGGCGTTGATGGAATTTGATGATGGGTGTGGAAAATGGAGAGATATTGATAGAGTCAGAAGGGGATTTTACGAGTTTCGGGCTTATTTTCTCGCTGCTGCGGGGGTTGATGAGTGGAAAAATTCTGGCAACGCAGATGCTATTGTGGCGGAAATTGTTAAATGGTACTTTGGCGAGTTTAAAGTTGAACAAAACGAGTGGGTGGGATTTCTTGAACCAATCGAACAGGGAGCAAAGACAGCAATACCTCAGACAAATCGCATAAAAGCGATCGCTGCTTTGGTGGAGTTAATCAATAATACACAACTGGATGATCAAATCCGAAGGCAAGCGGCAGAAAGCTTAGGGGAAATTGGCTCTGGCAATCAAAAAGTGATTGATGCTTTGGTGGAGTTAATCGTCAAACCACAACTGGATTATTCTATCCGAAAGGAAGCGGTATCTAGCTTAGGGCAAATTGGCTCTGGCAATCAAAAAGTGATTGATGCTTTGGTGGAGTTAATCGGCAAACCACAACTAGATCCTTATATCCAATTAATAGCGATAGAAGCGATAGAAAGTCTAGGGCAAATTGGCTCTGGCAACCCAACAGCGATTGATGCTTTGGTGGAGTTAATCTGCGAACCACAACTGGATTATTCTATCCGAAGGCTGGCAGCATATAGCTTAGGGCTAATTGGCTTTGACGACAACCAAGAAGCGATCGCTGCCTTCGTGGAGTTAATCGGTAAACCACAACTGGATGATGATACCCGAAGGCTAGCAGTACAAAACTTATGGCAAATTGGCTCTGGCAACCAAAAAGCGATTGATGCTTTCGTGGAGTTAATCGGCAAACCAAAACTCGATGATCAAATCCGAAGGCTAGCGGCATATAGCTTAGGGAAAACTGGCTCTGGCAAATCAAAAGCGATTGATGCTTTGGTGGAGTTAATCCGCAATCCACAACTGGATGCTTCTATCCAATTAATAGCGGTAGAAAGCTTAGAGCAAATTGGCTTTGGCAACCAAAAAGCAATTGATGCTTTGGTGGAGTTAATCCGCAATCCACAACTCGATGATGATATCCGAAGGCAAGCGGCATTTAACTTAGGGCAAATTGACTCTGGGAACCAAAAAGCAATTGATGCTTTGGTGGAGTTAATCGGCAAACCACAACTCGATGATGATATCCGAAGGCTAGCGGCATATAGCTTAGAACAAATTGGCTCTGGCAATCAAAAAGCGATTGATGCTTTGGTGGAGTTAATCCGCAATCCACAACTGGATGATTTTACCCGAAGGATACCGGCATATAGCTTAGGGCAAATTGGCTCTGGCAACCCAAAAGCGATTGATGCTTTGGTGGAGTTAATCCGTAAGCCACAACTGAATGATCATTATACCCGAACGCAAGCATTATCGCGCTTAAGGCGAATTGGCTCTGGCAACCAAAAAGCAATTGATGCTTTGGCGGAGTTTATCCGTAACCCACAACTGGATGATGGTATCCGAATGAACACAGCATATAGCTTAGGAGAAATTGACTCTGGCAACCAAAAAGCGATTGATGCTTTAGTGGAGTTAATCCGCAAACCACAACTGGATGATGATTATACCCCTAAGATAGCAGCATCTATCTTAGGGGAAATTGGCTCTGGCAACCAAACAGCGATTGATGCTTTGGTGGAGTTAATCGGCAAACTACAACTGGATGATTCTACCCGAACGCGAGCAGCAGAAAGCTTAGAGAAAATTATGTTAGAGAAACAGATGCCGAGTGTTGTCACCGTGTTGAAGGATTACTTATCACCTGAAACTTATAAAAATGACTTTGAGCAATTTGATAATTGCTACAAAGTTATCTGGAAGTGCGCCCAAAGTATGCCCTACCCGGTTTTTTATCAAGCTTGGCATCAACAAGAGAAAGTGAAAAATGGAGAATAGGAAAGAAAAACCTAACCCCCAACCCCTTCCCTACAAGGGAAGGGAAGTAAGACTCAAAGCCTCTCTCCTTGTAGGAGAGAGGTTTGGAGAGAGGTCAAAATGTACTACACCCAACCAAGAACTGCTATATTATTACCCCTGCGCTCGATAAACTGGACTGATTTGACGATAGGTATTAAGTAAAGTCAGGAACTTATCAAAATCAAAACTTACAGGGTCAATTTTTTGCCCAGAACGATCAACTTGTTGATGGGTAGTGATGCGATCTTCGGGAATTTGACTTTGAGCAATTAACCAAGCTAAAGAATGATATTGTTCTTCTGTATAACCGCTATGAGCTTTAATATAATTATCACCGCGTCCATCGGGTGGTGTTTCTAAAGAAACATGATAGGCAAAATTATTTACAGATGGCGCTAAATTAGGATTAGTCTGGACAGTTTCAATGCCATTAAAGCTTTCAAATACTGAGTTAGCTGCCCCAAAAGCTCGCTTTTCTGGTGGTACTAAATAAACAACTGTGCCATCTAGTTTAATTAATGTATGATAACTTGCTTGGACACTTTCATCTTCATGGAGTGTCTGAAAAAAATTAACTGCACTATCGGCAGAATAACCAGTTTCATGTATGACGATAATTGGTTGATTAGTGAGTTTTACACCATTAATGTCTTGAGTATAGCGATCGCCATAATTACTTGGGTCTACCGCCGCAATTTCATATCTGGGTAGATATTTAGCAAAAGCCTCTGTAGTTCTATATCTGCCAGCATTTTGTCTGGTGGTGACTGAAGATTTCGCTGGTTGATTTTTTGATAATTGTAATTGTGCCTGGGGATATTCACTCCAATTGGTAGTAATCTCTTGATTTGATGGCGTGATGGAATGCGTTTTTAATTGGTTAATTTTGCCAATCAAGAGTGCCACACTCAAAGCGGTGAACATTAGAGAAATTAATAGCACCCTGGTTGCCCAGTCTCTAAAACTCATTGTTGCAGATTTCAGAATACAGCTAGAAATAATCTTAATCGAAACAAGAGTTTAACTCCTGTCTTCTTTAATTAACCTTTCGCTAGACCTTTCTTAACCTAGTTGGGATAGCCTGAAGCACTGAATCTAAGAAGTTGTTTTAAAAGTAGTTAGCTGTGATTTTAAGCACTTATTGATCCCCCCTAACCCCCCTTTTTAAGGGGGGAACTGAATTAAAGTCCACGCCACTTGCTTCAAGTCGGCAAAGCCGCCCAACGCAGTGGCTCCCCTTTTGAAGGGGGATTTAGGGGGATCTAAAAGTATTTGATACATTGCCAATGACTTTTCAAACATCCTCTAACAGTTATTTCCTGGTGCGATCGCCAAGCTGTAAAGTGCATCTTTGCAGTTTATATTGTCTTGCCAAATTTGCGTAGACGCGAAGCGGCTTGCCAGGGGCATCGTCGTGTGCAACTTTCTCTCAAACCTAACCCCCAACCCCTTCTCTACCAGAGAAGGGGAGTAATATTCAAAGCCTCTCTCCGCATCGGGGAGAGGTTTGGAGAGGGGTTGCAAAAATCAGTTGCACATTGTGCAAACTCACAAATTTTTAGTGAGTAAAAGTGAAAATTGCTTTCTCCTATTCTGCTTTATCCACACCCAAAAATATGCAAGCTGGTAAAACTATCACCAACGTCGGATTTTTAGGACAGCAAATTTTTGCTACAGGTCTTATTCCCTCTGATGTAGCCGGAATCGTCAATGGTACACCAACTCAAGTGGATAGTTTGTCTGGATTCAACCAAATTCTCACTTTGGATACAGATTTAATTCCCACCGTTGCACCAACTGTCGAAACTAGCCCCGCCTTATTGGATGATGACATCCAAAATGCGGATGCAGATGACCCAGCTATTTATGTCAACGCCACCAATTCCGCCGACAGCTTGGTATTAACCTCAGTGAAAAATGGTGGGTTGCGAGTTTATAACTTGTCTGGGGAACTGTTGCAAACCTTCAATCCTGGGGACATTCGCTACAACAATATAGATTTGCAATATGGCTTCAAATTGGGTGATAGCACAATTGATATTGCCGTAGCCAGCGATCGCGAAAATGATCAACTAGCAATCTTTAAAATTAATCCTAACCCCACAACTCCCGGTGAATATTTAGAAGATATTACCGACAGCAGCATCAGTACTATCTTCCAAGCAGCGCCTTTTAACCCGCCTTACTCATCTTCATCACGCAGTGCTTACGGTTTGGCGCTATACCGTAGCCCCCAAACTAATGATTACTACGCCTTTGTTAGCCGTCGCCAAACTGGAGACGTAGCCCAGTTGAAATTAATCGACAAAGGTAACGGCCAAATTGGTGTTGAATTAGTGCGGGAATTTACTATTCCAACTACAGAAGGGCGATCGCCCCAAACCGAAGGGATGGTAGTTGACCAAGAAACAGGCTATCTCTACATTGGTCAAGAAGATGTCGGTATCTGGAAATTTGACGCAGAACCATACGGTAGCAGTACAGGTACACTGATTGATCGCGTCCGGGCTTTGGGCGGTAGTAATCTCACCGATGATGTAGAAGGATTAACTATTTACTATGGTAGCGATGGTCAAGGCTATCTTTTAGCTTCCAGCCAAGGCGATAACACCTTTGTGGCTTATAACCGTGCAGGTAATAACCAATATATAGGTAGCTTTGCTGTCGGGAATAACGGGTCAATTGATAGCGTACAAGAATCTGATGGCGCAGATGTGATCAATGTGCCGTTAGGTGCTAATTTCCCTTCTGGTGTGTTTATTACCCAAGATGGTTCTAATGAACCAGGAGTAATTGCTGATGGGGAGAATATCAGCAGTAACTTTAAATTTGTCCCTTGGGAAAATATCGCCAACGCCTTCCCCGATGCTTTAACCATCGACACCACCAGTTACAATCCCCGCAACCCCGATACTTCCCAGTTTGTCCCCAGAGTCACCCTCAAAGGTTTTGCTTCACTTCCTGCTGATACCTTTGCTGAAGGGCCACCATCTGGTAGTGCAATTACTGGAACCAACGGACGAAATGTCCCCTTCGCCGCCCAACCGGTACAAGGTTTTAGTGGTGTGCAAGTGGCGGATGATAATTCCTTCTACTTTTTATCTGACAACGGTTTTGGTAGTCAAAATAATAGTGCTGACTACCTGTTGCGGATTTATCGCGCTGATCCGAGTTTCCGGGGTGCAGAACAAGGGGGTAACGGTAGCGTCAATATCTTAGATTTTATCCAGCTATCTGACCCAGATAATAAAGTTCCTTTCCAGATTGTGAATGAAAACACCAGTCAACGCCTTCTCACTGGTGCAGATTTCGATGTTGAATCTTTTGTGATTGCGGAAGATGGAACTTTCTGGGTTGGCGATGAATTTGGCCCTTACTTACTGCACTTTGATGCAACGGGCAAACTGTTAGATGCACCCATTCCCACACCCAACATTGTTGATCTCAACACTCTCAACGGTCAAGCACCAATTGTGATTGGCCACCGAGGCGCAAGCGGCGAACGACCAGAACACACCCTTGGTTCTTATATGCGGGCGATAGAACAGGGTGCAGACTTCATCGAACCCGATGTTGTGGTGACAAAAGATGGTGTATTGATTGCCCGTCACGAACCAAATATCATTGGTACTACCAATGTTTTAGATCATCCAGAATTTGCCGATCGCCGCAGAACTAAAATAGTTGATGGCATAGCAGAAGATGGTTTCTTTGTTGAAGATTTTACCCTAGCGGAAATCAAAACCCTCCGTGCTATTGAACGTTTGCCAGGTATAAGAGGAACCAGATTCGACAACTTGTATGAGATTCCTACCTTACAAGAAATCATTGATTTGGTGAAGCAGGTAGAAAGAGATACAGGTAAGAAAATCGGCATTTATCCCGAAACCAAACATCCCACTTACTTTGCATCAGTTGGTACACGTTTGGATGGGACACCAATTCATCAAGATATCAGTCAAAAGTTAGTTGATTTATTGGTTGCCAATAATTTTACTGATCCATCTAGAGTGTTTATTCAATCTTTTGAGGTTGGTAATCTTAAGCAACTCAATGATGTAATTTTACCTGCGGCTGGAATTGATTTACCCTTAATCCAGTTATTAGATGCGATTGATACCAGACTTGATGGTTCGCTGATTGAGTATCAACCTTTTGACTTCCAAGTTAGTGGCGATTCTCGTACTTACGGCGACTTAAGAACCCCCGAAGGTTTGCGAGAAATTGCTACCTACGCCGAAGGAATTGGCCCTTGGAAACGGATGATTGTATCGGTTCGCGGTGTGGATGCTAACGGCGATGGTCAAGCTGATGATGTCAACGGCGATGGATTAGTTAATGACGCAGATAAAACCTTAACAGCACCAACTTCTTTGGTGAATGATGCCCATGATGCAGGCTTGTTAGTGCATCCATACACATTCCGCAACGAAGGCGGGTTTTTGGCATCAGATTACAACGGTGATCCCCAAGCGGAATTCCGCCAGTTTATCAATTTGGGTGTGGATGGTTACTTTACCGATTTCCCTGGGACTGGTGATTTGGTGCGTGACCAGTTAACCGGAGAGTTTGTCCGGTCTCCCCAAAACCCCGATGTCCGCAATTTGCAAGAGTTTAATACTTTAAGTGGTAATGCACCGTTAGTTATTGGACACCGTGGCGCGAGTGGTTCCCGCCCCGAACACACTTTAGAATCTTACAAATTAGCGATCGCTCTTGGTGCAGATTTCATCGAACCTGACTTAGTAGTTACCAAAGATGGGCATTTGGTGGCGCGTCATGAACCTAACATCATTGCCACTACCGATGTCTTAAATCATCCAGAGTTTGCTAATCGCCGCACCACAAAAGTTGTTGATGGTGTAGCGGAGAATGGCTTCTTTGTCGAAGATTTTACCCTGGCAGAACTAAAAACTTTAAATGCGATTGAACGTTTGCCGCAACTGCGCGGAACCAGATTCAACAATGATGGATTGAAGATTCCCACCCTTGAAGAAATCATTGATTTAGTCAAGCAAGTCGAAGCCGAAACTGGGCGGAAAATTGGCATTTATCCCGAAACTAAGCACCCAGTTTACTTTGACTCAGTTGGTACACGCCTTGATGGTACATCCATCAACACTAATATCAGTCAATTACTGGTTGACACATTAGTTCGGGAAAATTTCACTGACCCCAGCCGCATATTTATTCAATCCTTTGAGGTGGGTAATCTGCGGGAATTAAAGCAAGACATCCTCCCCGCAGCTGGCATTAATATACCTTTGATTCAGTTAATTGGTGGCGCAGCGGGTAGACCCTATGACTTTGTAGTTAGCGGTGATACTCGCACCTATGGCGACTTAATTAGACCGACAGGACTCGCGGCGATCGCAACTTACGCAGCAGGTATTGGCCCAGATAAACGCTTAATTGTTCCCGCTACAACGGTAGACCGCAATGGTGACGGTAGACCAGATGACCTCAATGGCGATGGACAAATTAGTGATGGCGATCGCATTATCGGCACTCCCACAACATTAATCCAAGATGCCCACGCCGCAGGTTTACAGGTACATCCTTACACTTTCCGTAGTGAAAGCTTTTTCTTGTCACCAAGCTATAACGGCGACCCCCTGGCAGAATACAGACAGTTCATCAATTTGGGTGTAGATGCTTACTTTACCGACTTCCCCGGTATTGGTGATTTAGTCCGCGACCAATTTGTCGGACAACCAGCCGTGGCTAACCTTGGTGGTTCTAGGGGTTTTGAAGGTTTAGCCATCAGTCCCGATAGACAAACCTTGTATCCATTATTAGAAGGTACTGTGGCTGGCGACCCTGCTGGTTCACTGCGGATTTATAAATTTGATGTCGCCTCTCAGCAATATCAAGGTCTGGTTGGTTATTACCATTTGGATAACCCCAGCTACTCCATTGGTGACTTCACCGTAGTGAACGACCATGAGTATCTGGTAATTGAACGGGATCAAAACCAAGGTAGCGCCGCCCAATTCAAAAAAATCTTCAAAGTTGACTTCTCAAAACGCGATGCAAATGGCTTTGTTGAAAAACAAGAAATTGCAGATTTGCTGAATATTCAAGACCCCAACGACTTGAATCGAGACGGTAGCACAACATTTACCTTTCCCTTTGTCACCATTGAAAATGTCTTGGTACTGGATGCAAACACCATTTTGGTTGCTAATGATAATAACTATCCCTTCTCTCAAGGTAGACCAGGAGACATCGACAACGACGAAATAATTCTTCTGGAGTTAGACAGACCGTTAAATTTGGCTACCAGTGTGGTTAGCATTACCAGCACGACTCCTAATACTACAGAAGGTGATTCCACCCCTGGAACTTTCCGCATTTCGCGGGTCGGTAATACTAATACAGCCTTGACCTTTAATTACACCGTTGGTGGTACTGCTATTAATGGTAGTGATTACGACAGCCTCACCGGGACTGCAACCATTGCTGCTGGTAGATCCTACGTGGATATTGCCGTTAAACCAATTGATGATAATTTGGTCGAAGGCAATGAAACTGTGACTTTGAGCTTGGTTGATGGTAATAATTACAACCTTGGTACAACTAACACAGCTGCAACTGTTACTATTATTGATCGCGATCGCCCCCTCGTCCAAACTCCCAACAGTGATATCTTTACCATTAAAGGCAGTGGTGCTAAAACCAGACTGCAAGTAGACCTCACCAGACGCGGTGCAAACCGTACCAATGAACTTGGTGTGTTTACTGTAGATGATACCGCAGGTAGAATCAATGGTATCGCCCCAGGCGAAGCAGGTTACACCGCAGCTGCTTTAGAAAGGGCAAAAACCATTTTTTCGGCGGTGAATCGTGGCTTGAACACTGCCGATGTTTCCAGATTACTAGAATTTGACTCAGGCGATCGCCTCAGATTCTATGTAGTCAGCAATGGTACGAGTGATGATGTTCGCGCTGGTAATATCCCCAGCAACAGCGTCATCTTTGCTAATCCCAACACTCAAAGAATCACCGACTTAGGTAACGATAAATTCTCCCTCGCTTGGGAATTTCAACCAGGAAATGGTCAACCTTTCCAAGATTTGGTAGTGAACATTCAATCTACCGACACAGTTTTACCAATTGGTACAGCATTACAAGGTCAATCACAAGCTGAACTCATCGACTTGCGTAACGTTACAGAATTAGTCACGGCTGATTTTGTCGTTAGTAAAGATGCAGGTTATAGAAACTACGCTAGTTTCTATCGAGTCACCGATGTGAATGGTGGTATTGACCTCAACGGTGATGGTCAAGCAGATATCTTACCCGGACAAGCTGGTTACACCGAAGCGGCTGTCAGCCACCGCGTTCCTGGGATTGATCTTACAGCCAACCGTGGGATAACAACTTACTCTGCAACCTTACAAGGAGGTTATATCTATGCACCATTCATTATTGCCAATGGTACACCAGAAGCAATTTTAGATAACAACCCCAGAAATCCTGCGGTTTACTTCCCCGTCTTAGGTGCTAATACCAGACAAACCGACCAAATTGCTTTGTTAGGAAATAATATCTTTGGCTTTGAAGACTTGCCAAGAGGAGGCGATCGCGACTTCAACGATTTAGTTGTCCGCGTTGATTTAAACATCGCCTAATTTTGTGGTTTAGCTAAAATAACCACGCTAAAAAAGAGATAAAACAAGCCATTAGCCCTACCTTTTTAAGTAGGGCTAATTTATTTTGATAAATATTTTTGCGCTCAAGTATTTTTTATCTTACTTTGGCGGGTGAAAATGATTTTTTCTTACTGCTGAGTAACCCGGTATAAATTTGTTAATATATAACGTTTACAGTCATCCTGATCAATAAAAACTTGCAAAAATTTATTTACTTTAGTTAATTCAAATAACATTCTAACCTGTTCATTAATAGAGCAAATAAAGAATTTGACGTTAGCCTTGGATGCCATTTGCATTATAGACATTAACAACCCTAAGCCAGAACTATCTATAAATTTAATGTCTTTCATATCAATCAATATAATATTAGTGCCATTATTTATCAGGTCACTAATGTCGCAATGCAATTGATTGCCTCTAATTTTATCTAAAATCCCTGATGGTGCAACTACTGTTAGTCGAAGTTTAGTATTCATAAATTAATTACCCATTAATATTAAGTCCTTGATACAACAATCCTATGTGAGTTGTGAAAAAATATTCTTTTTAACGAACCACAAAGGACGCTAATAAGGAGAATAAAAAGAAGAAGCAAAACATCACAAATAATTGAGGATTGCTATAGCAGTTATGCAATCAAAGAAATCAACCTTATAAGTTGTGGAAAAATTGCTTGTACTGGAGTTACTTTTTTTGGGTAAATACTTTATATCGCAATTAGATGTTAAACGTCCATACTTAAGAATTCTTTTTTGCTAAGTCTTTATCAATGAAGTAGCAAAGCGTTATTTGATAAAGTATCTCGAAACGAAAGGATGTTAATTTGCTTTGATGGGTAAGGTGATGATGAATTCTGTTCCTTGACCTAATATAGAATTGAGGTGAATAGAACCATTATGTTTCTCCGTAATAACTTGATGGCTAATTGATAAGCCTAAACCTGTACCTTTACCTACAGGTTTGGTAGTGAAAAAAGGATCGAATAAGCGCGATTGTATATGTTCTGGAATACCGATTCCGTTATCGGCGATGATAATCTCTACTTGGTTTTGTTGTGTTTTCGTAGTACGAATCAAAATCTGATTTGGGTTGGCGGTGATTTCTGATAAACTACGACCCTGATTACTTTGTTCCAAGGCATCGATCGCATTTACAATCAAATTGATAAATACCTGGTTAATTTCTCTGGCGTAGCATTCTACTAACGGTAGCTCACCATATTCTTTGATGATGTTAATGGCTGGACGCTCAGGCTGTGCTTGCAGTCTATATTGCAACATAACTAAGGTGTTATCAATGCCTTCATGCAGATTCACAGCTTTATATTCTGATTCATCTAAGCGAGAAAAGCTGCGTAAAGATACAACCATTTGTCGAATGCGCTCGGAACCCATATTCATTGATTTGAGAATATTAGGTAAATCATCTTTTAAGAAGTTAAATTCTATATTGTCTATTTCTGCTTGCAGAGATTGTGGCGGATGGGGATAGTGAAATTGATAGGCATTTAATATCTGCAATAGGTCTTGTGTATATTGATGAATATAATTGAGGTTTCCATGTATAAAGGTGATTGGGTTATTAATTTCGTGGGCAATACCGGCTACCAATTGTCCCAAAGCTGACATTTTTTCACTTTGTATCATCTGTGTTTGAGTACGATGTAATTCTTTTAAAGTTGTTTGCAGTTGCTCATTTTTTTGGTTTAATTCTTGGGTGCGTTCTTTGACTCTATCTTCTAATTGAGCGTATAATCGCGCATTTTCTAAAGAGATGGCAGTTTGAGAAATTAATAAATGCAAAATTTCTCGGCGATCGCGCGTAAATGCTCCGACTGTCAGGTTATTTTCTAAATATAAAATGCCAATCAATTTACCTTGATGGAGAATTGGCGCACAAAGAAGACTCTTGGGTGAATATTGCAATATATATGGATCAGCCGCTAGGGTTTTTTCGGTGGTTGCATTGTCAATTACAGCTAAAGAATGGGTATTTTTCACCTGATTTATCAGGCTAACGGGTAATGTTTGATGATCTTCAAAGGGCAGCGATCGCAAAACAATGGTAGGTTGTCCTAGTTGGCAAAGTGCTTCAATAAACCAAGAATTGCCTTTTGGCATGAGCAATGCACATTTATCGGCTCCGGCATTTTTGAGTATGACATCAAGTAAAGTGGAGAGTAATTTCTCTAACTCAATTTCACTGGATAGGGATTGTGAAACTTGGAGAATGCTGGACAAATCGAGGCTGTTGGAAAGACTAGCTTGATTAAAACTGGTATTATCAACTGTCTCAAAAGATGTAGAAATGATCGTCTCTGTTGGGTTCAGAGGTATTTGCTGTTTGTGCAGAATTGTCAGCAGTAGTAGGGGATAGCGACTTTCTAAATCGATTATTTTGGCTTTTGCACCCCAACGTACATAACAGTAATACGCATCAATCATGTAAATTTGAGCAATTTTTGGTTTGCCCCAAGCAAGATAAAATTTAGCCGCTAGTTCATTGGCTAAGGCTTCTTCGTTGAGAAGTTGGTTATCTTTAGCCAGCGCAATGGCGCGATCATAATGTTCTATTGCTGCTAATTTTTTACCACAAACTCGACACTTTTCTGCCTCCACTAAATGCCATTTATGCAGATGATTCATTGGAGCATATTGCGCCCATTGGTGCAGAGTTGTTTGATGAGTTTCTACCTCAATGAGAATTTTACTTTGCTCTGATTCTGGTTGTGTGGTAATGATTGCTAAATGGGTGAGGGCAGTATAGAAATGGAAAATGGGAATATGAATTAGTCCAGATAATGCCATTAAATAGGGTTGGACTTGGGTAATGTAGTCGAGAGCAGTCGCATAATTACCATAAGAGTAAGCAAGCAGCAGTTTGTAAATGTAAACAAAGGCAATTCCTGTGAGATCATTATCTTTTTGGTGCTTCGGTAGCATCACAGTTTCATCATAGACATTACCGATTAAGCGATCTGGTTGACTGACAGTTTCTCTTAATTGCTCGACTGTTTGCTGCATCATATCCAAATAAATATGCGCTGAATCTTGTTTCACTTGAGCTAAGACAGAACTGTAAGTAGGAAATTCCAGTATCAATGTGTCTAGATTTACACCCATGAACAGGGAAGTAAAGGCGTAAATTACTATGCTGTAGCCAGCATAGAGAAAATCACCAGTTTCCATACCAGTCCGATAGGCTTCTTTCAGAGTGGAAAAAGTTGGCAAAGGTGGTTGTCGGCGATGTTGAATGAAACAGCCAAACAGGGTGAGAGTGCAGCATTTTCGGCTTTGAGCATTCACCTGCTCTAGTAGAGAGAGTGCTAATTGACCAAACTCGTAGCCTGTTTCAACTTCGCCCAAAAAGGAACACAGTACTACACCCTGAGTCACATATCCTACCGTCGAGGCGGGAGCATTACCAAACTGGATGGACAAGCGCACCATTGTTGTGCCGAGCAATGGTAATAAACCCGGATTACCCAGAAACACTGGTGCAAATAACATTCCTAACAGTTCCATTGCGGCTTGCGCCGTAGGTTCACTCATTGGGGGTAAGTCAATAAGTTGGGTAATTTCTCTGCCCTCTAGTTGCTGGTTTACCTCTGCTAAGGCTTGTTGAAGATGAAATTCGTCTAATTCTGTGGGGAATTCTACGCCCAATTGCCCTAGAGCTTCTCTACCGACTGCGATCGCCGCTAACATTTGGCTTCTAGATGTTTGCGCTGCAATTTGAATTTCATAGATTTTCACTTTGTCAAGAATGGTTTTGGCTTGCTGCAATACCAATGCAGCAAACTTTTCCATCCCATCAAAATCACCATTTAAATAACTGGCTTCGGCCGCTGCTACATATAGGTTTGAGGCTAATTCATACTGGGTTTGCCAGCAGTCTGACTCTAAAAGGGCGATCGCAATTTGTAAATAGGCAATGGCGGCGCTGTATGCAGTAGCTGTTTTCGCTTTTTCGCCAGCTTTTAAGTTGAGTTGGGCGAGGGTTTGGCGATCGCTTGTTTGGGTGATTAATGCCTTTCCTTGATTAAAATGCCCGACAATATCAAACAGTTTTTCTTCTTGCTCATGTTCCAAGAATTGTTTTTGGAGTAATTTACCAATTTGCAAATGAGTCGCCTGTTTTTGATCATCGGGAATTAGGCAATAGGCTGCTTGCTGTACTCGGTCATGTAAAAATTTATAAAAAACGGTCATTTGTGCTTGGTCATTGCTTGTTTGTTGCAGTTCTTCTACAGATGACAAATCACCATTAACCAATGACTCTTGTTGATAAAATTTATAAATATTATTAATGGGTAAAATCAACCCTTCTTGTAATGCTTTCCATAAAGCAGCCGCCGTCTCAATTTCTGATTGCTGTGAAACAATTGCCAATGTTGCTAAATCAAAAGAGTTACCAATACAAGCCGCCAACTGTAACACTTGTTGAGTTGATTTTGGGAGTTTTCGCAGTTGCCAACTCATAAAAGTTACAACATCATCTGTAATCGCTTGAGCAGCAATTTGAGTAATATCGCATTGCCAACAGCCTAAATTTAAATCAAATTTAATGAGATAATCTTGATATAATGCTTTGAGAAATTGGGTTGTAAAAAACGGATTTCCTTGGGTTTTTTGATAGATTAATTGAGAAAGATTCCATACCAAGTTTGTGGCACATTTTAGAGTATCAGCAACTAATTGATTTATAGTTTCCTGCCCCAGTGCAGCTAAAGTAATTGTATTAATCGGTACTTTTTTTTCTTGGATTTCATTTAAAGTTAATATCAAACGATGACCTGGATGAACTTCGTTATCTCTGTAAGCACCAATTAACAAAAGATAATTTGTATCAGCCATTAATATTTGCATTAAATTTAATGATGCTGAATCAGCCCATTGCAAATCGTCTAAAAATATCACTAAGGGATGGTCTGGACTGGTAAAAACTTGAGTGAATTTTTGAAATAATAAATTAAAGCGATTTTGGGCTGCTGTCCCGAATAATTCTACTGCTGCTGGTTGTTCACCAATAATTCTGGCTAATTCAGGGATAACTTCAATAATTACTTGTCCGTTTTCGCCAACTGCATCTAATATTTGGGTTTTCCACTGCTGAATTTGTACATCACTTTCGGTTAACAATTGCCCCATTAAATCTCTAAATGCTTGCACAAAGGCACTAAAAGGAATATTCCTTTGAAATTGGTCATATTTGCCTTTGATAAAATAACCGCGTTGGCGCACAATTGGTTTATGAACTTCGTTGACAACAGCAGTTTTACCAATACCAGAAAATCCAGCAACCAAGACCATTTCTGTTGCGCCAGCACTAACTCTACCAAATGCTTTGAGGAGAATTTCTACTTCTAGTTCTCTGCCATAGAGTTTATCAGGAATAATAAAGCGATCGCACACATCTCTTTGAGCAATTGCAAAGCTATGAATTTCACCTGTTGACTTTAATTGATATAAGCAATTTTGTAAATCTGTTTTTAGTCCTAATGCACTTTGATAGCGGTCTTCGGCATTTTTCGCCATCAATTTGTTGACGATTTCTGAAAGTACCGCGGGGATTTGAGGATTAATTTCATGTACTAAAGGAGCTACCTTGGCAATATGACAATGCAGCAATTCCATTGCATCATAAAACTGAAAAGGTAACTCGCCTGTTAGTAATTCGTAAAAAGTGACACCTAAAGAATAAAAATCAGTCCGATAGTCAATTCCCCGGTTCATTCTCCCAGTTTGCTCTGGTGAAATATAAGCCAGTGTACCTTCTAGTACATTAGGATTCAGGATAGTATGAGTTTCTCGCGGTAACAAAGATGCAATACTAAAGTCTATTAATTTAACTTGTTTGGTTTCGGGATTAATTAAAATATTGCTAGGTTTAATATCTTTATGAATAATTCGCTCTCGGTAAAGTATTTCTAAGCAATTGCAGATTGCGATCGCAATCTGCAAAAATTCCATGAGGAATTCTACGTTAACCCTGGCTCTCCATTCTTGCAGAGAAATCCCTCCAAAATCTTCCATCACTAACCCATAGCCATTTTGATAAGTTTCCAGGCTGTAGGTTTGGATAATTTGAGGATAGTTGAGATTTTTAGCAATGGTGTATTGATTACGAAACTGCACTAGTTCGCTAAAGCTAGGATAAGGATTTTTTAGCAGTTTAATAATTACAGATGAAGCATCAGTCTCTCGAATAGCCCGATAAACCAAGGTTTTAGAGCCATTGTAAAGTTCTTGACTCAACCGATATCCGGGAATACTTAGCATAATACCAAATCTTAAATCTCAGATTTAGTATTCCCATACGCACAAAATATTTATCAGTACTGCCAAAATAGTAACACTCATCAATCAACACCCCTAATTCCCATAGAGATAATCATTAAGCGCACATTTTTAGAGAATTGCTAAATAGTTTTACAGGCAAGAAAATGTGTTTTCTAATACAAAAATTTTACGTATGTTTCATGGATATCCCTAGACTAGCTGGAATATTTCTCTACTAGACAATAGCTGATGCTATTTAGGCTGTGCTGTACTAGATGCACATATCAATTCCCCATCTATTATCCAAAATGGTATGGATTCTGTCCCTTGAAGAAGTTCATACATAAATTAATTTTATTAATTGGACAACAAAACCAAATTGCAGATTTTAAATCTACTGCATATACTGAACCTACAACACTGAGGAGAATGTATACCTTTTAACTGGTTTTTAATCAATATATGCTGTTAGATAGAGGTAAAAAATCTCAAATTAGCTCAATAATTTTTTTCTAACTCAATAATATTACTTATTTTTTTCATTACCAATAATCTATGAATAACCGTTCTCAAATAGACAAACACAATTTTATTTATCCACACTACCAATATTCAGGTGAATTCACACCGAACAATTTGGTGTTTAATGCTAATTTTCAAGAATTTTCACAACGAGTCAGCTATATTTGCAATCTTCAGACTGCGGGAAAACTTTCTGTTGACGAGTCTTACAAGCAAATTGAAATACTCTGGGAACAGTTAAAACAGTCTTTTCAAAGCTTAAATATTGAAAAAGACACAAATATTTGATTGTGAGGATTTATTTAACTTTTTTTTCATCAAAAATACTGAAACTATGAATAACTCAACTTTTATATCCCAGCCAGTTGGAGAAACCACTGATGTCGAAGTTTGGCTGGCTAGGGCTGGGCTAAAATTTACAGATTTAGGCAAAGATGCGGTAAGTACAGCTATCCGTAAGCAATGGCGAGAATATCAAGCTGCTGTCTATAAATGCTGTGTAGTTCTGCACTTACCACCAGAGGCTGTTCAACTGAGTGATGTTTATGCCTATCTGAGAATACCTTGTATTACTTCGAGGAACTTTGAGATAAATTGTTAAATGAAACAGTCGTACCTTAAAAAGATATCCATCAATTAAATCTTTCTTAACAAGCCTTTTAGGATTGTTATGTAATCATCTTAAACACTAATTTTTTTAAGCCTACTTGATAAATTCGGTCTTTATATTCTCGCTAAAATTGACGTTTTATTGAGAATTAAGGACGAAATAATCAGGATTAGAAAAAGCGTAATTGAATACTCTCGTAAATGTTGAGAAAAGTCCGAGTAATGGGTAGCTTTTTAAGGGATTTAGGGGGAGCAAGAGAAATATATTATACTTTTTAGATATCCTCCTTTATTGGATATAGTTTACCATTTTGAAAAGGGAAATCTGGCTAAATTACTATTGAAATACCTACTCTCATGAGAAACTTCTTCACCAATCCATTCTGGTAGTTCAATTTGTTGGTTTACATCGCTCAGTTCAACTTCTGCCACTATCAAGCCTTTATTGTCACCATCAAACTCATCAATTTCCCAAGTTAAATCACCTAATTTTACCTTGTATCGCACTTTTTCAATTAATGGGCGATCGCATAATGTATCTAACATTTCTTGAGCATCAGCCAGGGGAATTTCGTACTCAAATTCAGACCGTGAACAATTCACACTAGGACTTTTAATTGTTAAATAACCTCGGTCGTTAGCAATACGTACCCTTACTGTCACTGCTTTTTGAGTAGCAATATATCCTTGACGATAGACTCCACCTACACCTAGGTTTCTCCAAGCATCGCCTTTAACTAAAAATTTCCGTTCTATTTCTTTGGCCATGTTATTTCTTGAGTAATGGGTAGTTATATTATTCAGAATTTTAGTTGATTTTTGAACTAGAAAAATCAGGGTTTAGGCTACACCTCAGATTTTTTTAAAAGTCAAACTTCTACCTAAAAAAACCTAATTTTGGTTTCTCAATACATACTGTAAACTGTTTAATAAATCTTTGGCAGTAAAAGGTTTTGGCAAAACTAGCTGAATATTGGCATTGACAACTTCTGTCAATTTTTCCTGGGGATTAAACCCACTACAAGCAATAATTTTCACTTGAGGATTCATTTTTTGTAGGGTGCGAATGGCAGTCATCCCATCCATTTCCGGCATAATCATATCCATCAACACAGCTTTGATTTGATGTTTATGTTGGGCATAAAGTGCGATCGCTTCAATCCCATTACTAGCCGTCAGAATTTTGTAGTTGTAGTTTTCTAAGACGATGGTAGCAATCTCTAGCATTTTTGCTTCATCATCAACAACTAAAATTAATTCTCCTTCCCCTAAAGGTACAGCTAAGTTTTCGGTTTTGATTGCTGGACAACCTTCTACGGCGGGTAAGAACAATTTAAATTTCGTACCTTTCCCGACTTTGCTAGATACATTAATAAAACCACCATGACTTTTAATAATGCCTAGAACTGTTGACAAACCTAACCCTGTCCCTATCCCTATGTCTTTGGTCGTAAAAAATGGCTCGAAAATTCTATCTAATATTTCTGGCGGCATCCCCATCCCATTATCCGCTACAGTTAGCTCAATGTAATGCCCAGCTTGAGCATCCAAATTCATTTGGGCGTAGGCTTCATCAATCAATCTATTTTCTGCGAAAATTTCAATTTTACCGCCATCCGGCATGGCATCACGGGCATTAACTACCAAATTCATTAGCACTTGATGCAGCTGGGTAACATCCCCAGACACAGCCAACAGATTATCGGGAATGGCGATCGCAAATTCAATAGATTTCGGGAATGTCTGTTTGGCAATCAGCAGCATTTCCGAAATTAAGTGCTTAATCAAAATAATTGTGCGTTCTCCTTTAAACCCCCGCGCGAACGATAATACTTGTTTCACCAAATCTGCACCACGTTTGGCATTATTTTCGATAATTGCCATTAGCTGATAATAGCGCTCTGTGTCTTGGGGAAACTTTAGTTGTAACAGTTGAGATGCAGCTAAAATTGGTGTCAAAATATTGTTCAAATCATGGGCGATGCCACCAGCCAAAGTCCCAAGACTTTCTAATCTTTGCGTGCGGAAACACTGTTCTTCTAGTTGTTTCTTTTGGGTAATATCAGTGTCAACAATCAAGATAGATTTAGGTTTTCCTGTACTATCCTGCATGAGTGTCCAACGACTAGCGACAATAATTTCTTTGCCAGATTTGGTAACTTTATGTAATTCACCTTGCCAAATACCACTATCAATTACTTTTTCTATCGCCGCTAAGATTTTTGGTGAGGGTTGTTTAAATAAAAGTTCATCGGCGTTTTGGTCTACTGCTTCTTGTTCTGACCAACCATACAGATGTTCAGCACCTTGATTCCAAAAAAGAATCCGATTTTGCAAATCTTGCACGACAATTGCATCTGTGACAATATCCAACAAAGCTGCTTGTTCGAGAATTTTCTGTTCAGCTTGTTTGCGATCGCTAATATCTCTAGTTGTCCCCGTTAACCTACTTGGCTGACCGTCTTCGTTGTAGTAAAGTTGACCTGTCGAATTCAGCCAGTGAATGCTGCTATCTGGCCAAACAGCACGATATTCAACAACAAATTTCACTCCTTGTTGAATAGTCGCTGTCACAGCCTGACTAAAAACTTGCCGATCTTCAGGATGAACTAACTCCAAAAAGTCTTCCTTTGTTGGACACGCAGTCCTGTTAGGTAAACCATACAGTAGACCCATGTTAGCCGACCAAAGGGTTTCATCTGTTTGGATTTTCCAGTCCCAAATACCCATGTGAGCAGCTTCTAAAGCTAAACTGAGTCTGGCTTCACTCTCACGCAATGATTCTTCTTTTTGTTGGCAATAAAGTTTCTCTCTATTTTGCCAAGCTGCTTCAGCCTTTTGGTATTTAAATATTTTCTGCTGCAAACGCTGGTTTTCTGCCACTAGTTTTTCTAACTCATCCTGAGTTCGGTGGAGTTTTTCTTCTACCATCTGAAGTTTTTTCCGAGTTTCTTCAAGTTCTTGATGAGTTGATAGAAATGTAGACGATTTTTGTTCTATTCCTGGCTGAAGACTATGGTGGATAGAACAACTTATACCATTGATTTTGCGATAATTATTTTTTGGTTTCTGGCAGGCTGTTTTGATACCAACTATTATGTCCCGGTTGAAAGCTTGTACTAAAATACTATCAGTAATAATACCTGTTAATTTGCCTTGGTTATCTACAATTGGCAAATAACTAATTTGATAGTGACGTAACAGTGACCAAGCTGTAAATATATCTGTTGCATGACTTTGCCTGAGAGTAATTAATGCTGTTACCATCACATCAGCTACTTTTGTTTGGGTGATCTCAACTCCCGATGCAATGATATTTATTACATCTTTTGCCGTAATTATCCCTAATAAATATCCAGCTTCTACAATTAAGACACAACTATTTTTTTGCTGATTACAGATATCAGCATTGAAATATCTATTTAAGCTAGGCAGAGACAGACTTTGAGATTGTTTCTGGCTCATCAAGATAATAGCATCGACTAGATAACTATCAGGGTTAATCGTTAAAGGAGAATGATTAATTAGATGATATAAAGTCGGCCAATTAATTAGCTGATTTTGTAATGGCATAGTTAATTCATCAATTAAATTTATGTTCTTAACCACAGAACAAGATAGAGAATGCAACTTATAGCAAACAAGAGTTAAATATCATTTATTTAAATTTAATAGAGTATTATGCAATTTTAACTGCAAAAATGGCATTTTTTTTCTTAATTATAATTTAGCTATAGCTTCCAGATTTGATGGATATGTAGTTTCAGACTATTTAGCTAATAATTTGAGGGCAGTCAAATTCATTTTATTGTCAAATGCTGGATAGATGATCTATTGATTGAAAAAATAAATTGTCTGGATTATGAGTTTATTGCAGATTTGTATCTCACAAATGTAACTTTTTATTCTTTGGTTTAAACTATTAAACTTATCAACACCCATTGTTTTCCAGGATTTTTAAAATTTCATATTAAGTAGTTGAGTTTTAAAAGCTACATAATCTATTCTGTAATAAATCTATAGAAAATATTAAATTTTTTAACTTACTGCTTAATTAACAAAAATCAAGCAATTTCGAGAATTGTTGAGAATTGAATTCCCAAAAAGCAGGTAAAAAGACAGATTAAAATTAAATACAATAAATTTTAAGTTTTACTTATTTTTGCCATTAAGGCACTCTATAGTGATATTTTAGTTTTTCAGATAAAAAAAGGAATATAACAATAAATTGTAATTTATTTTACAATTTAAAGCTGAAATAAATCTGAATGTACGGAGAAAAATTTTATGGATTTTCAAGATTTTCTCAGACATAAATTTACTCATGTGGCGATGGGCGAATTCAAGCCTGGTAAATTTGAAGCTGCCAAACAACTTTATGAAGAAGCTGTATTAACATATACAAAAGGTTTCAAAGGAGCCTATCTTTTACAAGAACCAGGAACTGACAGAGGCATATCTATCATTTTTTGGGAAAGTGTAGAAGATATGGAAGCTAACCAAAATGAGGTTTACCAACACATTTTGAAAAAAATGATGCCTTTATTTGTTGAGCCACCAAAAACAGTAGTCTATGAACTAGTGTGTGAAATTAACCCGAAAGAAATAGATGAAGTGTGAGGTGTGAAATTTCGTCTTTTAGTCTTCGGCATTGAAAGTTCTGAGTAAAACACGCTATTTTCTAATCACTAGTATCTAGTTTTCTAGACTCTTTTTCATACCGACTAGTTTACGTAGTTCATAATGGCAACTTACTGCTAGGATTTAGCATAGTACAAGTGAACTGTAATAGGTAGGAAATGTCTGAGTTAATTCTGTTTTGGCATCGCCGTGACTTACGCATTTCTGACAATACTGGACTAGCTGCGGCAAGAAGTCAAAGCCCAAAAGTTGTGGGTGTATTTTGTTTAGATCGCAATATTCTTGAACGTGATGATATTGCGCCTGTAAGAGTAACATATATGATTGGCTGCTTACAGGCATTACAGGAGCGATATGCCCAAATTGGTAGCCAACTCCTGATTCTCCATGCCGATCCTATGCAGGCAATTCCCGCCTTGGCTGAAGCTTTAAATGCCAAAGCTGTGTTTTGGAATTGGGATGTAGAACCATATTCTCAAATACGCGATCGCACTATAATTGACACACTCAAAGAAAAAGGCATTCAATTCCTCAACGAAAATTGGGATCAAATTCTCCACTCTCCCGCAGAAATTCGCACAGGTAGCAATGCACCTTACACTGTGTACACCCCATTTTGGAAAAATTGGATTAGCAAACCAAAATTGCCCCCAGTAGAAACCTTACAAACCATAGAAGGATTAACACCAGGCGAACAAGAAATTGCCCAAAACGCAGGTGCAATTCCATTACCCACTGCCAAAGATTTAGGATTTATCTGGGATGGTGACTTAATTCTCCCACCAGGGGAAGCCTCCGCCCAAGCAAGATTAGCAGAATTTACCTATAAACCTATTACCGAATATCAAGAACAGCGCAACTTTCCCGCGACAGATGGAACATCACAATTGAGTGCTGCGTTGAAATTTGGTGCAATTGGCATTCGCACTGTTTGGCAAGCTACAACAGAAGCACAAGAAAATAGCCGTAGTGAAGAAACAACAAATAGTATCCGCACTTGGCAGCAAGAACTAGCTTGGCGCGAATTTTATCAACACGCTATGTATAGTTTCCCCGAATTAGCTGAAGGTGCTTACCGTGATGCCTTTAAAAACTTTCCTTGGGAAACTAACGATACACACTTTCAAGCTTGGTGCGAAGGCAAAACAGGCTACCCCATAGTAGATGCAGCCATGCGCCAATTAAATGAAAGCGGTTGGATGCACAACCGTTGTCGGATGATTGTTGCTAGTTTCCTGACAAAAGACTTGCTAATTAGTCCGCAATTAGGCGAAAAATATTTTATGCAAAAGCTAATTGACGGTGATTTATCTGCCAATAATGGCGGTTGGCAATGGAGTGCTTCTAGTGGAATGGATCCCAAACCCTTGCGAATTTTTAACCCAGCCAGTCAAGCGCAGAAATTTGATCCAGATGGCGAATATATCCGCCGATGGTTGCCAGAATTGCGGTCTCTTGATAACGAATATTTAGTAACTGGTAAAATTACACCTCTAGAACGTCGCGCTGTTGGCTACCCTGAACCCATTGTGGATCATAAACAACGACAACAGCAATTTAAACAACGTTATCAACAGCAGAAAGAAATAATTAGGTAAAAACTATAGCGGATTCTAGATTGGTGAGATAGAACTTACTGTAAAGGTAAACATCTGTTTGCTCTTATTTGTATACTCCCTGTCAATAAAAACTATAATAATAGCGTTAGTTTCTCAGTGAACTAACGCTATTTTTTAAATAAGTTCAGGGATAAAATATTAACAAAAGCTCCCTGATGTTTACTATAAATTAAAGTCAATTACATCTATTAAACGGTACTACGGCGAGTTAGCAAATTCCACAAGAAGACAGCGACAATAGCACCTAAAACCGCTACTAAAATACCAGGAATGCTAAGAGTTGGAGCCGCCAGTGCAAAATTTCCCGTACTGAAGAATACTCCTAAGCTACCACCAACAAATGCACCTATGATACCTAACAAAATTGTTCCCAGTATGCCGCCGCCTTGATGACCAGGGTAGATAGCTTTAGCAATAGCACCAGCAATTAAACCTAAAATAATCCAAGCAAGAATGTTCATTTGTTTTTTGTTTGTAGTTAATGTTTTTTCTGACAATTACAGATTAACAAGTTCAGTAAGTTCAGCCAATCTATCATCAGAATTAATTATTCGTAGCCTGAAGGGGTAGTTGAATGGCTGTAACTTCTTTGGAGGTATGCCGAAATCAATATAGGTAAAAACTCAAGAAAAAGCCCATAGCTGCTGTGAAGCTATGGGCTGATTAATTCATTGCTTGGTAATTGCAGTATAGGCATTTCTCATTAACCCTATCCTCTACTAGAAGAATTAAGCTTAAATGACAATTATGAACATTCTTAACAATCAAAAGGCGAATTTATTTCAACTTCTGGTAGAGTGCAACCATCAACTACCCACATAGGATCAATACAGTCAAACCCAAGCACAATTTCAGTGCATTGCAACTTATGACATTTAATTACCGATGGAAAAACGGCGCTCGACCAAATCGAGACGAAGCAATTAGACACAAATATTTGTTAGATGAAAACCAGTTTGACAATGAGCAAGACCGACAATTGGCAGAGGAATCTGCAAGGAGAATGCTAGGTGTACCTGTACCAACCTTAGATGAAGATAAATCGATATTACCCCAAGCAGATCCTGACAAAAAAGTATAAATGAACCTGATGCTGTGATGCCTGGCAATTGTTCAGACTCATAAACGATTATCGGGGTGTAAGTATGCAAAACTCTTACACCCCGATACTTTTACACCCAAAAGCTGCTTTTCTCAATGTTTGGCGGTTAACTTAGCACCTTAACCGGCTAATTCCCGATACCGTTGTTGAACTTCTTCAATTTCAAACAGCGCTTCAAACTTTAAACCAACAGATTGGTACAATTCTGCACCTCCTTGCTTGCGGTCTACCAGTCCAATTACTTGCTCAACGATATATCCTGCATCTTTAAGGCGATTCACCGCTTTTAAGGCAGACTGACCAGTTGTCACTACATCTTCTAAAACTACAATTTTTGCACCTTCTGCCAAAGTGGGGCCTTCAATATAAGCTTTTGTTCCGTAACCTTTGGCTTCTTTGCGAATAATTAGTGCTGGGATGGGTCGATTTTCATAAACAGAAACCACGCTGACTGCTGTCACAATGGGATCAGCACCTAATGTTAAACCTGCCACAGCTTGAGTATCCGCAGGTAGTAAGGGAAATAATAAGCGTCCAACGGCTAAAGCACCTTGGGGATGAAGAGTTACCTGGGTTTTATTAATGTAATAGGTGCTACGTAGCCCTGAAGCCAGTACAAAATCACCTTCTTGATAGGCGAGTTGGCAAAACAAGTCTAGTAGCTTGTGGCGCAAAGTAGCTAAGTCAGCAGTGGCTGACCACATATCAGCCTGGGTAAGGGTTTCAGTAGAATGCGTCATTACAAATGATTATCAGTTGTGCTACACCAAAGGTTGAACTCATCAGAGTTCTGCAATTAAGCATAAGTTAAGATTTGCTCAAAATTGAGGAGTTAAGCAAGATGGGTATAAAGTTTAAACCCTTTGGTGGTTTTTTAGTGCTTTTAACTACAGGGTTCGTTTTTCCCTCTATGGCATTTGCTGAGACGGCAACACCTAATTATGAAACGGCTAATGAAGCATTTGAGCGAGCTTACTTTCGTCACGATCGCAATTTTTACGAAAATAACACTCCTAAGCGTCAGCTACAAAATTTTCTGGGTAATGGTTCCGGTTTCAAGGATTCTTTTCCAGAAAATGAAATTGCCCGTGATGCTGAATTGATGAACACGCTCTATCGAGATGTTATGACTCAGCAAGTCGGTAATGACCCTTATCTACGTACACCAGATTTACCCAATCCTTATGATACTTCTTTACTTGCATCTCCTCGCTTAAATAGTAACAAGCTCAAAGTCGGTACAGAATTCCGCTTTTAGAGTGCTGAGTGCCGAGTGCTGAGTGCTGAATGCTGAGTGGTTAAAAGAAGTGATTAGAAGCTTCCGAAGTGTCACACTCCTATTCAATTCTAAATTCTGCTTGATAAAACTGATCACTCAGAACTTTCAACTCAGCACTTATTAAATCCAGGGTGCAGGAGTTGAACCTGCCTTGGGCGAATTATGAGTTCGCTGCCTCAACCGCTCGGCCAACCCTGGTCGAATATTAATTTTATCTCAAATTTACTATTTGTCTACCCTCGTACCACAGTTTATCAGATTTTTATACTACATAATTTAATTATGAAATGATGCACACTATGATTGATTAAGTTCTTTTAAGGATTGAGGCACATAACTTCAATGCTCTTAATATAGACCAGCATTCTTCAGCAACAGCTTATCAGCGATGAAAATAAATTCTACTGTAATACTGACGTTGATTCTGTTAATCCTGATGTTGGGCGCAGGGTCTGTAAGTGCGTTTTTAGGGTTTAATTTGGGAAGTTTGGCTCTCAAAGGAGTATCAACCCCAGATGGTCGCCCGACCACCAAATTCGCCAGCGCTAAGACCAATAACTCCCAACAGCCAGGAGTAACGTTATTAAAAGAAGAAGAAATATTAAAAATTGTTAAGTCTCGGATTGATGGTAAGGCCAAAGCTGCCAAATCAGAAAAATTAGACGACGACGACGAAGATATTAACAACAAAAAGAAGCCACAAGAAAAACCACAGGAAGTAGTTGAAGAAAAACCCCAACCAGGATTTCCTGTAAATGCCGAAAGTGAAGGTGTAAGTTTTGCAGTGCAGTCGGCGCGTTATTCTGGCGGTGATTTACTTTTGAAAGTAAAAATGCAGAACAAAGGGAAAGATTCTGTGCGCTTCTTGTATAGTTTTTTAGATGTTACAGACGACAAAGGTAGAACCTTGAGCGCCAGTACAGAAGGTTTACCAGCAGAATTACCTGCCAATGGCCCGACATTTTCCGGTACAGTGATTATTCCTACAGCTTTACTGGATGATGTGAACAAAGTATCTCTGTCTCTGACAGATTATCCTGCACAAAAACTCAAGTTAGATGTATCTGACATTCCTGTAGCAAGGTAGGGATGGGAAAGTAAAAAGGTAAAAGGTAAAAGTAAAAAGAAACTTTTGCCCTTCGGGTGCGCCAGTCACCTGCGGAGGGAAACCCTCTCGCAGTGCTGGACTTACCTTTTTAATTTTTACTTTTTACTTTAAGTGAATTTACACGAGCTTTGGCAGTGATTGGTTTTCCTGGTTTAACTTGGGCAGATGTAGGGCTGCGATTATTATCAGTACTACTGCTGATTGCCATCAATGCCTTTTTTGTGACAGCAGAATTTTCGATGGTGACAGTGCGGCGATCGCGGATTCATCAGTTAGTTAAGGCTGGTGATATCCAAGCGATCGCCGTTGAGACATTGCAACGCAGTATTGATCGACTGCTATCTACAACACAGTTAGGTATTACCCTTTCTAGTCTGGCACTGGGATGGATTGGCGAAAGTACAATTGTGGTGCTGGTAAACGCATGGTTGAAATCTTGGCCTTTACCAGCCACAACAACAAACTTTATCGCCCATTCCTTGTCAATTCCTATAGCCTTTTTTTTGGTAGCCTATCTGCAAATTGTCTTAGGGGAATTATGCCCAAAATCCTTAGCGCTGCTTTATTCCGAACAACTAGCGCGATTTTTAGGCCCTTCCGTAAAAGCGATCGTCCGTTTTTTCAGTCCCTTCATTTGGATTCTTAACCAATCAACTTTTTGTTTGTTACGAATTTTTGGTATTGAATACACAGGTCAAAGCTGGAGACCACCAGTTACCTCAGAAGAATTACAGATGATCATTGCCACAGAACGAGAATCTACTGGCTTAGAACATTCCGAACGTCAACTGCTAAATAACGTCTTTGAATTTGGTGATGTCACCGCCCAAGATGTGATGATTCCCCGGAATGGGATTATTGGCTTACCCAAAGATGCTACGTTCCAGAATTTACTTCAAGAAATGACGGCTACAGGTCACTCCCGCTATCCCATTATTGGCGAATCTTTAGATGACATTCGCGGCATTGTTTATTTTCGGGATTTGGCGCAACCCTTAGCTATGGAGAAACTCACTTTTACATCCCATCTTCAACCGTGGATGCGTCCTGCCCGATTTGTTCCAGAAAACACGCCCTTGAGTGAACTATTGCCCATGATGCAGCAAGAAAAGCCAGCTATGGTCATCGTCGTAGATGAATTTGGCGGGACTGTAGGTTTAGTGACCATTCAGGATGTGATTGGCGAAATTATTGGCAATACAGGAGAACCAGTAAATAGCGAAGACTTGTTAATTGAGATTGTGGATCAAAACACCTTTTTAGTACAAGCACAGATTAATCTCGAAGACCTCAACGAAGTTTTAAATCTCAGTTTGCCTTTAATGAGGGAATATCAAACCTTGGGCGGTTTTTTACTTTATCAATTACAGAAAATGCCTAGCAAAGGTGAAATCTTTTTATACCAGAATCTTCAATTCACCATAGTCTCAGTGTTCGGGCCAAGGCTGCATCAAATTCAAGTCCAACGCTTACCGCAGGGATGAAACAGGGGGGAAGGAATATCTAACTCCCTACTTCCTATTGCCCACTAAGCATAAGGAACTGGGTCTGTTAATCCCAATTCATCAAAAGCTGCCAGCCGCAAGCGACAAGAATCACAAACTCCGCAAGCCACATCACCGCCGCTATAACAAGACCAAGTTAAATCCCAAGGAACACCTAAAGTATTACCAAGCTGGATAATTTCAGTTTTTTTCAGATTCACTAAAGGGGCGACGATCGCAGTCGGGTTGCCTTCTCGGCCTTGCTTGGTTCCGAGGCGAAACACTTCCTGCATTGCTTGGATGTAGTCAGGGCGGCAATCAGGATAACCGGAATAATCTAAGGCATTCACACCGATGTAAACTCTTTCAGCAGCGATCGCTTCTGCATAGCCCAAGGCAAAGCTTAAAAATATCGTATTCCGGGCAGGTACATAAGTTACAGGAATATTTTGCGACATTTCAGCCAAAGAACGCGCTTCGGGTAAATCGATTTTGTCATCAGTCAGTGCTGAACCACCCCATTGTCGTAAGTCAAAATTGACTACCTGATGTTCTACTACCTGTGCTGTTTGGGCTACGTGCCTAGCTGAGTTTAACTCTCGGCGATGTCGCTGTTGGTAATCAAAAGAAATTGCGTAACAATCACAACCATCAGCCTTGGCTTGATACAGTACAGTAGAAGAGTCTAATCCCCCAGACAACAAAATTACGGCTTTCATCTCGGCTGCCAAATTTTTAGATTTTAACTTGCCAAATCATCATATTAAAAAATTACAAATCAGCCTCACTCATCTTTTTTCTTCCATACTGTACCAGTTTATAAACTGGACTATTATCTCGGTATGATTGTCGCTTTTTTTGTAAGTTTGCAGACCAAAAAATTATTTATTTACAACGTTTTAAGTTGGTAAATCTACTGCTAAACAAATGCCTAACTGACATTGATAAATTTTCACTTACAATTTAGTTTATGTTTAAAGTTAATAAAAAAACACATTAGCTATTGTGCAAAGAGCAAAAAACTGATTGATTTAAAACTGAACATAAAAAAAGACAGCCAGATTGCGGGAACTATCGCAAACTTTGAAATTCTTCATAAACAGAGCCTCTATGTTACCATCTGGATGGTTTTAGACGGATCATACCTGGCTGTTCAGTATAAATGCCAACGGCCGCAGCGTCTCTAAATTTGGTGGTTGAGGAGAGAACAATAGTGCAAAATAGCATGTCAGTGGCAGAATCAAATTCATACACACAGCGCAATCAACCAAGACCGATTCGCGTAGGCGTAATCGGGGTGGGTAACATGGGACAACATCATGCCCGCGTATTGAGTTCAATGAAAGATGTTGAACTAATCGGGGTGGCAGATATCAATGTTGAACGAGGCTTAGAAACCGCCAGCAAATACAAGGGGCGTTTTTTTGAAGATTATTGTGACTTGCTACCCCATGTGGAAGCAGTGTGCATCGCCGTACCTACTCGCCTACATTATGCTGTCGGCATTAATTGTCTATTAGCTGGAATTCACGTTTTAATCGAAAAGCCGATCGCTGCTAGTATTTCGGAAGCAGAATCTCTAGTCAATGCAGCGGCTGAATCTGGGTGCATTTTGCAAGTAGGGCATATTGAGCGCTTCAATCCTGCATTTCGGGAACTAAGCAAAGTCCTGAAAACTGAAGAATTGCTGGCGCTGGAAGCTCACCGGATGAGTCCTTACTCAGATCGGGCCAATGATGTTTCCGTCGTATTGGATTTAATGATCCACGACATTGACTTAATGCTAGAATTAGCCGCCTCCCCAGTGGTCAAACTGACAGCAAGCGGTACGCGTGCTTTAGACTCTGGTTATTTAGATTACGTGACAGCCACCCTGGGATTTGCCAATGGCATTGTTGCTACTCTCACAGCCAGCAAAGTCACTCACAAAAAAATTCGGCGCATTGTTGCCCATTGCAAAAACTCCTTTACAGAAGCAGACTTTCTCAAGAACGAAATTCTGGTTCATCGACAAACAACCACCAATTTAACTGACAATCGTCAGTTACTTTACAGACAAGACGGTTTGATTGAAAAAGTCTACACCACCAATATTCAACCTTTAAGCGCAGAATTAGAGCATTTTGTCAATTGTGTCCACGGTGGAAATCAACCTTCCGTTGGTGGTGAACAAGCTCTCAAAGCCCTCAGATTAGCCAGCTTAATTGAGCAAATGGCTTTAGAAGAGAGAGTTTTTAACCCATTAGATTGGGAATCTGAGTCCAGAGTCCAATCTTTAACTTCCACAATCTAACAGTTCTGCTCAATTGAATACATAAAATGTTTAGGGGCGTAATAATTGCGCCCCTAAAATTTGGCGGTAATTACAGGTAACAGGTGACAGGTGACAGGTGATGGTAGGGGAAATTGATTTTCCTAGTGTTGGGAACTAAAACCGGATTGAAGGAGGATTTATTCTCTTCCTGCTTCCGTGCTTTTTAACGTGGCGATCGCGGAAACAATCTTGCTGATTTTATTCCCAGTGTGTACTGATTATCAGTAAAGTTTTAAGAAGATTAACCCTAGATTAGGCAATTAAACTTGTGCAGCAATTTTAGGAATAGACTCAATGCTTGAATGGATTACTAATACTATCAGTTCCTTGGGTTACGTAGGTATTGCGCTGTTAATGTTCGTAGAGAACTTATTTCCCCCCATTCCCTCAGAATTGATTATGCCCTTGGCGGGATTTACCGCTAGAGCAAATCCAGACAAGTTAAATTTTTTTGGGGTCTTTTTTGCCGGAGTTGTCGGTTCTGTAGCTGGCGCACTTGTATGGTACTATCCTGGTAAGTTTTTGGGCGAACAGCGCTTAAAAAGGTGGGCTGATCAGTACGGCAAGTGGTTAACCATATCCAGCAAAGATATTACCAAGGCAAAGCACTGGTTTGATTCTCAAGGTAGCAAAGCAGTGTTAATTGGTCGTCTTGTACCGGGAGTTCGTACTTTGATTTCCGTGCCGGCAGGCATTAGTAATATGCCTTTGCTACCATTTTTATTTTATACAACCTTGGGTAGTGCTGCCTGGGTAGGTTTGTTAACATACTCAGGATACGTGTTGGGTAGCCAGTATGAACTTGTGGACAAGTACCTTGCGCCAGTATCAAAAATTGTGCTTGGGAGCTTGGTTTTGGCATTTGTGGTCTGGGTACTCAAGCGTAGGCGAAAAAAGACTAGACACTAAAATACACAACCCTAATTTAAAGTTGTTTTAAAGTTGGGGGGTTACATCTGGTAAAAATTCGCCTACACTATGCCAAATAATGCTGAATTTGCGATCGCCTAACTCAGCGTTAGGCGTATTCGTAGCTACACTTGACGAAACCTAGAATTTCTGGTATCTCGCATGTTTGTATGTAAGATGAGCAAGTTAAATTTTGACAGTTAAGAAAGGACTAGGAGCTTTCATGACAGACCAACCTTCCGCCGCTACCCCAATGAATGCTGCTGCTATCCCTCTCAACAGGGTTTCAGCATCTACCCCAATTAATACTGCTACTACCGCTAAAACTAATGGCGGTTCTGGCAAATCAATTCTCAGTGTGGACTTAGGCAGAACTTCTACCAAGACTTCTGTTAGCCGCGAACCCGGTAACGTGGTTTTCATCCCCGCCAATGTCAAACAAATGTCAATGGAGGAAGTCCGGGGCGGTATTTTTGAAGCCCGTGCTACTGATCCCTTAATGGATTTGTGGATGGAATACCAAGGCAGTGGCTTTGCCATTGGTCAACTAGCCGCCGACTTTGGCGCAAACCTCGGAGTCGGTAAATCTAAGGTAGAAGATGCACTGGCTAAAGTTTTGGCTTGTGCTGGCTATTTCAAGCTAAAAGACGAAATTTCCATTGTGTTGGGTTTACCCTTCCTCTCTTTAGAGCAGTTTGAAAAAGAAAAGGCTCAAATCATCAGTCAGCTGACTGGCCCGCACATAATGAACTTTAGAGGTGAAACAGTCTCTCTAAATATCAATAAAGTTTGGGTAATGCCTGAAGGCTACGGTAGTCTTCTGTGGTGTGAAGCTCAACCTAAAAAAGGCCCTGGTAGCCCCGACTTTACCAAAGTATCGGCGGCCATTGTGGACATTGGACATCAAACAATCGATTTGTTGATGGTAGATAATTTCCGCTTCGCACGAGGAGCTTCTAAGAGTGAAGACTTCGGGATGAGCAAATTCTACGAAATGGTAGCTAAAGAAATTGAGGGCGCAGACAGCCAATCTCTGGCGCTCATTTCTGCTGTTAACAAACCCAAGGGAGAGCGTTTTTATCGTCCTAAAGGCTCTAGCAAGCCCGCTAACCTTGATGATTTTCTCCCCAACTTGATTGAAATGTTTTCTCGTGATATTTGCAGCCGTGTCCTCGCTTGGCTCCCTGAGCGTGTGACTGATGTGATTATTACTGGTGGCGGTGGCGAATTCTTCTGGGAAGATGTGCAACGTCTGTTAAAAGATGCCAAAATCAACGCTCATTTAGCTGCACCATCTCGCCAAGCTAACGCCTTGGGGCAGTATATTTATGGAGAGGCGCAATTATCCGCCGTTCGCGCTGCTAGGTCTTAAAGCCAATGTTCCAATGGTCAAAAAAAGTAGTTAAATCGGTTACGTTCAACCCAGAAGTTGCAGACGAAAGCTTGTTGTCGCTGGTAGAAAGCCATTTAGAGCCTCAACCAGAAAAGTCTTTTAGCGACCTCTGTAAAGAAGCCCTATGGCAATTTTTATGTGTCCCGGAAGCTGTCAAACCTGCTTCCAAACCAATAGCCGCAGAGTCGGTTGAACAGAAAATCGATGAACTGCAACGCCAAGTGGCTGACCTAGAGGAACGTTTTTTCGCTAAGGAATCGAATCGTTTGGAGGCGATGGAACGCCATATTGTGCAACTCACGCAACAAATGGCGCATCTAGCCATTTTGGTGACAGAGCGACCGCCGATTATTCACCATCAGCCTCCAACTTCACCAGCGCCAGCGCCTGTAGTGTCAACAGTACCAGTCATGGAAAAGGTTAACACTACCTACGCTGCTACACCTCCTGAAGATGTTGACCCTGTTATTAGTCGTCTCAGTCAGTTCTTAGATGATTTTTAAGAGACGGTTCGGATTGTGAGTATTATTATTTTTTGGAGATCCTTAGTAGTGCAGGCTATTAAGGATTATTAATTTTTATCGTGAGCGATCGCCTAACATAATTCAATTACTGAAACTCTTCAGATCCCCGAATTTTTGAAAAAGTCGGGGATCTAAATCTACATGATAAATTTAGAGCGATCGCTTTAAATCCTCCTCGTCTGGTTGCAGCAATTCCCATATTAGTAATACCAATTCAATTACCAGTCCTGAACCTGGGACAAATAAGTCAGCAATTAGGGGGATCAGAAAAAATGCGATCGCCATCAGTTTCTTATCTTTCATTTACTTTGCCTCAAACGCTGAAGCAAAGGTAAATTTGGGGTAGTAACAGAAAGCAAAACCAGTTGTCTGTTTGCTGTAATGCGTGAATCTGCTGAGGTTTGAGTTTGGGGATGCTAGATTTAGTTTGGGGAATCCCGAAACTTTGTCGCAAATTTGGGCAAGAATAACCTATGGCGCGTCCTAGCTATGGTGAAGAAGTCGAAGCGCGGGTAAGAACACTTTTAGAAAAGTTTTTGGCTTATGCCAATGATGAGTTAGAAGACAGTGAACTTTATAAAATTGCTCTCAATTGGGAAACGCCACAGCAAGTAATAGTCAGAACACAGTTAAGAGTTCTGGCGGAACTTAGTGGTTTGACTAAAGAACAAGTCCGAGAAGCATTAAAACGACTTGAGGATTTTTTAGGCATTCTGAAGGATGAGCGCGAACATGAGAAGGGTTCCGAAAACTGGCACTTTCGCCTGATGCTTTGGCATGATAAAAGCGACAAAGAAGGGAATTTGCAGAAATTTGATGCAGAATGGCAACGCCGACGAGAAGAATTACCCGGTGTGCAGCGTGAGAAAAGTAAAAAAACTCAACCCAAGCCTACCCGTTACGAAAATATTCCCTTGAGTGGGGTAGTGGAGTTTGTCGGACGTGAAGCGAAATTGCAAGAACTCCATCAGTTGTTGCAGTCAAATCAACAGGTAGCCATTGCGGCGATCGCGGGAATGGGTGGAGTCGGAAAGACAGAATTAGCTTTGCAATATGCCAATTCTCACCGCGTTACTTATCAAGGTGGGATTTGTTGGTTATCCGCAGTGCAGGATGTGGGGTTACAACTGGTGCAGTTTGCAATGAATAAGCTGCTATTGAACATCCCAGATGATTTAGATTTAGCTGCGAGAGTGCAATACTGTCTCACAAAATGGCATGAGGGTGAGGTTTTACTGGTAATTGATAACGTCACTAACTATCGAGATGAAGTCCGGTGTTATTTAGAGTCTGTTCCGGCTCGGTTTAAGCAGTTAATTACCACGCGGGAAAAATTACAACCGCCGATAGTGCGCTTAGATTTAGATGTGCTGACACCACTAGCGGCGATGCAGTTATTAAAATCTATAGTTGGTAGAGAAAGGCTGCGACGTGAGCCGTTAGTTGCGCGAAGACTTTGTAAGTGGTTGGGATATTTGCCACTGGGTTTGGAATTAGTCGGGCGTTATTTGTTAGGTGATGAGGAATTATCCCTAGCAGAAATGCTGCAAGACAAGGATATTGCTCCAGCAATACCTCACATAGCAGAAGTAGCGAATAATCTTATTCAGTTTGTCAGCGATGATGATTTAATTTCGCCATTCCTTGGCAATGCTTGGTTTTACAAAGGTCAAGGATTGTATGACAAAGCTGAACCCTGGTACAAAAAGTGTTTAGAAATCACGAAACTACGTTTGGGAAAATCACATCACTATGTCGCAGTTAGCCTTAACAACCTCGGAGTACTTTACAACTACCAAGGCAGATATAGCGAAGCTGAAACCTTTTTAATCCAAGCTTTGGAACTGTCGCCCAAGCTGCTAGAAGAAGAAAATCCCTTAGTTGCCATTAGCCTCAACAGCCTCGGACTACTTTACAACTACCAAGGCAGAGACAGCGAAGGCGAACCCTTTTTAATTCAAGCTTTGGAACTATCGCTCAAGCTACTGGGAGAAGAAAATCCCTTAGTTGCCACTAGCCTCAACAGCCTCGGAGTACTTTACAACTGCCAAGGCAGAGACAGCGAAGCCGAACCCTTGTTAATCCAAGCTTTGGAAATTAGACGCAAAGTGCTAGGCGAAGAACATCCCGATTTCGCTACTAGCCTCAACAACCTCGGAGGGCTTTACTGTTCCCAAGGCAAATACAACGAAGCCGAGCCGTTATATATCAAAGCATTGGAGATTAATCGCAAAGTGCTAGGTGAAGATCATCCTTTTGTCGCTACTAACCTCAGCATACTCGGAAAGCTTTACCATTCCCAAGGCAAATACAACGAAGCCGAGCCGTTGTGGAGTCAAGCTTTGGAAATTAGGCGCAAAGTGCTAGGCGAAGAACATCCCGATTTCGCCACTAGCCTTCACAATCTCGCGTTTATCTACGATTCCCAAGGCAGATACACTGAAGCCGAACCTTTATACGTCCAAGCTTTAGAACTCACGCGCAAACTGCTAGGAGAATCACATCCTGATGTCGTACTTAGCCTCGATAATTTCGCGCGATTCTACGAATCTCAAAGCAAATACAGCGCAGCCGAAGCTTTATACATCGAAGCTTTGACACTCAGGCGCAAAATGCTAGGTGAAGAAAATCTTGATATCACCACTAGCCTCAACAACTTAGTAATACTCTACATTTCCCAAAGTAGATTCAACGAAGCTGCAACCTTACAAATCCAAGCTTTGGAACTCATTCGCAAACTGCTAGGGGACGAACATCCTGATGTCGGGAAAAGTCTCTCCTTGCTCACATCACTCTACCTTGCCCAAGGCAGATACAGTGAAACTGAACTCTTGTTAATCCGTGAATTAGATATTTTAGAGCAACGATTAGGGGTAAATCATATTAATACTGTGACTATGCGTAAAGTTTTAGCAGATCTACGCGATCGCCTCAACTCACAACAGTAAAATTCATGTTCCTAACCTCATCAATCAAGCTTTCATCTCCAAGTTTCGTGTTCAGAACGAGAACGTTCCTGTTTCAAACAAGAATGTTCCTGTTTCAAGTGAGAACGTTCTTGTTCTAAATGAGAATGTTCTTGTTCTAAACGAGAACGTTTCTGTTTTAAGTGAGAATGTTCGTGTTTAAAACGAGAACTTTCCTACTCTGAGGTGGAATGATGGTGTTGTGAGGGCGATCGCTCCACCTTTTTACTCGAAGTTTCGTGTTCTGAGGGCGAATGATGGTGGTATGAAGGCGATGTCTGACGACAAGCCGCAAGCGTCTACGCTCTAGTTTAATTGTAGAATGATCAGAACCGTAATGAATTAGTATAAACTTACCGATGAATCAAGAACTGACTCAAGCGATCGCCTCCGAAATTCAGTTATTTCAGAATCTTGAACAAAAAGAAAACTTTCTTTTTTTACTCGGTGCTTTAATGACTAAAGTAATTAGCTTAAAAAAAGCTGCGGAAGTTATGCAGCTAGAACCAGCAGAATTACTCAAAATTTTAGACTTGATGGGAATTGAGTTTTCGTATCTCTGTGAAGAAGATGTTGATTTAGAAAAAAGCTGGTGAATGAATGCAGATTGTTCTTAATTCATCACCTTTGATTTTCTTGTCAAAGTTGAACTATTTGCATCAGTTGCTTGAATCTCCTGATGATTTCTACATTCCTCAATCTGTTGCGGATGAAATCAAAGCTAAATCAGATCCATCTAGCCAAACTGTTCAAGCTCTGATTAACTCTGGTAATCTTCAAGTTCGAGCATCTAAGTTAATAACCATTGTCAACAGTTTAAATCATCGCTTGGGCAAAGGTGAATCAGAAGCTATTGCTTTGGCAATTGAGTTAAACACAGATTATGTCTTGTTAGACGACTCAACAGCCAGAAGAGAAGCCAGAAGACTCGGTTTAAATATCAAAGGTACGTTAGCTGTTATCAAGAAATTGAGTAAAGATGGCAAAATCAGCATTGAAAGCTTGGATGAGCTTTATCAACAACTCATACAAATTGAGTTTAGAGTTAAGAGGTCTTTGTTTGATCAAATCTTTTCTGAACATTAATAATACTGAGGGCGATTCGCTCCACCTTTTTGCTCGAAGTTTCGTGTTTGCAGGTGGAATGATGGTGTTGTGAAGGCGATCGCTTGACCAAAATTGTACAATTATGTGCGATCGCTTGTGAGCGTTGAGAGATAAAGAGAATTGCGATACTCATACTCTGATATTAATTTCTCAGCAATCAGCACTGAGCAACAGGTTCTTTTTTTACTCGATTTACTGAACAAGTGCTAAAATCCTCAGATGGACAGTTAGGATATCCCAATGCCAGTTGTAGCTAACGCAATCAAATTTGGTACAGATGGCTGGCGAGGCGTAATTGGTGAAGAGTTCACCTTTGAACGTCTTGCTCTGGTAGCGCCAGTAGCCGCTAAAGTCTTATATGATACTTATTACCCTACAGTTGGTAGCCGGACTATCATAGTCGGTTACGATCGCCGATTTATGGCGGAAGACTTCGCTCGTGCTGTTGCTGATGCTGTTACCGCCGTCGGATTTGATGTTTTGCTGAGTGAATCATTCGCCCCAACTCCGGCTTTTAGCTGGGCTGCTAAACAACTCAATGCTTTGGGGGCGTTAGTAATTACAGCTAGTCATAATCCTGGCTCATATTTAGGTTTAAAAGTCAAAGGATATTTTGGTGGCTCGGTATCACCAGAAGTTACTAAAGATATAGAAGCATTATTATCCGAGGGCGTGCCAAAAGCAGCTATTCCTGGGAAGTTAGAAAAGTTTGACCCTTGGCCTAGTTACACCACAGGCCTGGAAGGGAAAGTTGATATTGCCAAAATTCGAGAAGCGATCGCCTCTGGTAAGCTGACAGTATTCGCTGATGTGATGCACGGTGCAGCAGCTGGCGGACTAGCAAGATTATTAGGTGATCAAGTCAAAGAAATCAACAGCAACCGTGACCCGTTATTTGGTGGCGGTGCGCCGGAACCATTACCAAAATATCTTTCTGGCTTATTTGAAGTTATTAAAAGTCACAAACAAACTAATCCATCTGGTTTAACTGTTGGTTTAGTATTTGATGGAGACTGCGATCGCATTGCGGCGGTAGATCAAGACGCTAACTTCTTAAGTTCGCAGATATTAATCCCGATATTAATTGACCATTTAACTTTGCGACGTGGTTTTACAGGTGAAATCATCAAAACAGTCAGCGGTTCGGATTTGATTCCCCTTGTAGCAGCACTGCACAATCTGTCACTGTTTGAAACACCAGTCGGTTACAAATACATCGCCGATAGAATGTTAGTCGCACAAGTACTTTTGGGCGGCGAAGAATCTGGTGGTATCGGCTACGGTAGCCACATTCCAGAACGAGATGCGCTACTTTCAGCATTGTATGTCTTAGAAGCAATTGTCGAATCTGGGCGAGATTTGAGCGAATATTATTCTGATTTGCAACAACAAACAGGGTTTAATTCTGCTTACGATCGCATCGATTTACCCTTAGCTAGTATGGAAGTGCGATCGCGTCTTTTGCAACAACTGCAAACCCAACCCTTAACAGAAATTGCAGGGAAAGCAGTCATTGATTGTCAAACAATCGACGGTTATAAATTCCGCCTCGCTGACAAAAGTTGGTTAATGATTCGCTTTAGTGGTACTGAACCAGTTTTGCGCCTCTACTGCGAAGCCGCAACCATCGAACAAGTACATCACACCCTTGATTGGGCGAGACAGTGGGCAGAGTAAGATTTTAGTTATTAGTCATTTGTCCTTTGTCCTTGGTCAAATGACTAATGACCAATGACAAATGACTAACAACAAATGACCAAATTACTCGTAGTCGCTACAAGCAATGCAGGTAAGTTGCGGGAAATGCAAGCTTACCTGATAAATTCTGGTTGGGAATTAACTCTTAAGCCAGAAGAACTAGAAGTTGAAGAAACAGGCGAAACTTTTGCAGCAAACGCTTGTTTAAAAGCCTCCGAAGTTGCCAAAGCTACAGGGCAATGGGCGATCGCTGATGATTCTGGCTTAGAGGTAGATGCTTTGAATGGTGTACCAGGAGTATATTCGGCGCGTTATGGCAAAACCGACGCAGACAGGATTGCGAGGCTACTTAAAGAACTAGGTGACGAAATTAACAGACAAGCACAATTTGTCTGTGCAGTAGCGATCGCCAGTCCTGATGGTGAAATAGTTTTACAATGCGAAGGGATTTGTCGAGGAGAAATTCTTTATGCACCCCGTGGTGATGGTGGTTTCGGCTATGATCCTGTGTTCTACGTTCCCGAAAAACAGTTAACCTTTGCCCAAATGTCACCAGAGGTGAAAAAATCGGTTAGTCATCGTGGCAATGCTTTTGCAGCGTTGATACCACAACTGAGTACAATACTGAGTGCTGAGTAAAGTTTCTCATTCCTAATTTTTATAGACGTAGCAATTACCATTCACAAATTACTATGACTATTGCGATCGCACTCAATACAGACTCGATTAACAACTTAGATTTGTCACCCGCTTTAACAGTAATTGAACCACTGCTAAAAGAGGGAGCCGCCTCTTATGAACAGCAATTAAGCTTTAATCTCGATTATCCTCTCGATCCTGGAGATCCCCGCGAACTTTCCGAAGTTCCAGAGTTACGACTATGGTTTATTCGCTTAGATGCTAAATATCCCTGGCTACCTTTTTTACTAGATTGGAAAGCCGGGGAATTAGCTCGTTACACCGCCATGCTTGTACCACATCAATTCAGTACTAAAGAAGGCATTCAATATAATCCTGAAGCATTAGAAATATTTTTAATGCACAAAATATTTGTTTTGACTGATTGGTTAAAAGAACAAGAAATCCCCAGTTCATCAAGGCTCAAATCTATGGCGCAAATGCTGGGTTATGAATTAGATGACGGTTTGTTTGAAATGTTTTAAATAATGATTTACAGGCGAATTTTGCGTTTTCGTCTGTAAACAGGCAACGTTAGAATTACTGTACAACTTGCAGCAAAACTTGGTAATATCCCCAACTCCAGAAGAAGAGGACAGGGAATTAATTATGCGACTGACACCGTTGTATCAACAAGATAAAGAACAAGTTAGACAAGAAGGGCGACAAGAAGGCCGACAAGAGGGAATTAAACAAGGGGAGCGTCTGGTTGTAGAAAATTTACTACAAGTACGCTTTGGCTCATTAGACAATGAGTTACAAGCAATTATTGAGCAAATATTCGAGTTACCACCAGCCGAATTCACTCCTTTACTGATGCAATTATCACGAGAGGAATTAATTGCTAGATTTAGTAGAAATCGTGATAAATAAAAATGGTGTGGTTTTGACACTAGTTGGTCAGTTTTCACCACACCATTTTATTTTGTAGGATTGCTGATGATAGCAATAAAAATAACGATCGCAACAAACAGATTTACAGAACTCAGACTTAGAAGACGATTCCCAATCTAAAATCCAAAATCCAAAATTGGATCAGCCGCCCCAAATTTTTTCAGAAACTGTTGTTGGTGAAATATCTGCTACTTTCCCAGTGGGGGATTTAATGGCGAGGAATTTTTCACTTTTTGGTAACAACTTGCCTGGATCTGAAGAGCCAAGTAGAGCGATGGTATAAGTTTGGGCTGCAATACTCAACTGTAATGCTGCACTTTCGGTAGACAGCATTAAGTTTGCACCTGCAATCATGGCTGTTAACTTACCTGCATTATCAGGCGATGTCACCTTAATTTCTGGACAGGATGCTCGGAGCGATCGCACAAACTTTTCATCATCCACACCTTGAATCACAACTACAGGCATATCTGGCTGCTTCAGGTGAAACTCTTGAATAATCTGCTGCCAATTCTCAACAGGATAAATTTTATCAGCACCCTTAGCTCGCAAGGCTGAATCAACACCTCCATAAATCAAGACGTAGCCTGTTTCATTTACCCCCAGACGTTTTTGTTCATTTTGTGACCATTCAATATCTGGTTTTGGCACATTTACGGCTAACTCTGGCAAAGGCGTGTTCATACCAAATGGGTTGAGCAACTCGTGATACGCCGCCGCTACATACTGAGATGGATTAAACGGCACGGTATGAGTCAGAAAAGCTGCTCCTTTGCCTTGAAAGCCAACACGCATGGGAATCCCGGTTAACCAGAGCATCAGTCCCACTAACCAGCTTTGCCCAAAAGCAATGGCGACATCATACTCGCGATCGCGAATTGTGCCTACCAAGTTACCCCAATCTGCTAGACTGTTGCGATCTTTATAATCAAAGGTCAGTACCTCGTGAACAGACTTGCTCACCCGGTAGGCAGCCTTTGACTGGGGTTCCGTAACGACATCTATTTTGGCGTTGGGATAATAACGCTTCAGATCATCTAGAGTCGGAAAGAAGAGAATTTGGTCGCCAATTCCGCCAGGTACAAGGGCTACTACTCGCATAATAATTATTGACGCTTACTCGCTCCTTATTTTAGGGGAATATAGGTATTGGATATTTAACGAAAGTCTGAAGTCTGAAGTCTGAAGTCTGAAATTGTATCTTTGGAGACTGCTGTAAGTCTTTTTGTGTCTACTTCAACCTTTATTTTTCATTAGTTTTTTAAGTGAGGAATTTTGTGTATTTATTAATTCCTGCTGCTGGTGTCGGCAAAAGAATGGGTAGTAACCGGAATAAACTTTTTCTTGAAGTACACTCAAAATCAATTATTGCTTGGACTTTGTTAGCGGCGGAAGCGGCGAGTTCTATCAGATGGATTGGAATTATTTCTCAACCTAGTGATTGGCCTGATTTTAAGAACATCATTGCTGATTTGCCCCTAACTAAACCTGTGGAATTTATTATTGGCGGTGCTACCCGGCAAGAATCGGTGTACAACGGTTTGCAAGCTTTACCACCAGAGGCAGAGCAGGTATTAATTCACGACGGTGCGAGATGTTTAGCTACACCGAATTTACTTAATGCTTGTGCGGCAGCAATTCGCCATTGTAGTGGTTTAATTGCTGCCATACCTGTGAAAGACACGATTAAAGTTGTTGATGACAGTGGCATAATTCAAAGTACCCCTGACCGAAAGTATTTGTGGGCTGCACAGACTCCCCAAGGATTTAATGTCCAGTTATTGAAACAGTGCCACGCCGAAGGTATACGTCAAGGTTGGGAAGTGACAGACGATGCGGCTTTATTTGAAAAGTGCGGTATAGAAGTTCGGATTGTGGAAGGTGAAGAGACAAATTTAAAAGTTACCACTCCCCAAGATTTAGCGATCGCAGAATTTATCCTGAGTCATCGAGAAAGAGCGAGGGGCTAGTACTTTATTTTTACTCACCACTTTTGATAATTACGACTTATTAAGCTTTGCTTTGACTTTAGCAACAAAACAAAGTATAATCCCACACACTTGTTGATTGTCAGTTATCAGTCATCCGTTGTCAGTTAAAAGTGACTAATGACTAATGACTAATGACTAATGACCATTGACTATTGACTAATACCCAATGAAAACAGCCACCGCGACCAAGACAGCAACTAAAATAGAAGCGATTCTCTACTTGAAGGGTAAACCCTTATCCCTCAGCGAAATAGCCGAGTATGCCGCTTGCGATCGCGCGACTGCCCAAGAAGGCATAATTGAACTTATCGACAATTACGCCCGCAGAGACAGCGCCTTAGAAGTGGTGGAAACCACGGATGGTTATAGCCTACAACTGAGGTCTGATTTTCAAGACTTAGTGCAAACACTGATTCCGGTAGAATTAGGAGTAGGTGCATTGCGGACATTAGCGGCGATCGCTCTCAATAGTCCCATCCTGCAAAGCGATTTAATTAACCTGCGGGGTTCAGGTGTTTATCAACACGTTCCTGAATTAGTCGAACTGGGTTTTGTCAAAAAACGCCGAGATAACGAATCCCGTTCTTACTCCCTACAAGTAACACCCAAATTTCATCAGTACTTCCAAATAGAGCAACTTCCCCAACCATTTGATATTCAAGAACAACAACTAGAACTAGACCTAACTATCGAAGATGAATTAGAAGATGTTAAGGAATAGAAGCTAGGAAAAAGATTTTGGGAATTGCCACTATTTTCTAGAACGCCTTCTTTCAGGTAGATATAAAACCCATACCTGTGGAAAAGACGCTACCCTTGTACTATGGTTTAGAGTAGAATTAGCAACTAAGCTAAAAAAGACTGCCAATGGTGTTTGATCCTGACTTTTTGAATGACAACTCCGAGGAACACCCGAATCAACTTCTAAGCGAGAACTTTGAGGAAAACCCCAATCAGTTACTCCAATATTTGCAGCATCAGTCTCCTGATGTTCTAGCGCGTGTCGCCCAGTCTGTCAGCCCCGAAATTAAGCAAATCATTTCCCAAAACGTCCAAGGGCTGGTGGGGATGCTTCCCGCAGAAAACTTCAATGTGCAAATTACCACAGATCGAGAGAATCTCGCTGGGCTATTAGCATCGGCCATGATGACGGGGTATTTCTTGCGGCAGATGGAACAAAGAATGCAGTTAGATTATTTATCTGACGGTCAATAGTCAATAGTCAACAGTCAAAAATACTTGAGACTATTAACTATTGACTGATGACTATTTTTTGGGATAAATACCCGACTGCACTTTTAAAGTCTGTATTTTGCCACTGCGGTTGATTTCAAGTACGAGGATATCTCCAACTGTGCTGGACTCTACTAGTTTCTGCACTTGGGCGGCTGTTTTAACGGGCTTTGCGTTCACTTTTTGAATTACGTCTCCAGGGAGCAGTCCTGCCCGTTTTGCTGGCGAGTTATCGAGAACTCCCTTAATCACCACGCCAGTATTTTGCTTGATATTCAGCTTGTTTTCGAGATTAATTTGTTGTTTTTTTGTGGGAGATAAATCTGCCATTTCGATTCCCAAAAAAGGATGATCTACCCGCCCTTTAGTAAATAGTTCTTTAGCAACACGGGCGGCGGTTTCAATAGGAATGGCAAAACCTAATCCTTGGGCATCAGCGCGAATGGCTGTATTCACTCCAATTACTTCACCTTGGGCATTTAGCAATGGCCCGCCAGAGTTACCTGGGTTAATAGCTGCATCAGTTTGGATGAAACTCACACGTTTCTCTGGGACACCAACTTGAGCGCTAGTGCGGTCAGTCGCGCTAATAATGCCGATGGTAACAGTATTATCTAAACCCAGAGGATTGCCAATAGCGATCGCCCACTGTCCGGGAATCAAATTTTGAGAATTGCCCAGTTTCACCGTCGGCAAGTTATCACTGGGAATTTTCACAACCGCCACATCTGTAATCGTATCAATACCTAATACTTTTCCCTCAAAAGTTCGACCATCTTTGAGGGTAACTTGGACTGTATCTGTATCAGCTACAACGTGGGCATTTGTCAGCAATTCACCATTTTCGCTCAAAATAAATCCTGACCCTGTACCGCGCTCAATTCGCTCCTGGGGAATTGCTTGTTCTTCTTCCCCGAAAAAGCGGCGTAATAGGGGATTTTTCAAAGCTTCCGAGATAGGATTTGCCACTTTTCTAGTCGCATTAATACGTACTACTGCCGGGCCTACTTTCTGCACTGCTGTGGCGATAAAATTCACGTTATCTCCACCAGTAGCTCCAATAGTACCGCTAGGGGCTAAGGGGGTGACAGATTCTGGAGGTAAAGCCGCCGTCACATTTCTTAACTCTCGAAATGAGTGATTTTGCGTCAAGAGATAGCGACTACCAAACAGACCTGCACCACCACCAACCAACAGTAAAGATAAATAAATAGCCAGTTGCTTCAAAGATAAATTCATAATAATTACGCTTAAGGACAGCAATGCAGTTGCTAATTTCTAAGTGTAGTCAAGCAATTGGTCAGTGGACAGATAAATTTAACATAGAGTTGCTTAATAAATATTGAAACTTAGACATTGGTGATTAGGCCAGAGCTTGACGCGTTGAGAGAATCACCAACATCCATTTATAGTTATACGGCTAATATTTCTGGGAAGACTAGTCTTAATTGATCAAGATTAGATCCCTAGACTGTGATGACAATTGTTTCCTGTGACAAAGCAGCGAGAAAAATGGATAGTTGCGCTGATGCAACTGTGCCAATTTCTGGCTATCTCATCACCAGGAAGATTTATTCTGGGGGTCGGACTTTAGTTTATTGGGTATTCATTATGCTGACAAATTCCCCATTGTCTTCAAACAGTTTATGGAATTATTTACACGCGATCGCCTAGAAATTCTCAAGAGGTTGTCCATTCAAGATAGGATTCTCCTAGAAAATGTACAATTTGAACAAAATATTCAACAGCAACAGCTACAAAGCAAAAACTTAGTAGCAGGGGCGGAGGAAATTTCTATGGATGAGGTGTTGTATGTCCATAGTTAGCCTCAGAAAAATTCTGAGTAAAAAAGATTTATCCTCTTTGCTTCAGAACTTAGCCAGCCAAATCAACAGCGCCATTGAGATTGAACTGATAGATGGCACACAACTGATTAGTATTGGAGAACAAACTAGCAAAAACCGCTATCCCATCGAGGTTTCAGGCGAAAAAATCGGTTGGGTGGTTGGAGAAGAACAGACAAACACAGTCGCAACCTTGCTCTCGTTGCTGGCAAAACAAGAAGTCGAGAAAAAAGAACTAGCGAAAGAACTACTAGAGCGATATCAGGAAATTGATTTGTTTCAGGACATCTCGACTCAACTAACGACGAGTTTGGATACGCGACAAATTGCCCAACTCGTGCTTCAGGAAATGAGTCAATTAATTGAATCATCTGCGGGGGTGCTAATGCTCTTAAGCCCTGATGCAACTACCTTGGAAATTATTGCCGATTTTGGCAAGTTTTTTGACCACAGTCAAATAGCATCAGCTAAAGGCATTATTGGCAGCATTGTGCAATCTGGTCGTGCAGAACTCGTTAATGATGTGCAAGCAGATCCGCGATTATGGGGGGAAAAAAACGTTGATGCGCTAATTTGCGTACCATTGCAAGCCAAAGAACGGATACTAGGAGCGATCGCTATTGGCTCAAACAAAATCGACGCATATAAAGCCGAACATCTCAAACTTGTGAGTATTTTTGCCTCTCAAACCGCAGTAGCCATTGAAAAAGCTGTGCTGTATGAGCAAAGCATTCAAGCAACAGCCCAGGCTAAAGCCCAAACAGAAAGGCTCCAACAGGCTCTGCAAGATTTGCAACTAGCACAAACTCAATTAATCCAAAGCGAAAAAATGTCCAGCTTGGGACAACTTATTGCCGGAGTTGCCCATGAAATCAACAATCCAGTTAACTTTATTTGCGGCAACTTGCGGTGTGTTTCCGAGTATGCACAAGACTTATTGCATCTGCTGCTAGAGTATCAAAAATGCTTTCCTGTAGCTCCTCCAGAACTGGAATCAGAATTAGACAATATCGATTTGGAGTTTATTATTCAGGATTTGCCCAAACTCCTAGATTCAATGAAACTAGGAAGCGATCGCATCGTAGAAATTGTCAAATCCCTGAAAAACTTCTCTCGTCACGATGAAGCCCAAATGACAGCCGTCAACATCCACGATGGAATTGACGGGACGCTGATGATTCTCCGCCATCACCTCAAAGCGACTACCAATCACCCAGAAATTGCCATTATTAAAGACTATGCCAAACTTCCCCTAATTGAGTGCTATCCCGGACAGTTAAACCAAGTGTTTATGAACATCTTGGCCAATGCCATTGATGCTTTAGAAGAGTCATTAGTCTCAAAGGAATCACCATTGACAAATGACATAGAAAAAATGACATGCCCGACCATTACTATTCGCACCCAAAATCTAGACAATCAGTGGGTGATTATTCGCATCGCTGACAACGGCCCAGGAATGCCGGAAGAGATTGTACAACGCATCTACGATCCATTTTTCACGACAAAAGAGATTGGTAAGGGAACTGGTTTGGGTATGGCCATCAGCCATCAAATTATTGTGGATAGACACCGAGGACTTCTCAAATGTCGTTCTCAACCAGGTCAAGGCACAGAATTCTGGATACAGATACCGGTGAATTTTGCCGTAGAAAACCCTGAAGTAAGCGAGGATAGTCAAAGTTCTGCTGCGATCGCCAGCATTCCCCCATCAGCTTATACATCTGATGCCGAAGGCTTTATTTCATCCACAACCCCCATCTTCAACCCAACTGAACTACTAATTCGCCATAGTCAACTGATCCGGAGACTTTCACAGCAGAATCCAGATATTGACACAACTTCACCAAATGAAATTTATCAAATGTTTCAACGTCATCCAATTTTATTAAAGCTTTACACCACATTGTTGTCCTGGTTTTGTTGCCCTAACCCTACCCAAATCCACCATTAACATCAGGAAACTATCAATATGTCTAGCCGACAACTTGACGAATTGAATCGTCATCTCTTAGAAAAATGTCCCGTTGGTCTGATACTGTGGCGCATAGATGGAACTTTGATTGACATCAACCCTGTCTGTGCAGCTATTTTGGGGCGCACTGTTCCAGAAACTCTCCACCTTAACTACTGGCAAATTATTTCTCAAAACTACGTTACTGTCCAGCAAACCATCATCGCAGACCTCGAAAAAACTGGATGCTACAGATCTGATGAACAAGAGTACATCCATAAAGATGGGCATTTGGTTGCAGTTAAAATCTCCGCAGTGATGATTGAACATCAGGGGGAAAAGCTGATATGGTCGAGTGTCGAGGATATTAGCGACCTGAGAAAAGCCCAACAAGAACGCCAACAATCGGAAAAAATCTTAAAAAAGAGCGAAGCGCGATATCGTTCTCTGGTGAAAACTAACACGCAAATTATCTGGGTGAGTACACCAGAAGGAATTTGCTTTGAACTCACAGACTGGATAGCCTACACAGGGCAAAGTTTAGCGGAAGCGGAGAACGGAGGCTGGATTGATGCCGTTCATCCTGACGATCGCGGCTACACCGGAGAAGCTTGGGGTATTGCTGTCGCTAACCTCAGTCAATATCAAATTGAATACCGTATTCGCGGCAAAGATGGCAACTATCGCTATTTTTGGGTTTGGGGCGCACCTGTAATTGAAGATGATGGTAATGTGCGAGAGTGGATTGGTACTTGTACCGATATTCACGATCGCAAACTAACAGAAGCCGAAAATCAAAGACTGAAAGAACGCTATCGCTCTTTAGTAACTGCTACTTCTCAAATTGTTTGGGGCGCAACTCCCGAAGGTATGGGCATTAGCAGTGAAATGCTGACTTGGATAGCTTATACAGGTCAGACTGAAGCAGAAGTTGCTGGTTGGGGTTGGGTTGATCCAATTCATCCTGATGATCGTGATCAATCACAAGTAGCTTGGAATGCAGCAGTGGCAAACCGCAGTATCTACCAAACAGAATATAGGTTGCGGCGTAAAGATGGCATCTACCGCTATTTCTCAGTTTGTGGCACTCCGGTTTTAGCCGCAGACGGTAGCATCCGGGAATGGATTGGTACTTGTACCGATATTCACGATCGCAAACTTGCCGAAGCCGAAAATCAACGTTTATTGGATATGTTGAATCATTCCGGTGATGCCATCATTGTCCGCGATATGACCGATAAAATCTCCTACTGGAATCAAGGCGCGGAAAGGCTCTATCATTGGACGCGGGAGGAAGTTAAAGACCAATACATTTACACATTTCTCAAAAAAATCTTTCCTAAACCCAAAGCAGAAATCACCGCAGAGTTATTACAGCAAGGTAATTGGGAAGGTGAAGTCCAACATATTACCCATGATGAGAAACTGATTACTGTCCAGAGCCGATGGACATTGCAACGGGATGCGTCTGGTGAACCCTGTGCGGTATTGGAAATTAATACTGATATTACTGCCCGGAAACAAGCCGAAATTGCTCTACGCCAACTCAATCAAGAACTGGAAGCCAGAGTTGCCGAACGGACAGCAGCAGTCAAAGATACCCTCGCTGAAGCCCAAGGGTTAAATGCAATTTTGGATAACTTAGCAGATGGTTTGTTAGTAGTGGATATGTCAGGGCAAATTACCCACTTCAATCCGGCTTTTTTAGCAATGCAGGGATTAAGACCGACAGATCTCAAAGGCAACTATCAGGAACTACCGATCGCTGGTTTAGCACATCTAATTGAACAAACTCAATCCCATCCCCAAGAAGCATTTGCCGCCGAAATTGCCTTAGTAAAGGAACGCATTGGTCAGGCTGTAGCGACCGCTATCTTTAAACAGACCACAGCGGAAGAACCTGCTACTTGCTTTGGTTCCGCACTCCTAATTCGGGATGTAACAGCAGAAAAAGAAGTTGACAAAATGAAGACCGACTTCATTTCCACAGTCTCCCACGAACTGCGGACACCTTTAACTTCAGTATTAGGATTTGCCTCCATTATTAAAGAAAAGCTGGAAACCGATGTCTTCCCAATGGTGATTACCGAAGACCGCAAGTTGCAAAAAACAATTAAGCGGGTGGGTGACAATTTAAATATTATTGTTTCAGAAGCAGAACGACTGACATCCTTAATTAACGATGTTTTAGACATTGCCAAAATGGAAGCCGGGAAAGTGGAATGGCAAATGCAACCACTTGATCCGAGTGAGTTACTAGATTGGGCTACGACTTCTACCGCCGGATTGTTTGAAACCAATGGCCTGCAACTAGTCAGCGAGATAGAACCGGGAGTACCGCAAATAGTAGGCGATCGCAACCGACTGTTGCAAGTCCTCATCAACTTGATTTCTAACGCGGTGAAATTCACTCAATCCGGGACTGTTACCTGTTGTGTCAAACAACAAAACGACGGTGTATGTGTCAGCGTCATCGATACAGGTATCGGTATTGCCCCCGAAGACCAACCCAAAGTATTCGAGAAATTCCGCCAAGTTGGCGACACTCTCACCGACAAACCAAAAGGTACAGGGTTAGGATTGCCCATTTGCAAACAAATTGTTGAACATCATGGTGGCAGAATTTGGGTAGAAAGTGAACCAGGCAAAGGCAGCGTCTTTTCATTCCTGATTCCCATATACGCCAAGGATGACAAAAGCAATGGACAAATCAATCTAGATGCTTTGGTCAAGCAACTCAAAGAACACGTCATCACCACCAACAAAGTACTTCACGAAAACCGTAAAACCATTCTGGTAGTTGATGATGATGCCAATATTCGAGAATTATTGCGGCAGCAACTAGAAAACGAAGGCTACAAAGTTCGAGAAGCAAAAGACGGGATGGATGCAATTCATCAAATCAAAATCGCCCGTCCTGATTTGATTCTCTTAGATGTGATGATGCCCCAAATCAACGGCTTTGATGTGGCAGCCGTCCTCAAAAATGACCCCAACACAGCAGATATTCCGATTATCATTCTGTCAATTATTGAAAACAAAGAACGAGGCTATCACATTGGCATCGATCGCTATCTCACCAAGCCCATCAATACAGAACAACTCCGTAAGGAAATTGGTTCACTGCTTTCTCAAGGTACTTCCAGCAAAAAAGTCTTGGTGGTTGATAAAAATGCCTCAACCTTAAAAACCTTATCAGATGTTCTGCAAACTCAAGGATACAGCGTGATTGAAGCCTCCGATCCGCAAGAATGTATTAACAAAGCCCGTTCAGCTAAACCTGACATGATCATTATTGATTCCATCTTTTCTCATGAAACCGACCTGGTGAAAACCCTCCGGTTTGAAAAAGAGTTAGAAAATGTATTTTTTATCATGCTGTCTGATCGGTAATATTAACAAGGCAGGAGGATGAAATTTCAACTTCATCCTTCATACTTTTCTTTGAAGACTTTTACAAATAATTTTAAAAATTGCATCGGATGACTATATGACGCAAAAAATTCTCATTGTTGATGATGAACCTAACATCGTAATTTTATTAGAACAAGCTTTAGAAGCATTAGAAGATGAAGGTGTAGAACTTTTAACTGCGAGAAATGGAGAAGAAGCACTAGAAACTATTAAAACTGAACAACCAAACCTAGTTTTTCTTGATGTGATGATGCCAAAAATGAATGGTTTGGAAGTTTGTCAGATAGTGAAACATGACCTCAAAATGAATGAAATCTATATTGTGATGTTGACAGCAAAAGGACAGGAATTTGATAAACAGAAAGGAATTGAAGTTGGTGCTGACTTATATCTAACTAAACCTTTTCGCCCTAAAGAAGTACTAGAAAAATCAATGCAGGTCTTGGGATTTTGAATAAAAACTGACTACCGCTATATCTCTCATTCTCACAAGCGATCGCCACTCTCAAAACAAACCCATCATACCCCACATATTGCCTGTGAATTTACTTGATGATGCTCCCCCTACACCTTCATAACGTGAGTTTGATGAATTGTAAAAACCCCTCTCCAAACCTCTCCCCTGCAAGGAGAGAGGCTTCAAAACCTTCATTTTTCGTTTTGAGCTTTCAAGATATTTAAGCCCCTCTCCGCGTCGGAGAGGGGTTGGGGAGAGGTCATCGAACTCACGTTTCAAAACACCATCATTCGACCTCAGAACTAGAAGATTCTCGTTCAGAACAAGAACATTCTCACTGGAAACAGAAATATTCTCGTTTGAAACAGAAACATTCTCGTTTAGAACAAGAACGTTCTCACTGGAAACAAGAATACTTTAGTTGGAAACAGGAACATTCTCGTTTGCAACACGAAAGTTCGGGTTCTGAACATGAAACGTTGAGTTCAAAACAGGAAACTTGGAGATAAAAGCTAGAGTGATGAGGTTGGGAAGGTAAATTTTCCTGTTCTCATTAGAGAGAATCGCGTAAAGTTGCTAAATTGTCACGCACAATTACAGTATGAGGATGATTTGCACCTAACTGTCTCTCAAAAATATCTAAAGCTTGGATGTAAAGCAGTTCGGCTTGGCTGTATCTGCCTTGGGAACAGTAGAGTGCTGCTAGGTTGTTGAGGCTAGTGGCAACATCGGGATGTTCTTCTCCCAGCAGTTTGCGCCTGAGTGCTAAAGCTTGGATGTAAAGCGGTTCGGCTTGGCTGTATCTGCCTTGGGAGCCGTAGAGATATGCTAGGTTGTTGAGGCTAGTGGCAACATCGGGATGTTCTTCTCCCAGCAGTTTGCGCCTGAGTGCTAAAGCTTGGATGTAAAGCGGTTCGGCTTGGCTGTATCTGCCTTGGGAGTCGTAGAGTGCTGCTAGGTTGTTGAGGCTAGTGGCAACTGAGGGATGTTCTTCTCCCAGCAGTTTGCGTCTGAGTGCTAAAGCTTGGATGTAAAGCGGTTCGGCTTGGCTGTATCTGCCTTGGGAATAGTAGAGTGCTGCTAGGCTGTTGAGGCTAGTGGCAACAGAGGGATGTTCTTCTCCCAGCAGTTTGCGCCTGAGTGCTAAAGCTTGGATGTAAAGCGGTTCGGCTTGGCTGTATTTGCCTTGGGAGTCGTAGAGTCCTGCTAGGTTGTTGAGGATAGTGGCAACTGAAGGATGTTCTTCTCCCAGCAGTTTGCGCGTGAGTGCTAAAGCTTGGATGTGAAGCGGTTCGGCTTGGCTGTATCTGCCTTGGAAACGGTAGAGTTCTGCTAGGTTGTTGAGTCCTTGGGCAACATCGGGATGTTCTTCTCCCAGCAGTTTGCGCCAGAGTGCTAAAGCTTGGATGTAAAGCGGTTCGGCTTGGCTGTATCTGCCTTGGGAGTAGTAGAGTGCTGCTAGGTTGTTGAGGCCTTGGGGAACATCGGGATGTTCTTCTCCCAACAGTTTGCGCCAGAGTGCTAAAGCTTGGATGTAAAGCGGTTCGGCTTGGCTGTATCTACCTTGGGAACGGTAGAGTTCTGCTAGGTTGTTGAGGCTAGTGGCAACATTGGGATGTTCTTCTCCCAAGCGGTTTTGTAATGTTGATAAACACTTTTGATTCCAAGGTTCGGCTTGGGTATATAACCCTTGTCCTTCATAAAAGCGACTCAAGCCGACAAAAGGCCAAATTAAATCTTCATCACTGACATCTTGAATGAGATTGTTTGCTACTTCAGCTATGTGTGCTATGGCAAGGGAAACAGCGTTAATTTCTTCAAGGGTAGGAGTCTGAGGAATTTTTTTAGCAACTGCTACTATTACCTGACAAAACGATCGCTTAAATTCCTCTGCTTGCTCTAAACCTGTAAACTTAGATTGGAAAAATTCCCGCAGTAGGGGATGTAGTTGATAGATTCCTTCACCTTTGCGCTGGAGTAAATGCAGATTCAATAATTTATCATCCCGAATTTCTTCTAACTCATCCTCATCTTTCTCTGTTAAGCACTGTTCTACTAAGTTCCAGGGTATGGGTGCGGCGGCAAATAAACTGAGTACACAGCCTAATAACTTATCATCCTCTGCTAATTCCTGCCAACTCAACTCAAAGGCGGCTTTTATTCCCCGTTGTGCTGTCATATCTGCTTGTGGGTTGACAGTCGCAGGTTGTTCTAGTCGCTTTTCCTTTAATCGCCCCATCATTTTCGATAGGGATAAATCCGGTTTTCGCGCCAGATATCGCCCTACTAACTCTAAACCCAAAGGCAAATACCCCAGCCATTCGCACAACTGATTTGCTACATCTAATTCTCTCTCAATTCGCTCTGGTGTTTCTGCCAGCAAAGACCGTAACAACTCCAATGCTGCATCTGGTTGTAATACATCTAAAGATAATTGCTTGATAGCTACACCCAACTTTTTGCGCGTAGTCATCAACACTTTAAATCTGGAAGATACGCCCTGTAGGTAAGGTTTGACTTGCTGGTAATCTGTAACATCATCCACCACCAGCAGCACATTACCCTCACGCCAATTCCGCCAGCAGTATTGTACTTGTGCAGGTAAATCAAATTCTTCTGGTGGCTTTAAATCAAGCTGAGTTCTGGCAAACCGCACCACTTGAACGCCAAAATCCTCAACTTTCGCCTGTAACCAGCACAGTCCACCTTTGTAGTTTTCGCGCTGAGTCATGGCATATTGCAAGGCAAGTTCTGTTTTACCCAGTCCACCCATTCCCAAAATAGCTGCAATGGCTACTTGGTTATTTTCCTGCAAAAGTTTGTCGAGTTCTTGCAGTTCTTGATCACGTCCGACAAATTTCACCACCCCACTCAGGGGTAAATTTTGCGGTATTTCAGGATTTAACTTTACCCGTTCCTGTTCGGGCGACTTTAGTCAAATGTGAATACCACCATAGTTAGTACCCACCTGAACTAATTTTTCAATAGATTCAGCTAACTTTGCATTATTGATTACACCTGCTGGTTGGGAGTTGAGGTCATTTGCTAAAGCCTGAACTTTCGGTGCTACTTGGGGGTCAGCATTTACGGTTGCTTCCACTTCCCGCACTGATTGAGCAATTTCGGTGTCTTTATCGGCTGCGGCTTTCAACTCCAACACAGCTTGACCATAATCTAAAGCCTGCTGTGTGTTTTCCTGTGACGTATTCGCCAACGACGAGGGGAGTTTATTTTTCTGGCGTAGCTGTGCAATTAACTCGTTACTTTTTTCTAATGCAGCTTCCCCCAGCTTTTCGCCTGTTTTTTCTAAAGCCTTAGTTAAAACTATAGTAGCGATCGCAGTTCCTACGGCTGTTAAGGTTACTGGTTCCATAACTTAACAATAATATTCCGAGATTATACTGATTTTTCCTCAGCATAACAGTTTCTCAACAGAGAAAAAATCACAAATTATAGCGTTTCCAATTCTGGTATGGTACAAAATTACCCCTCCCCTGCGTGACAGCACGGGTGGGGTGTATTTCATCTGCCTGAGAATTGCTATATGTAGCGGTTCTCGGTTGAATTTACCACTGTTTTGACCTCATAACTCTGGGAATTATCAGCATTGGTGATCTGTTTAATTGGGAGCATCCACTTTTGGAAGAAACACCGGGCGATTAGAAATCAAGCTGTTTGCCAATATTGTTTTTGCCCAGCTTTGGAGAAACGGGAGTTTGTACATCATGGTAGAAACACAAGTGCGATCGCCTGCAACTACACAGGCTGGGGTTTGAGTAAATCTGTCTTGGTGACAAACTCGTTAAAGGGTGTTGGTAACTGCTGTGGTATGGCGATTTGAGTAGTCTGGAGTGGTAAGCGGGGAAATAGTAATTCAGCAACCCGATAAGCTTCTTCTAAATGGGGATAGCCAGAGAATACGAATGTATCAATTCCTAAATCAGCATATTCCAGCATTCTCGCTGCTACTGTGTCTGGATCTCCGACTAAGGCTGTACCTGCACCACCCCGCACTAAACCCACACCAGACCATAAATTTGGGCTAATTTCTAAGTTGTGGCGGCTACCACTGTGTAGCTGCGCCATCCGCCGTTGTCCGGCCGATTCCGACTGGGAAAAGCGTTTTTGGGCAGATGCTATTGTTTCATCATCGAGATATTTGATCAGTTCGTTAGCTGCATCCCAAGCTTGTTGAGTAGTTTCCCGAACGATAACGTGCATCCGAATACCAAAGCGGACTGTTCTCCCTTGTTCTGCGGCTAGTCTGCGGACTTTACTAATTTTTTCGGCTACTTGGGCTGGTGGTTCGCCCCAGGTTAAATACACATCAATGTGTTTAGCTGCAACTTGCAAAGCTGCATCAGAAGAACCACCAAAATATAAGGTAGGGTAAGGCTTCTGTACGGTTGGAAATTGCAGTTTCGCGCCTGCAACTTGGAGGTGACGACCATTGAATGTTACTTCGTCGCCTTGCATGAGCGATCGCCAAATTGTTAAAAATTCATCCGTCAGTTCATAACGCTGATCATGATCTAAGAAAACGCCATCTTTGGCTAATTCTTGAGAATCGCCACCAGTCACTACGTTTAAAATAATGCGACCGTTAGAAAGTTGGTCAAAGGTTGCAGCCATCCTCACAGATAATGCAGGTGACATAATCGCCGGACGAAAGGCAACTAAAAACCGCAGGTTTTGTGTAACCGGAATCAACGAAGCAGCCACAATCCATGTATCCTGCTTTTGTCCAGTCCCAATTAACATCCCGCCGTAGCCTAATTTATCCACAGCTTGGGCGATTTGCTGCATATAGGGATAATTAGCTTGTCGTCTGCCAATTGTTGTGCCTAAATAACGCTCATCGCCCTGAGTTGGTAAGTACCAAAATATTTCCATAGTCTTATCGTTGGCTAATAGTTTTTGGTGTTATAGCTGCATATTGTTCGCTAGTTAACATTGCGGCTTTGACATCAATGGGTTGAGGAATTACTTTTTCTTGAGCAAATAAATCAGCTATTTTTTGTTGACCTTCCATGATGTCTGGCGTGATTGGTCTTAAACCATAAGTCCGCCGTTTAATCATTGTGGTTAAAATGTCTTGATCTAATTTGAGATGCGGTGCAGTGATTTTTACCACTTCGTCGGTGTTCTGTTCTGCCCATTTACCCACATTATTAATTTCTTCGAGAATTACTCGCACTAACTCTGGATTTTCAGTGGCAAATTTGCGTGATGCCATATAATATCCCCCTTGGGTGGCAATACCGCTGGCATCTCTCAGAACTCTAGCATTGGCAACTTTTTGGGCTGATGCTAAGTAAGGATCCCAAGTTACCCAAGCTTCGATTTTTCCTTGAATAAATGCTGCTCTTGCTTCGGTTGGTGGCAAACTAATTGGTTGAATATCACTATATTTCAACCCACCTTCTTCTAAGGCTTTGAGTAATAAATAATGTGATGCTGAACCTTTTTGAAAAACTACTTTTTTACCCTTCAAGTCTGCCAAGGTCTTAATTGGAGAATTATTCTGCACGATAATTCCACTGCCTTTACCAGTACTAGGTTTATTACTGGCAATGTAAACTAATTCTGTGCCAGCCGCTTGAGCAAATATGGGTGGAGTTTCCCCCACAGAGCCAATGTCAACTCTACCCACATTCATTGCTTCCATTAGTTGTGGCCCAGCGGCAAACTGCGCCCAATCTACACTAACACCCAAGGGCTGCAAACGTTTTTCAATTACACCTTTTAACCTCACCAAATCTCCAGAGCTTTGATAGCCCAGATGGACAACTTTGGTTGTAAAGCCGGCGGTTTTATTTTCTGCTTTTGGGGTATTAAATGAACAACTAACTAAGGTTGTTGAGATAGTAAATATTCCTGGAAGTATGAATAAAGAAACACGCTGAAAAATATTGATTTTTGGTTGTTTAACAGATGTGGTCATGGTTATGAAAAGATGAATCAAAAGGTAGACACGATAAATCAAAGCCAGTAAAAACTGACTTCATAAATTTCCCAAAAAATGAGTTAATGGGATGATTTAAATGTGAACTAAATATGACAAACTCTACACAAGTAAAGATTGGTAATTATTAATTACCAATCATCAAATTTATGGCAGAGGTTGTTATTGGAGGAGTTGGAGGTAGGAAGTGATGCTGAACAAGCAATTCAGGTTTAGACTGGCTGCAATTGCAAATTTTTTTGGAACAGTTCTAAAACATGGTTCCACGCATCAGCAGCAGCTTCGGCATTGTAGCTGGCGCGATGATTGCAAAAAAAGCCATGTTCTGCACCAGAATAACGGAAGATTGTATGGGGAATTCGGTGTTTGTTTAATTCCGCTTCGATTAGTTCGGTTTGTTCTAAAGGAATGCCTTTATCTTCTGTTCCAAAGAAGGCATAAATTGGGTTTTTAATCTCTGGAGTCCTGGTAATTGTGGGTTCTCCACCGCCGGGTGTGGAGTTGGGAATTCCTCCACCGTAGAAAGAAGCTGTGGCTTTGATATCTGGTAAGGTGGCAGCTAAGTAAACAACATGACCACCAAAACAGAAACCAATAGAACCGATCGCATCTCCTAGGACATTTGGTAAAGTTCTCAAATAGGCGATCGCCGCTTGAATATCACTCAATATCTCTTCGGCTTTGGTCTGATCCTTGGCGGCGCGACCTCGTTGAATATCATCAGGGGTGTAAGTCGCTTCAAAACCAGGCGCAGTTCGTTGAAACAACGCTGGTGCGATCGCCACATACCCTTCACTAGCCAATCTTTCCGCAACTTCCCGAATATGGATGTTGACTCCAAAGATTTCTTGAATCACAATGACGGCGGGAAATTTACCCTCTTTTGCAGGTTGCGCTAGATAAGCATCAATCTGCAAATCTCCATTTGGGACTTTAACTTGATTAGTCCGAATTCCTGTGTTTGTCATCTTAAGGATTAGTCCGCAATTCCTTTGAGGACAAGATTTTTATGATGTTTCTTGATAAATACTACTAAATCTTTACCGATTTGCCGTATTTTAAAAGTAGTATTTCACAAACCTCGTGTAAAGGCAAGCCCCTTGTCAGAATTAACCAGATTTTAGATATCCTCTAAGACCTAAACTATTTTCTACCAACAGGAGAATGAATATGAAACTTGAGGCAGTTCATCATATACAAGTGACTTATCCACTTGAGGTGGAGGAGGCAATATTATTTTTTTACAGCCAAGTTTTAGGATTACAAGCAATTAATCCACCTGAAGCGAGTGATTCTGGCGGGTGGTATCTGTTAGGAAACACAGAAATCCATGTTAGTCGAGAAGCAAACGCTAACAATCAAGCATCTAGACGACATATTTGTTTTCGAGTCAATGATGTGTATGGGTTTGCCGAGCATTTAAAAGCCTATGATGTAGAAATTCTGCCAGGAACACCAATTCCGGGATTTAATCGCTTTTTTATTCGTGATCCTGGTGGAAACCGGATAGAAATTGCCGAGTTGATCAACAACTCCAGAGAGTAATTTAATTTATAAAGGAATAACTTGTGTCTGATTTAATTAACAAACAAATCTTGCTCAAAAGCCGCCCAGTCGGTGAACCAAAAGAAAGTGATTTCACCTTGGCGGAAGCACCAATTTCTCAACCCGGTGAAGGTGAAGTTCTCAGCCGGACAATTTATTTATCTCTCGACCCTTATATGCGTGGTTTGATTAGCGAGGGTGAGTCTTATGCGGCAAATGTGGAATTAAATTCAGTAGTTGTCGGCGGTACAGTCAGCCAAGTTATTCAATCAAATCATCCACAATTTCAAGCCGGAGATTTCGTCCTGAGTCGGAATGGTTGGCAAACTTATGCAGTAGCGAAAGGCGAGACACTGCGGAAACTTGACCCCAGCCAAGCACCTTTATCTTACAGTTTAGGTGTGTTGGGTATGCCTGGCTTAACTGCATACACAGCGCTTTTGGATATCGGTCAACCCAAACCTGGAGAAACTGTTGTAGTTTCCGCTGCTTCTGGGGCTGTAGGTGCAGTTGCTGGGCAAATTGCCAAAATCAAAGGTTGTCGAGTCATTGGCATTGTCGGCAGTGATGACAAGCGAGATTATATAGTCAAAGAATTAGGCTTTGATGTAGGGATTAATCGTAAAACTCAAGAACTTGATGCAGCATTGAAAGCAGCTGCACCTGATGGCATTGACGTTTATTTTGATAATACCGCCGGGGTGATATTAGAAACTGTGTTGCAGCAAATCAACCTGGGGGCGCGGATTCCTTTAGTTGGGTTAATTTCCGAATATAATGCCACATCTGCGCCGCCTGGCCCTAATTTAAGACCTCTGTTGATCAAACGGGCTTTAATCAAAGGTTTTTTGGTCAGTGATTACCAACACCGCGCTAATGAATTTGTCAGCGATGTTGCGGGTTGGTTAAAATCTGGTCAATTGAAATATCAAGAAGATGTTGTAGTTGGTTTAGAAAATGCGCCCCGTGCTTTTATTGGTTTATTGCGGGGAGAAAACTTTGGCAAGCTGGTTGTGAAAGTCAGTGAAGATCCAACCGCTGTTTAAGTTGGTGCATAAGGTAGAATAACAGCGATGTCTTACGACAAGCCACTTTGTGTCTACGCACCAGAAATTAACGTCTGTGAATGAAAATCCCGTTACTAGCCGCTGTTACTCAAAACCGCATACTCTGGGCTGTTTTGCTCATTAGTACAGCGCTAATTATTACTCTAGCGCTGTCCCTGTCTCAAGGCGCAGTACCCCTAAGTTTTTCGCAATTGTGGGCAGCGATTCTGCATCGAGGCGATCCCACTAACCAAACTATTATCTGGGATTTGCGACTTCCCCGGATCATCGCTGCTGTGATTGTGGGTGCAGCTTTGGGAATGTCTGGCGCACTACTGCAAGGAATGTTACGCAACAGTCTAGCTGACCCTTTTATTTTGGGAATTTCCGCAGGTGCAGGATTAATTGTGATTGTGATGATCACTTTGCACGTCTTTCCCATTGCTATTCCTTTAGCCGCGTGGCTTGGGGCAATTTTGACCTCAGCTATAGTGATTTTTCTCGGTCGTGCAGGTTCGGGAATTTCCATTGAACGGTTGATTTTAGGCGGTGTGGCGGTTAGTTCTTTATTGGGTGCAGTACAAAGTACATTATTGTTACTCGCCGAAGATGGTCAAATTCAAGTAGCCTTAAGTTGGTTGGTGGGTAGCTTAAACGCTAGGGGATGGAAAGAAATTACGACTGCGGGGCCTTATATTATTGTGGCGTTGCTGGGCGGTTGGTTGCTGGCGCGGTCGGTGAATGTGCTGGCGTTAGGAGATGATTTAGCCGTTGGCTTGGGTGTATCATTAACGCGATCGCGTTTATTAATTGGTGGCGTTGCAACTTTACTCGCCGCCGGTGCAGTTAGCATCAGTGGTTTGATTGGCTTTGTTGGTTTGGTAGTACCGCATGGAGTTCGGTTACTAGTGGGTACAGACCACCGCTTTGTTTTACCACTGTCAGCCCTGGCGGGTGCATGGTTACTCACCTTTGCAGATTTACTTTCTAGATTAGGGGCGGTAGAACTACCAGTCGGTTCTGTGACTGCTTTGTTAGGTTCACCCTTATTTATTTGGTTGCTTTATCGTCGTTCATCTGGATTGGGTAAGTCTTAATTTTAGTGAGACAACTTTTTCTCCCAGCCTCTTTTTCCTAAAAGCTATGATGTACACACAAGTTGCTTAATTGGCAATGTAATAACGTCGCTTCACATTATAAATGTATCAAGTTACATCGTTAGTGCGGTGCTGCAAATTATTAATGTATCAAGTTACATTGTTGATGTGTTGTCTCACATTATTGATCTATCAAGTTACATTGTTAATGCGCCGTCTCACATGATTAATGTATTAACTGTAAGAATTAATTTATCTTATTGGGTAGCAATTCTCAAAAACTTGTGTGTATACGGTAGTTGAAGAAAAGTCAAATCTAATTTCTCGAATTTTACGTCTGTCTTAAAATGCCTCTAGAACTGCAAAATCTCACTGGTGGTTATACCGCAGAACCAATTGTGCAGAATATTAACCTCACCTTGCAAACAGGAGAATGGTTAAGTTTAGTTGGTGCTAATGGTTCTGGTAAATCAACATTACTCAAATTATTAAGTCGAATTCTGGCACCACAACAGGGAATTGTCTTGCTTGACGGTAAAGCAATTCATTCTCAACCGCCGAATGTAGTAGCGCAGAAATTGGCACTATTACCACAACAACAAACTGTGCCAGTGGGCTTAAATGTTAGACAATTAGTGAGTTTAGGACGAACACCTCATCAACCTTGGTGGCAATGGGAATTAACAGCACAAGATTGGCAAAAAGTTGATGTAGCAATTGAAAAAACACAGCTAGAAGATAAGCGCGATCGCCCAGTCGAACAACTATCAGGTGGTGAAAGACAACGCGCATTTTTAGCTCTGGCATTGGCACAAGAACCAAAAGTTTTATTATTAGATGAGCCTACAACTTATTTAGATATTAATTATCAATTGCAATTATTAGAACTGCTAAAAGATTTAAATCAACAACAGGAATTAACAATAGTAACAGTGTTACATGAATTAAATTTAGCTGCACGTTATAGTTCTCGCATTGCTTTATTAAAACAAGGAAAACTTTGGGGAGTTGGTACACCAGCAGAAGTTTTAACACCACAGGCGATCGCTCAAGTTTTTGGTGTAGAAGCTGTGATTATTCAAACACCAGTTGGTTTACAAGTTTGTGCCATTTCTGCTGTATAAATGTATAAATTTAAATGTGGTTCAGGCTAATAAATAAACTTATATACCCGACTTCTTAAAGAAGTCGGGTATATGGTCATTCATACATAATTCAACAAACTTTAATCTTCAATTGGTGCATCAGGAACTTTGGCATCAATATCAGCTTGAGTCAAGTTAGGCATTAACCAATCAATAGCACCTGCTTTCAAAACATTAGCAGGGGTCACATTAAATTCAACAACACCTGTTTCTGGATTAGTTGTTGCAACTAATTGAGTACCATCTACAACTTTAATAGCCAAAGGTTCTGTTAAGCCTTCAATATCACCAGGTAATTTAGTCCCAACTGGTAAATAAACACCATCACAATCCCAATCATCATCTGTAACTTGACCATTACCTAAAAAGTAGAGAGTATTGCCTTGCGCTATTTTTTTGGGTTTATGTCCATAGACAGCAAGAGTTTTACCTGTTTCATTACGACACTGCGCCCAATTTCTTGCTGTTTCTAAAATATATTTTTGTAATTTCAAATCACCTAATTTCCGTTCAATTTGTTCTGGTGTATATTGCGAGTCAGCAGGAGTTTCTTTTAATTTCACCAAGTTATCAATTGCTTGGGTAACTTCGGTGTAATCAGTACTTTGTGTCAGATTTGGTTTACTAGCCCAAGAAGGTGGAGCGATGACTAAATTTACTAAAAGTACTAAAGAAACAAGAGCAATGCGGAGTAGTTTCATGATATTTATCCTCTTGAGTGTACAAAATTTGTTAACAAACATTGATCACTAAATTTACCAGTCAACATCGGCAGATGTTTCTATCTGTGTGTTGATGCCATACAGTTTGACTAATCCCATCAATACTAAACAGCTAACTGCTAAAGCAATGGGATGTAAAGAAGCACTATCTAAAATGATGAATACTCCTAAACCAATCAATACAAAGGGAACAATATTATTGCCATATTGAGAAATTAAATTACAAATAGCAGGTTGACAGGTAAGTTTATATGTTCCATAACACCAAACACCAACGAGTGCTAAAAATACTGCAATAATAATTAGTAAACTAGAAAAATCAGCATTTGCAAACAATGGCATATAAATACTGATGTTATCACTACCATTGCCAATAGTAATAGCAGCCACACTAAAAGATTGGGGAGATAATAAGCCAGCGAAGGGCGAAGATTTAGTTAACTCTTGCTCTGATTCTATTGTTGAAGAAGTATCTTTATCTGGATTTAGTAGACGATTTAAGCCAATAGCGATGGGTGCAAAACCCAGAAAACCTATCCAATGCGATGGCAAAATTAAACCACCTAAAAAACCAGCTAAACTAGCAATTACCAATGTAATAAAACCAAGATATTGACCAATCACAATGTGCCGACGACGGAAATTGGCATTTACTTGCGAAAATAACAGCGTTAGGATGACTAAATCATCTAAGTTTGTAGCGGTAAAAGCTGTTATTCCCGTAGGAATTCCCGACATGATTCCATTCATTTATCTTTCTCCTTTATCTACACATTGAGCTTGTGTCTGTTATGCTTAATTGATGTCTGCAAATACTGGGTAAGTTGCTACTTTGTTAAGTGTGGAGTTGTAGCCTTGCAAGTTAATTGAGTTGCTGAAGCAATTCAAATATGTGATTGTATGATAATGCTAGTTATACGTTTGAGTGGCAGAGTCAAGATTTTATTCTAGAACAGGATCGAGATATTTAAAATTTAGACTCTCACTGTTGGTAATTCATGATTATCGATGAATGTATTGATCAATAACTTTGGCATTATCGACAATTGATTTATCGTGTTTGCTGGCTTGTTTAACAGGTGTTGCTTTAGGAAATTTATCGTTAATTTGTACAATCAGTCCTGGTGCTAAAGCGACTCGATTATCTTTAATTTCTTTAGAAGTAGCTGCTAAATTTACTTTCATTTCTCGCAGCATTTGCTGTTGTTCTTTGACGATTTGAGTTAGTTCGGCAATTTGTTGCGAGTGCAAGGTATCTAACTTTTCATGAAGTAATTCGATGTTTTGTCCGGCGCGTAAGTTTACTTGATGGTCAATTTCAGCGTTGCGGCGGTCAGTATCAGACTGACGATTTTGACTCATCAAAACTATGGGTGCTGTGTAAGCTGAAGCGAATGAAAAGACCAAGTTGAGCATAATGAATGGCGACTCATCCCAATGGGGAACTCCTGGCGCTAAATTCATTCCCACCCATCCAGCTAAAATGGTACTTTGGCAAATCAGAAATTTCCAAGAACCTACCTGAGATGCGAGTTTATCAGCCAGGTGTTGTCCACGAGTTAATTCTTCAGGTGTCATTTGTTGTGGCTCTGATTTTGGTCTAACTACTGGATTCATAATTTACCTCCGTGGGTGATTGCTGTCTGTGTTTTTGTCTATGGGTTTAATTTATGCTGTTCCTCTGATAAGTACAAATATTATTATTTTTTAAATTAATCAATTTAAGTGATTAATACAGCTACATACCCAAAAGTACTTAGATGACGTTTGAGCGATCGCTCTCCAACCCCATCTGTTCGTGTAATATGAGTTAGCTTTGCCGTCTCACCAATACTGTTATGAGTCAACTGACATCTAAAGATTGGATTATCATCCAACAACGACTCACCCCGTACTTGTTTTTGCTACCTGCTTTAGTGCTGTTGGGGTTAACTGTATTTTGGCCTGCATTACAAGCCTTTTACCTCAGTTTCACCAGCTACGAAGATATTTCCCAACCGCCACAGTTGATAGGTTTTACTAATTTCCTGCGTTTGTGGAAGGATGCAGTTTTTTGGAAAACTTTAGAAAACACTTTTCTTTATCTGGTGGGTGTAGTACCAATTTTGGTGATTGCTCCTTTAGGGTTAGCAATTTTGGTTAATCAAAAACTCCGGGGAGTTAGTTGGTTTAGAGCCGCATATTACACACCAGTGGTAATTTCAATGGTAGTTGCAGGTATAGCCTGGAAATGGTTGTATGCAGAAAACGGTTTACTTAATCAGTGGCTAAAAACTTTGGGAATTTTCCCTGAAGGAATTCCTTGGCTAACTAGTCCAGATAAAATTTTGGGGATTGTCCCCATTTCTTTAGCCAGTGTGATGGCTGTGACTATTTGGAAGGGATTAGGCTATTACATGGTAATTTATTTAGCTGGGTTACAATCCATCCCCGCTGATGTGTATGAAGCCGCAGCTATTGATGGCTCGGATGGTATTCGCAAACATTGGGATATTACAATACCTTTGATGAGACCTTATTTAGCTTTAGTAGCAGTAATTTCAGCTATTTCTGCAACTAAGGTTTTTGAAGAAGTTTATATTATGACCCAAGGCGGCCCACTCGATAGTTCTAAAACTATTGTTTATTATTTATACGAACAAGCTTTTAGTAATTTAGATATTAGCTATGCTTGCACAATTGGGTTGATATTATTTTTAATAATTTTAGGACTGTCAGTTTTACGCTTAAGTCTTAATCAAGAAGGTGGAGATTCTATTGTCTAGAAAACTTGTAGGATGTTTGAAAAGTCGTAAAGTATACCAACAACCCCTCTCCAAACCTCTCCCCGAAACGGAGAGAGGCTTTGATGTTAGCAAAAATACTTTTCAAACAACCTTTTATCGGATGTATTTATCTGCTGGCGATCGCACTTCACCCTCATTTATCAGTAAATCAGCGAAAGTCTTTACTAATGTTGTGATTATTTTCACCTTGTTGTTAAATTTACTTGATAATTGTTTCACTAAGTCAGCAATTATTCCTTGATTTGCTCATATAATTGATTTTTTATACTAAACACAGAAACACAGAGTTGAATCAAGATTTATCAAGTTTCTCAAAAGTGTTTAACCTGCAACTTTCAAATGGCGGATTGTTAGCTAGACTTTAAACGCTATTATTGAAGTTTATTCAAACTATTATGCACTGGTTATTATCTGGGCCGTTGACTGTTGAAAAATTAACGGTTAAGATTGCGGGTCTACCTGCATCTTTACAAGGTAAGAAGTTGGTGCAGATGTCGGATTTTCATTATGATGGTGTGGCTTTGTCTGATGAGATGTTAGAAAAGGCGATCGCATTTAGCAACCAACTAAAACCAGATATAGTAATCTTAACAGGTGATTATGTTACAACTAGTCCGCAACCAATTCATCAACTAGTTTTAAAATTAAAGCAATTGCAAGCTCAAGCTGGTATTTATGCCATACTCGGTAATCATGACATATATTACCGACATGCAAAAACAGAAATTACCAAAGCTTTAACTAACATTGGTGTGCGTGTTTTATGGAATGAAGTTGTCTATCCTTTTGGTAATGAATTAGCGCTAGTGGGACTCGCAGATCGTTATTCACCAGAATTCAATCCTGTGCCAGTAATGGAGCAACTAGACCCAAATATACCCCGAATTGTGTTATCTCATAACCCTGATACGGCGGAAATATTACAAGCATGGCGGGTAGATTTGCAGTTATCTGGTCATAGTCATGGTGGTCAAATCGTGATTCCTGGCTTAGGGGCGGTTATAGCTTATCGCAAAAAAATAGTCCAAAAAATCCCCTACAAAATCCGCCGTTACTTTCCATTATTACGCCGAGAAAATTATGTCCTCCGTCATTGGGAATGGGCGCAGGGTTTACATCGTGTAGGAAGCAATCTGCTATATGTCAATCGTGGTTTAGGAACTTATTCTCCAGGAAGGCTATTTTGTCCGCCAGAAGTGACATTGATTACCCTACAAAGAGAATAAATAGTGATTAAATTTTTACTATTTTTTAAGATGGTTTTTGTTATTTGATAAGCTGTAAACGCTGCTATGAGGAGTGTTTCTGCACTATGCACTGGTTGTTTACGGGACGTTTAAGTGTAGATAAAATAACGGTTAAGATTGCCGGACTGCCGCAATCTTTAGCAGGTACAACATTAGTACAGTTATCAGATTTTCACTATGATGGAATGCGCCTTTCGGAAGAAATGTTGCAAGAAGCGATCGCAGTTACAAATGAAGTAGAACCTGATTTAATTGTCTTAACAGGTGATTATGTCACTGATGATCCTAGCCCAATTCATCAACTGGTGATGCGGCTCAAACATCTGCAAAGTCGCTGCGGGATTTATGCTGTACTTGGTAATCATGACATCCACTACAACCACTCCCAAGCAGAAGTTACAAATGCTTTCGCTAGTATTGGAGTTCATGTTTTGTGGAATGAAATCGCCTATCCTCTCGGCGAAGAATTACCTATAGTCGGTTTAGCTGATTATTGGTCGCGGGAGTTTAATCCTGTACCTGTGATGCAGCAACTAGACCCACTAACACCGCGGATTGTTCTCTCTCATAATCCTGATACTGCCAAGATATTAGAACAGTGGCGCGTTGACTTACAGCTATCAGGTCATACGCATGGGGGTCATATTGTCATTCCCGGTTTTGGCCCTGCGGTTTTTTATTACAAGAAGTTACTCAAGCAATTACCAAAAAAACTGCGCCGACGGGTGCCATTTTTATTTGATGATTGTTCTAAAGTAGTGAGATATTGGGAATGGGCGCAAGGATTTCACAAAGTAGCAAATAATCAGTTATATGTTAATCGTGGTTTAGGAACTTATCGACCAGGACGCTTGTTTTGCCCACCGGAAGTTACGGTGATTACTCTAGTTTGTCAATAGTCAATAGTAATTTGTTGTTAATTCTTTGATAAAAACTATTAACCGCCTAAGTTACGACCGATCAACATCAGTAACTACAGGCGGTTTATTAAACAATATGCAATCGTTCGAGAAGATTGAAAAAACAGAAGAATTAACTCAAATAAGGTGGACAAATGCAATCGTTGTTCTCAGACTTCAACATCCTTGATTCTAAATAGGCAGGCATTTCTGGCTGTATGTTCAAAAACCTCCAATAAAATCAATAGAATTAAGGCGAAAACACTTCCATAGGATGTGATAGTTGAGTTGCGATCGCGTGGATCTTAGAGCAGGAGGTACAGGCTCTAATTTCAAGTTTTTTATTTCACTTAAACTTAACCTTTTTGTACCTTGAATTTAATTTAGCACGCGGCAATTTTAATTACTATGTGTATTTACCAAATGTGAACACCGTTAATGTGTCGTAATATTCGGGTGAATTTTCTTAAAATTGGTGAGGCTTTTTAATCACATTGATATTAAGTTTATTTAAGCAAAATGACTGAAAAACCCACCTGCGTGGGTTGAATCGAAAATTATTTAACTGCTATCCATTGGGTAACAGGAGACATCGCACGCCATCCGAGGAATTTACCAATAGGTTCTGCTTTTTGAATAGCAATCCGGGTAAAACTGCCGCCAACTTTTTCGTACCATTGAAATAAGGTTTGCTCACTTTCGATGGTGACAGCGTTAGCAACTAAACGACCACCAGGGGGTAGTGCTGACCAACAAGTGTCAAATAATTCGGCTGCTGTAACTCCACCACCAATAAAAATAGCGTCTGGTGTGGGTAAGCCTGGTAAAGCTGATGGCGATTTTCCGGCGATAATTTCTAGGTTGGGTGTACCCAAAGCTGTGGCATTATCGGCAATATATTGCAGTCTAGATGAATTTTGTTCAATGGCGATCGCTCGACACCGAGGATGGCTTCGCATCCATTCAATAGAAATTGAACCACAACCCGCGCCGACATCCCACAAAAGTTCTCCTGGTAGGGGTGCTAAGGTTGATAAAGTAATCGCTCTGACTTCTCGTTTGGTTAATTGTCCATCATGATGATAGGCATGATCTGGCAATCCTGGTAATCTTGGTAAAGCGACAACGCCAATATCAGCCATACAATCAACGGCGATGGTATTCAAGTCAGCAATTTCTGTTTCACTCCAAGCTGCGGCTGTACTGACAATTATCCGTTCGTGAATCCCGCCGATACGTTCTAAGACAATCATTTTACTCTCACCATAGCCGCGACTTTTGAGGATTTCTGCCACAATTTGCGGGGTTTCCTTACCAGCGCTCAAAATTAATAACTTGGCTTGGGGATAAATATAAGACTGAAGCAAACTCGCAGGACGACCGCATAAACTTAAAGTCTCTACCTCAGTTAATGACCATCCCAGTTTGGCGCAAGCAAGGCTAAAAGCTGAAGGTGCGGGAATAATTGTGATTTCTGAGATGGGAATATGTTTGGTTAATGTGACACCAACGCCGTAACATAGAGGATCACCGCTGGCTAAGATGCAGATTTGCTGACCACGACGGCTGATAATTTCTGCGATTGATGCGGTAAAAGGAGAAGTCCAAGAAATTTTTTGGTGCTGGTCATCACTGGGAAGCATGGCCAAATGCCGATCGCCTCCCATAATAACCTCAGCTTGAGCAATTATAGAACGGGCGATCGCACTTAAACCCTGTAATCCATCTTCGCCAATACCTATAATAGACAGCCATTTCAATGTTTTATTCCCCAGTCCTGATTCGAGAAACTTTCTTACACAAAAGAATACACAAAGTTACTACTAAAAAAGCAACTTCCGCCAATAAAAATGCACCGACAGATGTCAGACCAAGTTGTTTGATTAATAGTGAAACAATCGCTGTTCCGCCAGCACTACCACCAAAGTATAAACCTGTACCCAAGCCAGCCTGACTTGCGGGTAGTTTGCCTAGTGCGAAGGGAATCATACTGATCAACACTAAACTAAAACTCATCCCGAAAGCCAGAATTAAGGCGATCGCCAAAATATAATTATCGTTTAATATTGTTAACCCCATCAAGCCTGTCATTGTTCCCAGACCCAGCAACATCGATTTATTTGCACCTAAATCTGCTGTCCAGTCTCCTAAAGGTACAGATGCAATTGCTGAGACTAACAGTATCTCAGAGGCGATAAATTCTACTTGCAATCCTGGGAGTTGAGTTTGTAATTCTTGGGGAAAAATGGCAAATAACAGGTTAATTTCAAATCCTGTGGCTAAACCGATGACAAAAATCAAGCTTAACAACACATTCGGCGCAGTTGCAGATTTATCTTGATGATATATAGCCGGGACAAAATTTTGTTTGGGAGTGAATATTTGCAAAATATATGCGCCCAAGACTAAAGCGATCGCGCCTAACATAAAAGTAATCGATGCACCTAGACTAGAAAGTAAAGTGTTGAATAATGGGGCGATCGCTCCCACTGTACCAAACACTAATACCAGAATGGCATTTGCTTGGGGTAGTTCTGTGGCGGGGACAAACTGAGTTAAAAGTGCGATCGCCGGGCCACGAAATATAATCATAGCGATCACCCAAGCCGTCATCAGCACGGGAATAATCCAACGAATACCTGTGGGTAAATTGTAGTCAGCTAACAACGAGACACCGACAAACATTAACCCAGCTAACACCACCCCAAAGCTAATCATCGGTAAACGACTACCCAAGCGCTGCTGGATGCGATCGGAAATTCCCCCATTCAAAGGTTCAAGAACTGCGGCGATTAACCCTTGCACTATTCCCAGCCAACCAGCTAATTCAACTAATTCTAGTTCTTGTAATATTTTTGGTTGATAAAAAGCATATACCATCCAACTGAGGATGATTGCTGCTAGTAAAGCCGCTAATCCCCAAACTTGTCGCCATAATATTTCCCGGCTGGTGTTGCAAGAGTTAACCATTCTTCTGCCTTATACCCGTGGTGTGATTTTAAGACAAATTCTTCTATTTAAATCGCATTAAAAATTGCACAATTGGCAAACAGGAAAATGCTTACCTTGTACAATTCATAACACCTAATTCATAAAAGGCAAGTAGGACTTAGTGATATTACCAATAATACTTTCACTAAAAAATAACCTTACCTACATAATTTTTATCACCATGAATTTAGCAATTTCACTCATCCCTAGATTCACTTAACGTTATTTACTGTACATCTTGAATATCCGCAATTGAGTTAAATACTTTCTAAATTGTATGTTTAACGACAATTTCAGCTATTTTTGCTTTTAGATAAACATTACCATATTAACTAATTTATGTTATCTAACTTTGTATATAATCGATTATTTAATTAGTTACCCAGATTACATCAATAAAATCACTATTATGTCAATTTCCATGCTGGTACAGCAGTCAGATTTAATTTTTGAAACATTAAATTAGATTGCTATAGACTCATATAGTTTCAATGTACTGAAAATGGATGGTGCGGACAAATTATACTTTAACGTGAGCTTTGAGATTTACGTAATTCCCAAAGTGAGTAATATTCATTTCGATAAACAAGATTTATTGGGGATTGGTATTGAGTTGCTAATTGCTGTCGCCAAGTGTGAGAAATATTCAAGAAAAAAACCTGACTATAGGTATCAGAAATATTCGGAATAAGTTGAGTGTTGACCAATTTAAACCGAACTCGTGGCTCTACAAGATAACTTAAAGAAAACACATTGCCATAATTAATTCCTTCAGCATTGCTAATTAACAATGGACGTGCAGAGCGATTAATAATTTGAGCAGCTTGGAGATTATTGTAACTTACTCCTTTATGCGACCAAGTTTCAGCTTGATAATATACCCGCGAAGAAACTAGTCCACCAATAATTAATAGCGCTATAATTGTTTGCCAGATTCTTCGCCTTGTTAAACTGCCATTATAAAGTTGTGTAGCTAATAAATAAATAACAGCAATCTGCATACCTAAATAAGACGGCAAAAAATATGGTTCAGAACCTAGCTTAATTTCACCAGATATTAAGGCTGGTAAGATTAATGGTAGTGATGGTACTACAATCAAAATCACAATAAATAACCAAACTTTATAGTTCGTAGTGCGACAAAGTAAATAAATCGCGCATCCTATTAAAATTACCAAAAATGCACAGATTAAATAATTGAAATTGTTATCTAATACCAAATCTAAATCAAAAAAGATTCTACTGATTTGTCTCAGTAAAAATGGTAATAAAGATATTGGTGCTAACTGCGTTTGTATTCCCTGATTTGACAGTAAAAACTGAAAAAATTTAGCTAATCCAATGATCATCCAAGGAATAAAAGCAAAAAAAGCCACAATGGAGGCTAATAGATAAGCTCTAACAGTTTTATTTAGCTGAAATTGGGAAATTGTGATGACATAAATACTATGTGCGATCGCTAAAAATCCACTCCATAAACTGGTATAGAGACTTAATACTAAAGTGACTGTATAAAGGCTCCAAATAGTAAACTGGTCTGGAGGTAGTTTACCTGGAGGTTTTGATTCTAAACGTAAGGCTCGCAGGAGTGCAGCGCTGCTGATGATAATAGTGACTAACCAAAGAATATATTCTTGGGCTTCTGTGGCATATATTAAGTAAATTGGCGAGACAGCGGTAATTGCGATCGCTAACCAAGGTAATGATAATGGGACAACAAATAATTCCCGACATAACCAATAAATACCAGGAAATACTAATAAGCTAATACAAGCCGATAAACTTCTAATGGCTGTAACAGAATTGCCAAAAATTCCTAACCAAAATCGGGCGATCGCATAATAAAGCGGTGGATGCTGGGGGTCTTCCTTCGCTAACGACATAATCGTATCACTCAGTCCCTTTTGTTGATTAATACCTTGGAACTGAGCAAAACTTTCGGAGGTAATTACACGACCATTAAATAATTGCTGTTTGACTTCCGCAACTGTATAACCAGAAATTCGCAATGATGTATATGTTTCATCATGGGAATAAACTTTGCTATCTAGGTTAAAAAAGCGAAACAATACAGACATCACCAGCAAAACAATAATTAAAAACCGCAACCAACCAGGAATGATTGTGTTCTGCTGCATAGTTAGATAAATTATGAATATATGAGGGCGATCGCTACTCAACTTCCACTAAAAGCTTTTTTGCTCAAGGCAAACTCGGTTTTTTGGCAAAACATTTCGGTAAATGCCATCTTGTGAAGTTTTCTAGATTGGAAATTGTTAAAAAATCAATTGTTTTAAACTGCCGATCAATCGCAGGCAAACTACATATTTTCGCCCCAATACTTAAATAAGCTTGGACAATCTTCGGAATGTTTACCTCATATTTATCTAAACAATATTGATCAATTTCTAAACCATATTGCGAATTGGGATAAACTAAAATACTTGAATGTGTGAAATGATTTTTTTGAAAAAAATGATATGTACAAGCGGCTTCTCTAGCAGATTGTGTCATTAACGAAGCACAGCCAAAAAAATATTTATTTTGGCTCCAAATCAGATAATTAGCTAATCCTTCCCATAGTAATAGTAACGCTTGACTGTTACGAAATTCTTTAGCAATACACGCACGTCCAACTTCCACAGATGCTTGTAGCACATTATCAGGAATTGTGTTGAGATTAAACACATCAGCAGCATCAAAACCCAACCCTTGAGATGCCATTTGATAAGTTTGCATCCGATAAGTGCCAATTGTTTGACCAGTCTGTTGAGAAATCAGCATCAAATGATGACAAACTTCATCAAACTTGTCTCTATCCATCTGGGTTAGGCTAGAACTAGAAAATCCTAAACCTAGTTCCCGATTAAAGACTTCAAACCGCAAGCGGAAGATAGATTCTAATTCTTCTTCAGTTGAGGCCAGGCGCAAGATGTACTTATCGGTTTGCAGGACTGGAAAATCTGCCAAAGAAGAAGAATTGAGTGAATAATTGATGTTGCGGTAAGAAATTTCCATCTGTCTTCCAACTTAGATGTGCGGAGATATCCTAGTAAATTCATACGCTTGATCAAAACATTCGATGCACTAATATATCCAAGCGTTACAGACGCAATTGTCTAGGATATATTTCCAGAAAGGTTTTCTGATAAATCTTGACTTGGGAGCGTGTCAGGTTTATCTGATAATTCTTGCTAAACCTCTTCTGAAAACAGAGTTGATTTTCCCATTTCATCGACAATTCCTCTCTGCGTCATAATTTGAGAAGTCAGCAGAGTCACCAGAGTGAGAAATGGGTGCTTTTATTATGCCTATGGCTAGGAAAAAAATCTGGCAATAAGATACAAATTTGACGAATACATAGATTAATTTTGTTGTCAATAGACAATTTTTCGAGATAGAGCAGGGGAGCAGTGATGTCAAGTTTGTATAAATACCAAAACTCTCCACCTGCGCTACATCAATCAAATTGAGGATAGTCATTCCATAAAGTTGTTATTTCGCGCAAACTTTGGTGATTTCCATTACCTAAAATTACATGATCTAGCAACGGAATACCCAATAACTGCGCTCCTGCTAATAATTGACGAGTCAATTCTATATCTTCTTGACTAGGTTCAATGTTCCCAGAAGGATGGTTGTGGGCGACTATTACTCGTGTTGCACCTTGACGAATTACTTCCCGAAAAATTTCTCGTGGCGAAGCTAGGGTTTCGGTAGCAGTACCAATGCTAATAACTTGTGTACCTAACAAACGATTTTTAACATCCAATAACAATACTGCAAAACGTTCTTGGGTTTGCCACATTAAATCTTGACTAAGCGCCGCCGCCGCCGCCATTGGACTATCAATTGCAGCGCCATCTGAAGGGCGGGAGAGAAAGGCACGTTTGCCTAGTTCGACAGCAGCTAAAATGCTGGTGGCTTTTGCTGGGCCGATACCAGGAACTTGCATTAATTCTGCTGGGGTAACTTCTCGTAAAACTGCCAATGGGTCACGTTGGTGTTTGCTTAATTCTTGTAAAAGATATTGTCCCAAACCCACTGCTGAGAGTTTTCCTGGCCCTTGACCAGTGCCTAAAAGAATTGCAATTAACTCCGCTGTTGCTAAAATTTTGGGGCCATGAGTCATCAAACGTTCACGCGGACGTTCATTTGTGGGGATGTCGGCAATTCTCAGACAATAGGTCATAGAAGCATTCAAAGAATAGTTACCGAGATGGAACTATTTTTAGTTATCCCTTGTTTGCGCTCAAAATTATCTTAATTTGAGAAAATCTTTAATTTTGGCAAGTACTAGAGCATCAATTCACTAATCAAAAACCTCCTTCCCTACTAGGGAAAGAGGTCAACCTATTTCTCTTTACACTCCTTCTACAGCCGCAACCACGCCAAAAATCAGAAATAAGCATCCACCAATAAAGGTAAGTTGGCGTTCAGAAATGCGTCCGGCGATGAGTTTACCACCGATAACTGCGATCGCGGCACAAATACTATGTCCTAAAACGGCTCCAATTGTTACCCCAATTGGATTATTACCCGCCGCTAAAGCAATGGTGGCAATTTGTGTGCGATCGCCCCACTCTGCCATAAATGTTAATAAGAAGGCTTCTGTTAAAATTGCCCAAGGGGTTTTGCGCTTTGGTAGCTGTGCATCTGCTTTTTTCACCGCGGCTTCTGCTTCTTCTACAACATCTGCATCACAACTCGCCGCCGCCATTTTACTCGCGTCATATAACAGCTTCATACCGAAGGCCAGAAACAAAGCAATTTCCGCATAATGAATGTAAATTTTTGGGAGTAAAGATGCTGCTTGCCCAAATACTACCGAGAGGATAGTCATTGCTGCTAAGGCGGCTGTTACCCCAACAAACACCAAGCGCCGCGAATGGTGCATTGCCAAAATTACAGCAATAAAAAAAGTTTTATCACCAAGCTCAGAAACGGTAATTAATAATAAACCTGCGGTAAAAGCTGTTAACACTCTCTCAAGCTCCTGAAAAATTCGTAGCGATGTGAGCTTGAAGAGAGCCAAAAGACCTCACCAAGCTCACATCTTGTTTGTGAACTTAGTGAAGGTCTCGCTTTCAAATACTTAGCATTTGACATCTGAACCAGGCTTATCACCAGTATGTTGACTCAGATGAACTGGCTTTTAACTGAAAAAGTTATGCCAGTAGCTACTCCCCTTCGATTAACTTAAATGTTACATCTATCTATAGTTAGAGTCAATCATTAAATTTTAATGACTGTCGGCAACTACGATCATCTTAGCAGTTGCCACCGTGACCAGAGACTGTCAAATACAAAAAATATCCCAGTCATCGCTGATGACAGAATTTTTGGCAACAATCAAATGGAGTGTTAGGTGTAATCAAAATAACCTTGAGCAAAAGTGCGATCGCATCTGGTAGTAACTTACATTCATGGTAAGAAAAACACTCTCAAACTTTCATTCCTCTGTGCGTCAGTCTGATGATTAATGAAAAATGTGAAGTATTGAGCATTGCAAATACCGTCTCATGGTAAATTACTAAGGCTTGGAGTTGGGAAACTCCGGTGAAATTCCGGGACTGTGCCGCAGCTGTGAAGGGAAATCCCAAGTCAGAATGCCAACTCCGGGTGTGTCTAGAAGACACAATGATGATCTAATCTCTGCGTCGCACAGAGAAGGAGTTAGGACTTTGTTTTCGGGATTTATTGCCTGTCCAGGCTTATTTTATGCTACATCGGCTCAAGATGGCATTTTGTCTCGCCTGAGAATACCTGGTGGGATACTTAATAGTCAACAATGTCAGGCGATCGCAGACATAGCAGATAATTACGGTGGTGGCTACGTTGATGTCACAAATCGCGCTAACCTGCAAATCAGAGAAATTAGTCAAGGTATCAACAGCGGAGTTCTCCAGCAATTGCAAAATTTGGGTTTAGGTTCTCACAATTCGGCTGTAGACCACATCCGCAATATTATGACTAGTCCCACAGCGGGTATCGACCCAGATGAATTAATCGATACTCGCCCTTTGGTGCGAAACTGGGATGACTATATAGCAGCGCATCCTGAACTCTCAGGACTATCAGCAAAGTTTAGCGTTTGCTTTGATGGCGGTGGAAAAGTTGCGGTAAGCGATCGCCTCAATGATATTCTGTTTACTACTGAGTTAATCGACACTCAAGTTTACTTGCGCCTGCATCTGGGATTAATTAAAAGCAAACCACCCATTGATACAGGAATTATCTTGTTACCAGAACAATGTTTGTCTATTTTGGCAGCTTTAGCAGATGTTTATTTACATCATATTGATATCAATAGTCAGCGTAAGCCACGTTTGCGAGAAATAGTAAACAGTTTGGGATGGGAAAATTATCTTCAGCAAGTTGAACAGCGGTTAAATTTTTCTTGGCAACGCTGTGAGAAGTTTATCAACACATCTTCTCAAACAAAGAAGGAAGAATGTTTCAGCCATATTGGTGTTCATCCCCAACGACAGGAAAATTTATTTTATATCGGCGTAGTTTTGCCTTTAGGTAGGCTTGAAAGTCAGCAAATACGGCGTTTGGGTGATTTAGCCACAAAATATGGTATTGGGACTATTAGACTCACACCTTGGCAAAATTTACTCATTACGGATATTCACCAAAAGAGCGTTATTGATGTTCAAAATAAAATAGCTGAATTCGGATTAGATTCTACAGTCACAAATATTAAAAGTTCATTAATTGCTTGTTCTGGTAAACGGGGTTGTGCTGCTTCTGCTACAGATACCAAAGGTCATGCTTTGGCGTTAGCCGATTACCTAGAAACTCATGTTAAGCTAGATAGCCCCATTAATATTCACTTTAGCGGCTGTGAAAAATCTTGCGCTCAACATCACAACAGTGACATCACCTTACTAGGTGTGAGCGATGGGCTGCGCCCCGCCGTAGGCGATCGCAATATAGAAAGTTATCACGTTTATGTTGGGGATAGAGAAAATCACGCCAAATTCGGTCGACAAATCTATCAATACGTTAGTTTTGCAGAACTACCTGCATTAATTGAACAAATACTCAAAGTGTATAAAATTTATCGCTTTAATCATGACGAATCTTTTCTAGAATTTGTCAATTGTTATAGTATTACCCAACTAAAAGATTTATTGAAGAGTCCCAAAATCTGCGTTAATCTGCGTTAATCTGCGGTTTGTAATTAAAAATGTCCGAATATATCCGAAACGCTAACGAAATCTACCGTAATTCTTTTTCTATCATTCGGTCAGAAGCTAACTTAGATGTGCTGCCGACAGATGTAGCAAAAGTTGCTGTACGTCTGATTCATGCCTGTGGAATGACGGATATTGTCACTGACTTGGGATATTCATCCACAGCAGTGCAATCAGCACGCGCCGCATTAACAGCAGGTGCGCCCATTTTATGCGATTGTCGGATGGTTGCCGAAGGAGTCACTAGGCGGCGACTACTAGCCAATAACGCAGTTATCTGCACCCTGAATTATCCTGAAGTTCCAGAACTCGCCCAAAAACTGGGTAATACAAGGTCAGCCGCCGCTTTAGAATTATGGCGATCGCACTTAGAAAACTCAGTCGTTGCCATTGGTAATGCACCCACCGCCCTATTTAGGTTACTCGAAATGTTAGACCAAGGAGCGCCGAAACCTGCGGTGATTCTGGGCTTCCCTGTCGGATTTGTGGGTGCAGCCGAATCAAAAGCAGCCCTAGCAGCAGACAGTCGAAATGTACCATTTATAACATTACATGGTCGGCGGGGTGGAAGTGCGATCGCCGCCGCCGCAGTTAACGCCTTGGCAACGGAGGAAGAATAATTATGACAACCAAAGGCCGTCTATATGGAGTTGGTGTCGGCCCTGGCGACCCCGAACTATTGACAGTCAAAGCACTGCGGTTATTGCAGGCTGCACCTGTAATTGCCTATCAATCAGCCACAGATAAAGAGAGTATAGCGCGGGCGATCGTTTCGCAGTATTTAACTGGCGAACAAATTGAAGTCCCCTTTCACCTCCCCCGCGCCTTAGAACCAGAAAAAGCCAAGGCTATATATGACCAAGAAGTTGAGCCAATTGCTCAACACCTCGCCGCTGGACGAGATGTCGTAGTTTTGTGTGAAGGAGACCCGTTTTTCTACGGTTCCTTCATGTATGTATTCACACGCTTATCTCAGCATTACCATACCGAAGTAGTTCCCGGTGTTTCCTCACTCATGGCTTGTCCAGTCGCTTTAGGCGTACCCTTCACCTACTACAACGATATTCTCACCGTTTTACCCGCCCCACTACCAGCAGAAGAATTAATCACACAACTGTTAACTACCGATGCAGCTGCAATTATGAAATTAGGCCGCCATTTTACAAAAGTGCGGGATATTTTGGAGCAGTTAGGATTAGCATCACGGGCATTGTATATTGAACGGGCAACAATGTCACAACAGAGAATTGTCCCATTAAATGAAGTTGACCCGGCTGAAGTACCTTATTTTGCCATGATTGTTATACCCAGTAAAAATCGCTTATAAACAACTACAAAAATTTTAAGAAATATACGCAATGCTAAAATATTAGTACTAAAAATCAACAATTGTATGGTTACACTGCGACTCAGGCAAATTCGAGTTACGCCAGGTCAGCGCGTGATACTGGAAGATGTAATTTGGCAAGAATTTGAGGCAATTCTTGATGAATTAGGAGAGCATCGTAACAGCCGCATCGCCTACAACCAAGGCATACTAGAAATTATGGTTCCCCTCCCAGAGCATGAGAAAATTAAAGTCATCATCGGAGACTTAGTAAAAATCCTCCTTGATGAACTTGATTTGTACTGGGAATCTCTTGGTTCAACAACCTTTAAGCGTGAAGATATGGCTGCGGGGATCGAACCAGACGATTGCTTTTACATTCAAAATTATGAATTGATGATTGGTAAAGAACGCATTGACTTAAGCGTTGACCCTCCACCTGATTTAGCAATTGAAATCGATATCACTTCAAAAACTAAAGCAAGTGCCTATCAAGCATTAAAAGTTCCAGAAATTTGGCGCTACTTTCAAGGCAAGTTAGAAATCAATTTACTTCAAGGCGACAAATATGTTAAGTCTGATACAAGTTTAATTTTTCCCAATTTTGGAGTTATTGAAGAAATTCCCCGATTTATAGAGATGGCAAAAACTACAGGAACTACGCTAACGCTGAGAGCATTTCGTCAGTGGGTAAGAGAATATATCGCCACTCACAAACCTTAAGAATGTGGGGAATAAATTAGGATTTTTTTAATACTATTGTAGCTTTGACAAGACATTTTGATAGTATCTAGCAGCCATTTCTTCGGCTTTTTCATACACAATCAATGGGTCTTTTAGCATATCACCTGGTTCAGTTTCCAAATCGCTAGTTGATAGCGACACTCGCCCTCTTTCAATATCCATCGAGATAATTATTGCTCTAATCCAGTCACCAATTTGAAAGACCTTTTCTGGATGTTCAACAGGTTGTTGAGAAATTGCGGAGATATGTAGTAGTGCATAATATCCTCCAATATCAACGAAGACACCATACGGCTTAATTTTAATAATACTGCCATCTACAATTTGACCAAGTTTAAGTGTTTTTAGTCGTGCCTTTGCTAAATAACCACGATTATGAAGTGTTCGTCTGGTGATGGAGTTCTCACGTAGTTCATATTGTTGATATAACGCAATTTTCCGTTGCTCATACCAACTCGCATCTAATTCACCTAAGGCAATATCTATTGGTAAATTTTTGTATAAACTAACAAGTGCGTAGACTTCTCTAATTTGACCGTTAGCTGCTAAATTTGCTATCCATAAAAGTACATCATTTAAAGTTATTAACCATTGTTGTTCTAGAGTTAGTTGGTTCGATATGATTTCACGTCCGGTTTCAGGAATTCTGCTATGTCCTCCTCCATACATTGCTAAACGTGTTTGCCAATTTTGACCAGAACTATTATTTGGCTTGAGCAAAGCACCCCAATTTGTATTACTCAGATTATCTATGTGCGACCATTGTGATGGTTGATATTCATCTTGAATAAATTTGATGATTCCATCATGAAAAGCCTTGAGCAATTCGCAACGTTCAACCGTAATATTAAGGCGTGTTGTAGTATTTCTAGACAGACACGGCTCAACCCAAAATTGCACAAGTAAATCGCTTAAACTCTCAGCTATCAGCTCTACTTCACGACCTTCTTTATCTATGATCATTTTTGCAGGTAGTTGCAAATCTCGAATTTGCCCCAACCAAATGTACAATTCTTGGTATGGATCGAATGTAGATGATGTCCAAGTTTCAGTACAAAGATCATCAGTTTCTATACGGAGTAAAATCAATCCTCTCAGAACTTGATTATTCAAGGATTGGGTAAAAGTCACTCTCATTTTTACAACCAAGCTATTATCTTGGCATTTTCTGGTAATTTGGCGTTTTTCTGCCCAGCAACACGGGCTTGAATAACAAACACAGTCAGGGGAGTATTGAATAAATCTACAAGACTGGCTTTACCAGCGATCGCCTTTACAGTATTTTTGGGTAATTCTTTGAACATCCAACGTCCTAATCGATGTCCATATTCTGCCAACTTCAATTCTGGCATCAGTTCTATCCCATGTAATTCATGCAAATAGCGATTTGAACGTCCATAACGTCGCCATTGACTAGCCAGTTCTTTGAGTGTGGTACGGTGGCGGTGCTGTACAGTCGCCTGGGGTGCAAACTCTAAACGCCCAAGATTTTGCTGTAGAATCCGCCAGCAAATATCTGCATCACCACCAGTAGTTAAATAAGGACGAAATAAGCCGACTTTTTCTAAAGCAGTGCGGCGAATTGCTAAATTAGCAGTTTGTCCATAGGCGCAAAAAGGATGAGCTAAAGTATGCTTTTGCGATAAGATATCCTGAAGTTCGGCGTATTCTTCTAATAAAGTATTCCCTGGTAGTGCTGTAATTTCCCCAGCGACAATTACCAACTCAGAATTAACAAAAGGTTGGATGAGTGATTCTAGCCATTGGGGTTGGGGATGGCAATCAGCATCAGTAAAAGCGATAATTTCACCAGTAGCAGCGCGAATTCCTGTATTTCTTGCAGCGTAAGAACTTTGAATTTGATTTTCGCTTAAAGCACTAATTTTAATTACTGAACTTGCCGCAGCTTCTTGGAGTAGGGTGAGAGTGCGATCGCTACTGTTATTATCTACCAACAAGTATTCTACTCGGTCTTTAGGGTAGGTTTGCGCCGACAAACAAGCAATCAAAGCCGATAAATCTGCTTCAGCATTATAAATAGGAACAACCACCGACACCATTGGCAAAAATGTGGCGGCGGTGGTTGTGTCAACTGGCTGATAATTCATAAAATTAGGGATTTTGGCAATCAGATTACTCATTATTATTCCCAATTCCCAAATTCTATGCAGGCTTCATCAGGCAGTTTTTTTACTCCAGCAATTTAGATTCTCAAACCCTTATACATGAACCTGAACTCACTAGTACTTCAAGCTTTCAGTACTAGCACTCACAGGTGGGATGTTTTGAATCACAGAAGACTGAGCGAAACTGTTGCTAGATAAAGCTGCGATCGCTCCAGCATACTGCGGATCGCTGGGAGTACCAATTAAATTAGGGTTAGATGCTAACTGACGCTCTTGAGCTTCTGTCAAATCTATCTTGATATCTGGTGCGATTCCCTTATGGTTAATATCAGTTCCCAATGGGGTGTAGTAGTGGGCGATAGTGACAGCTAAACCAGAACCATCTGATAATTCATGCACTGACTGTACTAAAGCTTTACCAAAGGTTTGACTACCAATAACTACTGCACGTTTATTATCTTTGAGCGCACCTGTTAAAATTTCGCTGGCACTAGCTGAATTACCATCTACCAGTATTGCCAAGGGGAGTTTTGTCAAAGAAGTATGATTCGCCTTGGTTTGTTCACTGCTACCTTGACGGTCAACTGTGCGGACTATTGCACCATTATCCATCCACATCCGGGCAATTTCGATACTAGCCTGCAATAAACCACCAGGGTTCCCACGCAGATCTAAGACAAAAGCATCAACTTTCTTACCATTCAAATCACGAATTGCTCGACGCATCTGATCTGCGGCGTGGCCGCTAAACTCTCTTAAGCGGATGTAACCTACACGGCGATTACCTTCTTGCTTGAGGTTATAACTAACTGTTGGCACTTCAATTGTTGCCCGTGTCAGTTTCAAGTCAAACGCACCCTGTCCGCTTCTTTCCAAACGTAATGTGATGGGAGTACCTGCTTGACCACGAATTAGTTTGGAAGCATCATCCACCTTCAGTTTTACAGTGGGTTTCCCATCAATTGCTAATATCTCGTCCCCAGCTTTAATCCCTGCTTTCAATGCTGGAGAATTATCTATGGCTTCCACAACCGTCAGGCGCTGAGTTTTTTCGTTCAGTTCCATCCGAATACCAATACCTGAGACTTCCCCAGAGGTTTGATTGGTAAGAGCCTCATACTGTTTGGGATCCATAAATCTGGTATACGGATCACCCAATTTTTGTAAAGCTTCGCGGATAGCTATGTATGCTTCTTGCTTAGAAGAATAATCTTTACTTAATAGGCTCTGCCTAGTTGCTTGCCAATCTTGTTGATTAAAAGTTCCATCAACATACTCACGATTTACCAGTTGCCATACCTGGTCAATTAAGGTTTTAGGGCTATCTTGTAGGGCGGCACGAACGCAGCGAGTCCAAGCAGGGCCAAATACGGATACAGCGGCGGTTGTGGCGATCGCTCCACCAATCATGGCTAGTTGGAGCGGCGAGTAATGTTTCGCAGATTGGTTCATGTATATTAGCTGGAATGGTTGTTTTATTGAAAGTTTAGCAATCAGACTTTTCAGAGACTTTTAAGTTTTTATAATCTATTTTCAGTTAAGCTTTCTTCATTATTTTCCCCTCGAAATTACCCTAAAAATTTGGACTTACTTCCCATTAGTGTTGTAACCATACATCTGCTAAATAAGTTAGCAGTCTAATCTCGCACCATACAAGTATTGTGACACTTTTAACGGTGTCATATTTACACCCTATATTAATTTTATAAGATAGCATTTTGTTGGCTGGACTGCTGGCATTTTCTATATTCTTTAACTCAGCTTTTTTCAGCTATGACATGAGACATAAATTTACTCACAATTCATCAATTTCTGACAAGAGAAAATTAAATAAAACGTTGCAATTGCTACAAAAAATTTTACGTGGTTTATGCCTAGTTTTGGGTTGCTGGCTAATTTTCACAACTATAACCTTAGTTTCTGCATCTTCCAAGCCGGTTGATGCTTTGTTTGTACTTGGTGGCAGTATTCGCCGTGAAATCTATGTTGCCCAACAAGCAAAACAAAATCCCCAAATTCCCATTTTAATTTCTCGTGGTTCTCTAGACCCCTGTATATGGCTGATTTTTCAAAGAGAGACAGCAGATTTACAAAACGTTTGGTTAGAAAACTGCGCTGATTCTACTTTTGATAATTTCTACTATGGGATTCCCATTCTGAAACGTTGGGGAGTACATAAAGTAAAGTTAATTAGCTCTCCCAGTCATTTCCCTAGAGCTAAATGGATGGCTCAGATTATCTTAGGGGCGCAAGGAATTTGGGTAGAACCAGAGGTAGTTAAAGAAAAAGGTCGTCCGGCTAATCGGGAATATTGGTGGAAAACAGCATTTGACATCACACGAAGTTCATTCTGGGCGGTGGTTAGTCAATTTATCCAACCACAATGCTCACATGTTACCCAACTGACGGATGTGGATATGGAATTTTGGCAGCGTCAAGGTTTTGTCTGTGAACGACAAGGCGGCTTAGGCAGCAAGGGAGGAAGAGGACAAGGAGGAAGGGGTGTCGGGGAGTGAGGGTGTGAGGGTGTAAGAGAAAAACTAATGACCATTAACTCTTGACTATCTTCCCAACAGATTAGGGATACCTTCGCAACCACCGGGAATAGTGGCTCTAGTTGTTTCTCCACCCCAAGCACAGCAGTAGTAACGGTTAGCCTCAGACATTCTTTGAACATTTGTGAAATCGGCATTTTCAATCACAGCCCCTGTGTGTTCACCAGTTTCGTAGTTGGGTGGTTCTGTACGACTACGAGGCGAAGCTTTCTCGACAGAACCATAAAATAAACGCACTCCATTCATATCAGCACTGCTGAGATTGGCATCATATAAAATGGTGCGGGAGAGGTTGGCTTTTACTAAATCGCAAGCACTAAGGTTAGCACGGACAAGATTAGCTTCACTCAGGTCAGTCCAACGCAAATCTGTACCAGCAAGGTCAGCGGTGGCTAACATTACGCCTAAATCAATGACGCGTACACCTTCTAAACGGTCTTCTGCATAACCACCCATACCATTGAGAATCGCTCGACCTAAGCGCCGATCGCGTTTTAAGGGTGTAAGTAATTTAGAACGGGAGAGAAAGCGGAGAATTTTGGCTTTACCACTGCCATCAACACTACTAAAAATTGCGGCTGTGCGGCCTTCGGCGATCGCTCTTTCTTGTGGCCAGTCTTCTAATAAGCCTTCTTCATCTAGCACCAAGTCCGAAATGCCTTGGAAATAAGAATCTATGGTTTGCTGCTGAGTAATGATATTTTGTTGAACTGTCAGCAAATTTTGTTGAATTGTTAGGTCTTTGGAAATAACGTATTGTCGCCACGCGACATAAACGGCAATGATGGCGATTAAAATTTGCCCCAACGCCCCAAACCATTCGGCTAAAGTCCCCGAAGCTTCCCAGTTGATTCTCCGCCCTAACATAAAAAGGCGATCGCCAATCCCAGAGAATTTGATCAAGCCCACAATGGCTGCTATTAGTCCGAAGAAGCCGACAAACAAGGTTCTGTCTTCTGGTGTAAACCATTCTTTGAGAATATATTGCAACCAAGGTAATAGCATAGCTAAAGACAATACCAAAGTTAGCAAGGTGCCGATAATTCCCAAAATCCAGTTATTAACGATAACTCCCAGAAAAATCACAGCGATCGCCGCTATTGTTAGCATTAATGCCCTGGGCTTAACCGTGAATTGATGAGTAGGGCGTTGCTGCATATTAGAACGAGCTTGCTGCATCACGGCGGCATTCTGCGACGATTGCAAAGAGGAAATTGCCGCCAGCGCTTGTTGTGCTGTCAGTGCTTCTGGACTTAAATGACTATCCCTAGAGCCACCATCGAAGTCATCTGGCTCCTGTTCAGTTAAAGGTTCTCGGCTTGGTGGATTGGGAGAGTTAGATTCAATGGCCATGCTTTCTATTTTGCCCCAGTATACTCAGTTCAACAGCTGTTTTATGTTAACTGCTAAGAAGTAGAATTCGGCACAGGGCGATCGCTTTAAAAGGTAACAGGAAACAGGGAACAGGGAACGGATAATAGGGAAAGGGCCAGAGTTTGATACTTCATAACTCATAAATCCATACATTTATTTAGTGAAGAACTTCCTACTATTTAAATAGGTGCGATGCCTAACCAAATTGCCTCTACCAAACTCTGCACAAATGAAAACACAACTTTTGGTTGATGTTCTAAATCAAAGTCTTTAACAGGTTCAGTTGTAAAACTAGTTTGAGAAAAGGGTTTTTGCTCCGAAAGAACATAATTCATCAGAGTTCCTACTAAGATATGAGCAACTATTTTGGCATTTACAGGACGTAATCTACTGAGGCTAATTTCTCGCTCTAGAAAAGAAGTTAGTACTTTAACATCTTGCATTAATCCCTGCTCTTTTCTGTTACAAGGTTCGGGAAAAGCACTACCACGGGAACGCAGCATCATAAAGCGGGGCAGTACTTCACTGTAAAATTCTAAAATCTGAAGACATACCTGAATCAGATTTTCTTTGAGATTACCTGTACCGCATAAGTTTTCCAGTTCTTTCATCCACAAAGGTCTTTCTGGAAGACCCATAGCGGCAAAAAACAATTCTTCTTTCGTAGAAAAGCGCTTGAAAATTGAAGCCTCAGAAATACCAGCTAGTTGAGCAATTTCTATAGTTGAACCACCAAAACCTTGCTGAAGGAAAACTTTGCGGGCAGCTTCTAAAATTTGCTGATTAGTAATTTTAGGTTTACGAGCCATAAATTAGTAACTACACACTGATGAATTTATTATTGGTTAATGCTCATGTCAAGACTTGTGACAAAGGGAGTCGGGAGTGGGGAATAGAAAATTCTTGATGACTCAGCACGGGCTGAACGCCCCGCTACCGCTAACAGCAGTTTCCATTCAATTAAGCTAAGGTGATGAATACAGCTAGTGCTAACGACTGTAAACTTTACCTTTAGACTAAAGTAGAGATCGTTTAAGCTATCTGACAGATTACTGATTTGTGGGTAAGAGGCGGTAGTGTGCCGAAACACGTTCATTTGATTTCGTTTCTGGTTGCCTGTAGTTTGTTGAGTATACCCAAAGTTGCTCATGCACAGGCACTAATTCCCCATACGCTGCAATTAGATCCAGCAAAACTGGAGAAGCAAGGGCTGACTTTAGCACAAGAAGCAGCCCAACTAGCTCAATTTCAGCAGATTGATTTAGCTTTACCACGAGCGCGGTTGGCCAGCCAACTGGCTCCCAAAAATGATAAAGTGTGGCTGCTTTTGGGTGGTTTGCATTTACAAAATCGGGAATTTGAGCCAGCGCTGGCTGCTTTGAAAAAGGCGCAAGCGCTGAATCCCAAAAATGCAGATGTTTTTTTTGCTATGGGTTCGGCTAATTTTCAACAGAAAAAGTATGATGCGGCAATTGCTAATTATCAAGCAGGTTTAAAGCTGAAACCCAATGACCCAGAAGCTTTGTTTGATTTAGGTAACGCCTATTATATGCAGGGTAAATTGCCAGAGGCGATCGCCCAATATAATCAAGCTGTAGGCCAAGATAAAAAATTCTGGGCAGCAATTAATAACATTGGTTTAATTCAATACGAACAGGGCAATGCTGATGCCGCTATTAAGCAATGGCAAACGGCTGTATCTATCGATAAACAAGCGGCTGAACCTTTGCTGGCCTTAGCCGTGGCACTATATACTAAAGGCGATCGTCAGCAAAGTCTGACATTGGGAGCAACTGCTTTACGCATCGATCAGCGCTATGCTGATGTGGATTTTCTGAAAGAAAATCTTTGGGGTGAACGTCTATTATCTGATACAAAGAAATTTTTAGAACTGCCAAGTATTCAAGCAGCTCTACAGCAACAGCCTGCACCACAGTAAAGTCAAAAGCGCAAAGTAGGCGGTGTCGGTTTCCGTCCCGCCTAACTTTGTAAGAAGGAAAAAGTTAAAAGTCAAAAATATTTTACTTTTTGCTTTTTACCTTCTAACTTTTTCATCTACTACTTGCGAAAAACCGTATCTTATAGTACATCTATACTAGACAAAGAGCAAATATTCCCCCAAAAATATTTTTGGGGGAATATTCCTCAGAGAGTCTAGTTAATTTTTAGTGGTGATTAATGGGGAAGAAGTGCCATGATTTGGTCAACAAATTGTTGGTGGTCAACAACAGGCTTGGAGATATAACCGTCAGCACCACTTTGCTTGAGAAAGTTTTCGCGATCGCCTTCCATCGCGTGTGCAGTCACCAAAATTATAGGTAAATTTGCTGTTTGCGGATCAGACTTCAACATTTGGGTAATTTTGATGCCATCAACAGACTTACCTTGATAAACACTTCTAGACAAAGAAACATCCATTAAAATTAGATCTGCTTTCCCCGATTGAGCAATTTGAATCACTTCTTCGACATTTTCGGTATGTTTGACATCTAAGCCACCGCGTTTAGTCAAAATTTTGGAAAAAACGCGAGCATTAATTAGATCGTCTTCAACAATTAAAACGGTTTTCATGAGAATTTTATTAATAGAGGTGAAGGGGAGAACGCACTGAGCAGCAAAGTTGTCTAGCTCTTTTTTAATCATTAATGTATGTTCCCGTCATCAAGGATAATACTACTGCCGTTTATCCAGTGACTAACAAGATTGTGTTAGGAATCCCTTTTCATCCGTTATGCTGTGTTTGCTGCATTGTTCAGTTATAGAGATTTTTGTGTAGTTAACTTTCAGGGAAAAAACTCATGGCAAAACAGTTAAACCTTCTCTCAACGGGACAGGTAATTACAACAGCCCTGCACACCGAGATGCAACGGTCTTACTTAGAATATGCCATGAGTGTGATTGTTGGGCGGGCATTACCAGATGTGCGTGATGGCTTAAAGCCTGTGCATCGCCGCATTTTGTATGCCATGCACGAACTAGGTTTAACGCCAGATCGGCCTTATCGTAAATGTGCGCGTGTTGTTGGGGATGTACTTGGTAAATACCACCCCCACGGGGATCAAGCCGTTTATGATGCTTTAGTTAGGCTGGTGCAGGACTTTTCTAGTCGTTATCCCTTACTGGCAGGGCATGGCAACTTTGGTAGTGTTGATAATGACCCACCAGCAGCAATGCGCTACACCGAAACTCGTTTAGCATCCATTAGCCATGAGGGAATGCTGACAGAAATCGGTGAAGAAACTGTGGAATTTGTCGGTAACTTTGATAATTCCCAACAAGAACCCACGGTATTACCCGCACAGTTACCCTTTTTGTTACTCAATGGTTGTGCAGGGATTGCTGTGGGTATGGCGACAAATATTCCACCGCACAATTTGGGGGAAATTGTTGATGGCTTAATTGCCTTAATTGACCAGCCAGATTTATCTGATGAAAAGTTATTAGAGTTAATTCCTGGGCCAGACTTTCCCACTGGGGGCGAAATCGTTGGTGATACTGGTATCCGGGAGGCTTATAGCACAGGTAAAGGTGGAATTGTTCTGCGAGGAGTTGCCCAAATTGAAGAAGTTGCGGGTGGTAAAGGAACAAAGCGACGAACGGCAATTGTGATTACGGAATTGCCTTATCAGGTGAATAAGGCTGGCTGGATTGAAAAAGTCGCAGAATTAGTTAATCAAGGTCGTTTGCAAGGAATTTCGGATATTCGAGATGAAAGCGATCGCGAAGGTATGCGGGTAGTCATTGAACTCAAACGCGATACTAACGCCCAAGAAGTGCTGCAACATTTGTATCACCAAACCGCTTTGCAAAGTAATTTTGGGGCAATTCTGCTGGCAATTGTCGAAGGACAACCCCGACAATTAAGTTTGCGGCAATTATTACAAGAGTTTTTAAATTTCCGAGAAGCAACCTTAAACCGTCGCTATGGTTACGAATTGGGTAAAGCTGAAAGTCGCTTGCACATAGTGGAAGGGTTGCTAAAAGCCTTATCTCAAGTGGATGAAGTAATTAGCATTTTGCGCCAAGCGGCTGATGGTAGCACAGCCAAAATTAATTTGAGTAGCCAGCTAAATTTGAGTGAGTCACAAGCAGATGCTATTTTAGCAATGCCTTTGCGTCGGCTTACGAGTTTAGAACAACAGAACTTGCAGCAGGAATTTGAGCAACTGACTACACAAATTGCCCTCTTGCAAAACTTACTGAGCGATCGCCGCGAATTATTAAAGTCACTGAAAAAAGATTTGCGATCGCTCAAGCGCAAATATGGCGATCCTCGACGAACCAAATTACTCTCCGGTATTACCGAGGAATTGAAGAGCAAAGCCGCAGAGGGTGCCAAAAGTCGCAAGACAGAAGAAATGGAGGAAAATCACCCACTTGAACAGCCAGCTGAAGAAGCAATTCTAGAGTTTACCCAACGAGGTTATGTACGCCGCCTTTCAACCTCTGGGAAAAAACCAAAAGCAGAAAATGGTCTCCCTGATAATGATTTCCTCATCCAAACTGAATTAACCGATACCAACAAAGATTTACTCATCCTTACCAGTGGTGGCAAAGTCTACCCGGTACGTGTGGGGGATATTCCCTTAACTACTGGCCGTTCTCCACGGGGAACTCCATTGATCACTACACTCACAACTACTGCTCAAGGTAGTCAAGAACCTGTGGTCAGTCGCTTTTTATTACCAGAAGATTTAGATTCTAAGCAAATGATTCTCCTAACAAAACAAGGCAGAATTAAGCGCTTATCTTTGGCAGAATTTACCAACCTGACTCGTCGCGGAATTACGATTGTCAAGCTCAAAGACGATGATGAATTATTATTTACTCAGTCCACTAACCCAGGTGAGCATTTAATTTTGGCTAGTTCTGGTGGACGTTTATTGCGGTTTGCCGTAAATGACGAACAACTACCAATTATGGGTCGAACAGCTATGGGTTTACAAGCTTTTCGACTGTTGAGAAATCAGCAAATGGTGGGCTGTGCCACGGTGGGTAAAGATGATCATTTACTATTAGTTACTCAACAAGGATATGCCAAGCGTATGGCGGCAAGTCAATTAAGAGCAGCTAATCGAGGTGATTTAGGCACGCAAGCACTGAAATTTGCAGCTAAAACTGACAACTTAGCCAGTATGGTAAAGGCGACTACTCCAGAAGTGGCGCTGGTGACAAATAAAGAGCGTGTAGTCCGGCTAAATGTAGACACAGTACCCATTTTGGGTAGAGATGCTACAGGTGAAATTATCCTGCAACTCAACCGAGATGAAAAAATTATTGCTGTTGCTGAAGTACGTTAGTGCAGATGCTCCGAAAAATTGCCAATTTTTGGTTGCGACACATACATCCTCGTCTAGCTCCTTTAATTGCCACATTTGGTATTTTTGGGTTAGCTAGTTGTCTATTTATTCTTTTTGTTTTAGCAGAGCTTTTTGAAGAAGTTTTAGAGCGAGAAGCTTTTGCATTTGATACCTATTTTTTGTTGTGGTTGCATCAGTTTGCTAACCCCAGCTTAGACAATGTGATGCTGACAATCACGAACCTGGGCAATCCGAGTGTGGTGGTGCTGGTTGTAGTTGTTAGTTTAGCCATACTTTGGTGGCGGCGTTACTTTCAAGAAGCAAAAATATTTGCGATCGCTTGTTTGGGAGCTTTGATTCTGAATACTGGACTGAAGTTGCTATTTACTAAACCTCGTCCCCAACTTTGGCCTCAGTTAATTTCTGAAACATCTTTTAGTTTTCCCAGTGGCCATGCTCTAGGTTCTTTGGTGCTATATGGATTTCTCGGTTACTTGTTAGCAACTCACTATCCTCGATTTGCTCAATTTATTTACAGTGTGACAGTTATGGCGATCGCCGCTATTGGAATTAGTCGTCTATATTTAGGGGTGCATTGGCCTACAGATGTCATTGCAGGTTACGGAGTCGGGTTTCTCTGGCTGACTATCTGCATTGCTATGCTGAAACTACAAAAAATCAGACAAAGTTAGATTTTTTCAAATATGTCAAGCTTTAATAGTAAAAATAAAATTTAACGTTACATTTTTTAAAGTTAGTTGTTATATTAATTTACATAGGGCAATAAACCTTAGTAAATCCTGTTTGGAGTTCCAACAATGACTAACACAACCACAAAAATCACTGCTCCTGTAGTTGAAGATCGCAACGCTTGGCGTTGGGGTTTTACTCCTCAAGCAGAAATTTGGAACGGTCGTTTGGCAATGATTGGCTTTTTATCTGCTGCATTGATTGAATTGTTTTCTGGTCAAGGCTTCCTGCATTTCTGGGGGATTCTTTAAGTTTTAAGTAACGTAAATTATCTAAGAATATGAAAAATAAAAACCTGGTAGCGTTGAAAAACTACCAGGTTATTTATTTTTGGTGATTTGTCATTGATTAATAGTCATTTGTCAGAAACTTATGACTATTAACTATTAACTACCGAATATATTCCTTGAGGACGCTGTTACGGTTGGGGTGACGTAATTTGCGGAGGGCTTTGGCTTCAATTTGGCGAATGCGTTCACGGGTAACGTTGAAGATTTGACCAATTTCCTCTAGGGTTTTCATCCGACCATCATCCAAGCCATAGCGCAATCTCAGAACATCGCGTTCACGGGGGCTGAGACTGTCGAGGACTTTTTCTAAATCTTCACGCAACAGATTTTTAGAAACCTGATCTTCTGGGGTTTCACCATCAGATTCAATAAAATCACCCAATCGAGAATCTTCTTCTTTACCAATGGGTGTTTCTAATGAGATGGGTAGCTGTGCAGATTTAGCAATAAACCGCAGTTTCTCGATGGTCATTTCCATCCGAGTAGCGATTTCTTCCTCAGTAGGTTTGCGACCCATTTCTTGAGAAAGTAGCTTGGTGGTTTTCTTGATGCGGGAGATAGTTTCGTAAAGGTGAACTGGTAGGCGGATAGTACGAGACTGATCAGCGATCGCTCTGGTAATAGCCTGACGAATCCACCATGTAGCGTAGGTGGAGAATTTATATCCCTTTTCGTGATCAAACTTCTCAGCTGCACGAATCAAACCAAGGCTACCTTCTTGAATTAAATCTTGGAATGACAAACCACGATTCATGTATTTCTTGGCAATAGAAACCACAAGCCGTAGGTTCGATTGCACCATCTTATCTTTGGCTCTGCGACCAACGTGCAGACGATAGCGAAAAGCAGGTAATGGTAATTGCACTGCTTCTGCCCATTCGCTATCACGAGGATCGCGGTCTAACTGTTCTGAGAGTCTTTCTCTGACTCTTTCTAATTCCAGTAAATCTGCAATTTTTCGCGCTAATTCGATTTCTTCGTCAGCCCGCAACAAGCGAATTCGCCCGATTTCTTGCAAGTAAAGACGAATTGAATCTTCGGTGTAGTGCTTTTTCTTGCTTTGTGTGCGACGACGCGATTTAGCGGCTTTTCCAGACTTTGCGTCGTCCTCATCAGACTGAGGCTCTAAAAATTCATCCATTTCGCCATCATCAACGAGAAGCAAGTCATCCTCTTCTTCAATTAAGAGGTCTTCTAACTCCTCAAAATCAGGCTGATTTATTATTTCTAGGTCAGGCTGAAAATTGCTTTCGAGTACGTTGTTAGCCTGGTTCATGCCGCGTTCCTCATGCTCCTTGCAGAATCAATTACTTCAATTACTCAAGATGTATTTAGCGCTCTTTTTATGAGGGCTAGTTAACAACCGAAAATCGGGTTTTAGGCTGTTTTACCTGAAAGTTTTTCGGTAGTTTTACTCCATTTTGGAGTAGTTATTTATTGAAGTGTGAAAAGTCGCGTTTACTGCTGACTTACTCACTTTATTAACAGTCGCGTGTTGCTGTCGCACACAACTTTTAACTTCTTTGTTTAAAACAGGGCTTGTCTTTGTCTTGATCAAAAATTAACCACTCCATATAAACAATTATGAGCGTTGGCATATTTTCTTACAAAGACTGTTCCGATTGTAGCCTGTTTCACAAAAATTGCACTCTTTTTGTGTGTTAATCATGAAGTCATTAAGTAAGTTGAAGCCACTATTATCAAAAAGATATTAAAAAGGGTAGGTGTTCCCTTAAATTTTTTATAAACCTTTTTGAAATTACAGTGGACTCATCTTTACATTCAAAGGAAATTAATCCCACCTTCACACAATCTTAGGTATTAACTACAACATTAATTACCTAGAATCCTCGTGTTTTATATTAACTTGGGTGAGAAGTATTTAGAGGCATATTTTTACATTTCCTTTATAAATGACTCATCCCAAACAGTGATGCAGCAAGTCTCACTAGGTAGAGCAGCAAGAGCGATACTGCTTGTCTAAACACACTGAACTTGAGTTGATACCATCCGCCTTAACTAAGGAGTTGAGGTTGTGGCAGAATCTGCCAGATGGCGTTCAATGGAATGTTAACTGAGTTGGTCTTATTCACACATTAGCGCACAGATGAGATTTCAACCCTATGAATCTTGACAAACTGCTCCTATTGTATACAAAGATATTTTAATCAATTTATAAAGAATTTGACAGTTGATAATTTAGATATTTATCTGCCTAGGGCAAAAGTTTATTAGATACAGACAAATTGTCAATTTTAGCTAAAGCAACATCAAGATATTTGGATATTTGCTCCCACAAATTTCTGGTGCTAGTCACTAGTAAGTTGGACATAAAGCAGTTATAGCATTGGTGCAGAATGTATTAGTTAATTCTGATTACGTACGAATATGTTAAATATACTACTGGTTTATGCAGAAAATTGTTGCTTAGTGTAATCTTCAACATCCTCAAATATTTAACCAACTTTGTAGGTAGATAATCTTCAGTTTGGCACCTCAAGGATAACAAATGCTTTTCTAGCTTGGATGAAATTTGGATACACAAATTATTGATTTGGAATGATTAACTCTGGAAAAACGCCAACCCCAGTGATATTCATGAATTAAACCCAAATTTTTTATAGCTTGACAAGAAAAAGCTTTTATGCACTACCTAAAAATAAAACTAATCACTTTAGTAATTAATAATTATGTATTTTATCAAACAACTTCCTGATGAAGGAAATAATACTTAGAAAAAATTTGCTTGATGTTTCTAGCTAGAAGCGATGCAGTTAATAGCCGATCGCCTAAAAGAAAAAAGGTAATGAGCGATCGCCCATTACCCACCATTACTGCACATCAGGATAATTGATATTAGCTTGATATTATATATCTAGCTCGGCAAAATTGAGTTTAGAACCGTAGGTTTCGATAAATTCACGTCGGGGCGCAACGCGATCGCCCATTAGAATGGTGAAAATGCGATCAGCTTCGGCAGCATCTTCAATTTCTACTTGTTTGAGAGTGCGGGTTTCTGGATTCATTGTAGTTGTCCAGAGTTGTGCTGGCATCATTTCACCCAAACCTTTGAAACGTTGGATGGTGTAGTTAGCGTTAGCTGGGAACTTAGCAATGGCTTCTTGCAGTTCTCTGTCGCTATAACAATACTCATGATTCTTACCGCGTTCTACCTTAAATAAAGGAGGACAAGCGATATAAATAAATCCTTGTTCAATTAGCGATCGCTGATATCTATAGAAGAATGTTAACAGTAATGTGCGGATGTGCGCTCCATCAACGTCCGCGTCAGTCATGATGATGATGCGATGATAGCGCAGTTGGGTAGAGTCGAATTCTTCTCCTTTAACTCCTAAACCCAAGGCTGTAATTAACGCCTGAATTTCGTTATTTTTGTAGATTTTGGAATCGTCAGTTTTTTCGATGTTGAGGATTTTACCACGTAGAGGCAGGATAGCTTGGGTGCGGCGATCGCGTCCTTGTTTAGCGCTACCACCTGCTGAGTCACCTTCTACAATGTAAATTTCTGATTCGCTGGGATCGCGGGAACTACAATCTGCTAATTTACCAGGTAAAGGAGAGGATTCCAGTACAGATTTGCGTCTGACTAACTCCCGTGCGTGACGTGCTGCTTCAGCGGCTTTGAATGCTTGGATAGCTTTATCGAGAATTGAATCAGCGATACCAGGGTGAAATTCCAGGTACTCAGTTAAAACTTCTCCTACAAGAGAATCAACGATTCCCCGTACTTCAGTATTACCGAGTTTGGTTTTGGTTTGTCCTTCAAATTCAGGATCGGGTACTTTAACCGAAATTACTGCTGTCAAACCTTCTCGGACGTGTTCACCGCTGAGGTTAGGTTCATTTTCTTTGATTTTATTGCGTTTGCGGGCGATCGCATTTAATGTCCGAGTCAGCACCGCCTTTAAACCTTCTAAGTGGGTTCCGCCATCAACAGTGCGGATATTATTCGCAAAACCCAGCACATTATCTGTATAGGCATCAGTACACCATTGCAACGCCACTTCTATCTGCACATTGCTGCGTTCCCCCTGCACATAAATAATTTCTTCATGTAGCGGCTGCTTATCACGGTTCATGTAAGCGATATATTCTTTAATCCCACCCTTATATTCGTAGGTTTCAACCTTGGGTGTATCGCTTTTGATGAGTTCTAAACGGTTGTCTGTGAAAGTAATTTTCACCCCTGCATTGAGATAAGCCAATTCTCGCAAACGGCCTGATAGGGTGATGTAATCAAACTCAATCCCAGTAGTAAAGATTTGTGTATCTGGTTTGAAAGTTACGGAAGTACCTGTTCTAGCTTCTTTATAAGGCTTCGCTACCAGTTCAGTAACGGGAACACCTCTCTCATAACGTTGGGTATGAACCTTTTTATCCCGCCAAACTGTAACTTCGACAACTTCTGATAAAGCATTAACTACAGAAATCCCAACCCCGTGTAATCCTCCAGAAACTTTGTAGCCACCACCGCCAAATTTACCACCAGCGTGCAGCACTGTCATTACGGTTTCCAAAGCCGATTTCCCAGTCCGCGAGTGAGTATCGGTAGGAATACCCCGACCGTCATCTGTTACACTCACAGAACCATCTGCATTAATCTCTATTTCTATATGGGTGCAGTATCCTGCTAATGCTTCATCAACAGAGTTATCTACCACCTCATAAACTAAATGGTGGAGTCCTCGCGGCCCGGTAGAACCAATGTACATCCCCGGTCGTTTGCGGACGGCTTCCAGACCTTCCAGAACTTGAATCTGATCGGCACTGTAACTGCTCGTCATGAAAATTCTCCTGATGCGTGGGGTTGAAATCGCCCAAAGGCTGAAAAAGCAAAAACACACCAAAATTCTAACACAAAAGCCTTAGTGACGACTGTAGGGCAATTCTATGAGAAGTTTATCTAGGGGATGTATCCCCATAAGTTTTCCCGATAGCTCATCTAATTTTTTCCGAAATCACTTTTTTCAGCACTAATGGACGCAGAGTATTTTTAAAGATGATTTTGTTAAACCTCAATAAAATTACTTCTTTGAGAGGTTAACACGGTTCTCATCTATTGAGAATATAGTACAAAAATACTAATGTACCATGTTAACACAAAGGGGTTAGGGAGATGAACTATTGACAATTGACCATTGACAATTGACCATTAGCCAATGACCAAATTAATTGTTATTTGTGGGGCGACTGCAACAGGTAAGTCTGGTTTAGGGCTAAGTTTAGCTAAAAGATTGGGTTCTGTGATTTTCAGTGCAGATTCCCGTCAAGTTTACCGTGAGTTTAATATTGGCACAGCTAAACCAACGTTAGCAGAACAAAAATTAGTGCCACATTATTTAATAGATATCTGCAAGCCAACAGACACTATGACGGTAGCAGATTATCAAGAGCAGGCACAAGCTTTGATTGAGTCGGTGGGTGTCGAGCCAATTTTATTAGTAGGTGGAACTGGTTTATATATACGTTCCATAGTTCAAGGAATGAAAATTCCCAGAGTTGCGCCTGATGATGAATTGCGATCGCAATTAGCATCTCTGGGACAAAATCAACTGTATGGTATGTTGCAACAAGTTGATCCTGTTGCAGCAAATAAAATTCATCCTCACGATCTCGTGCGGACTTTACGCGCATTAGAAGTATTTTATATAACTGGAATTCCTATCTCTGTTCAACAAGGAGAAAACCCACCAGATTATCCAATTTTACAGATTGGCTTAGATTGTGATGTTGATAAATTAGATGCACGCATTCACAAGCGAACTGAACAGATGATTGCTGATGGGTTAGTATCTGAAGTTGAATATCTTTGTCAAAAATATGGTACTGATTTATCTTTGTTAAATACCTTGGGATATCAGGAAATCAAGCAATATTTGGCTGGTGAGATTACTTTAAATACAGCTAAAGAATTAACAGTTTTACATACACGGCAATTTGCCAAGCGACAACGTACTTGGTTTAGAGCATATCCGCAAATTGAGTGGTTTAATGCAGATGATCCTGATTTGATAGAGCAACTTTGGCAGCGTGTAATTCAGTTTATTAATTAAACTTTACCTTTTGCTTCCCACTCCTGGCAATATTTCATAAATACTATAGGCACTCTGAACAGTTGTTTAGCAAATTGAGAGATACCAAATTTATGCTTGAGAGATGGCGGAATATTTTCAAAATCAACTGTGACAAAACCAAAACGACTATAAAACTGTGATAAATTTTCACCCAAGCATTCTAAATATAGTGGTTCTGTTGCTTGACTTATGAGATGCTGCGTCAGCAAACTACCTAAACCACGTCCTCTCCAAGTGGGTGTAACAACTAAACTACCTAGTTCTTGTACACCTACAAAATTACGTAATTGTCCACAAGCAATTAAATTACCTTCACATTCAACAACAAAGAACTGTTGCCAACGTAATTGGGTAGGGTCAAGTTTAGCTAAAAATACTAATGAACGAATTGACCACTTATCAGCCGAAGTTGCCTGACGCAAAATACATCCAGATGGTAATGATAAATTGTTTGAATACATTCAGTATACTGGGGCTGTTTGTGTTTAAATTCTGACGACTAGCTCCTGAGTTCGGTTGTTCTAGTACTTCCGAGAGAGTAAAAATTTAGTCAGAACCAGATTCTAGATAGATAACTTTACATTCTTCATATCTCTACAATAAAGCCAAGAATAAAACGTAGGAGTTTATAGTTATGGCTGAAGAACAAAAACAAAAATCTTCTAACAATCAAGATACCACCCCTACAGCTTCTGGTGGCTATCAAACCCCTTTACAAGAAGATATTCGCAAAACTGGAGATGCTTCTCAGTCTGATGCGAGAAAGACAGCTACACCAGAAGCACCTGGAGAAGATGATGTAGCAGGTAGCCCTAATCAAGGTACTGAATCACGTTAATTTTATTCAGATGTGTAGAGCCTAAATAATTTTTACCAAATTATTTAATGATTTTTAGTCAGTAAAAGTTGAGTGGGTGATGCCAGCAAAAGCATGATTACCCACTCAATTTTTATAGCAGGACTTACGAAAAAATAGAGTAACTCCGTCATTACGAGCGATAGGGAAGTAATCTCCCCTGACGCTGAGATTACTTCCCTACACTTCGTTCCGGTCGCAATGACAATATCGGCGTTGCGTAAGTTCTATCCTACATAGTTGAGACTAATTTGTAATGATAAATAATTAAAAAAATATTGATAACTAATTCTGTCATCTATCAATAGGCATATATTGATTATTTAAAATACTATGTCATCCAAGAATTGGCATAGCTTTTGTAAATTATTGCTTTTGATAAATTTTGATAATCTAATTAATTCGAGATTTAGCTATTAATAAATATTAAATATAAGCAAAAGTTTGAGTTTTTTTCCATTTAGTGGAAGTATCATCTGATTGATATCTTTTGCTGTTTAACTGTTAAGAATATATATTATTTAGTTCTCAACTGAACTTCTGCGAGTTGCTTATGAATAAACTTTCGGAAAAGTTTGTTGCAGGTGGTTTTAGTGTAGCATTACTACTGCTGTGTGGGGTGGGGATAACATCTTTTACCAGCTTCCAGAGGTTAACACAAGAAAAGCAATGGGTAATTCATACTCATCAAGTTATAGAAGCCTTAGATTATCTGCATCTTGGTTTGAGTAATGTAGAAAATGCCCGTAGTAATTACATTTTTACAAAAAAGGCAATTTATAAAACAGTTTATGAGCAAGAAAAGCAAAAGGTAACTCAACAAATTCAATTAATCAGGAATTTAACTAGGAACAACTCTCAGCAACAAGCCCAAATTCAGAAAATTGAAACTAGCCTCATATATAAATTTGATTTATTACAGAAATCCATTGATATTTTTGAGAAACAAGGTTTGTCAAAAGCCGTGGAAATTGATCAAACTAATATGGCTTTTAATATAGACGCACAACTTAAAAATCTCACTCAAGCAATGGAAAGTGAAGAAAAAACTTTATTGCAGCAGCGGATAGCCAATACAGATGATAGTTTTAGTCAAATTATTTTTGTAGTAGCGTTAGGATATGGCTTGAGTTTTTTTCTGATAGTAGTGGTTTATTTGCTGCTGCAAGAGCAAATTCGGATTAATAAAGTTTTGTCAGCAGAAGCTATTCTTTTAGAACAGCAAGCAGCAAAGGCAAAACTAGTAAATATTCTAGAAACTGTCACTGATGCTTTTGTCGCTTTAGATGTGAATTGGTGTTATACCTACGTTAACCAAAGGGCAGGACAAATTTTCAATCGTCGTCCTGAAGACTTGATTGGTAAAAATATCTGGGAAGAGTTCCCCGAAGGTGTGGGACAACAGTTTTATTATGCTTATTACCAAGCTGTGGCAGAACAGAAGGTAATTGAGATGGAAGAGTATTATCCACCGTGGGAGCGTTGGTTTGAAAATCGAATTTATCCCAGTCGAGAAGGGTTATCAATTTTCTTTCAAGACATCACGCGCCGCAAATTAGCAGAACTGGCTTTAGAAAACAGTGAAAAACGCTATCGTTCATTGGTAATTGCGACATCTCAAGCAGTTTGGTTAGCTGATGCAAGGGGATTTCCCAAAGAATATTCTTCTTGGGTAACTTTAACCGGGCAAAGTCAGGAAGAAATTGAAAAATGGGGATGGCTGAATGCAATTCATCCTGAAGACCGGGATTTTTCTCAGTTTTTATGGAATCAGGCTAAGGAATGGAAAAGTCCTTATAAGCTGGAACATCGTGTGCGAGTGGCTGATGGTAGCTATCGATTTTTTGCTGTGCGGGGAGTTCCCATATTAGATGGTGATAACGAGATTCAAGAGTGGATAGGGACTCACACTGATATTACAGAGCGCAAACTAGCAGAGGACGCACTGCAACAGGCGAAAGCCGAATTAGAAATTAAAGTGCAGGAACGTACAGCGGAATTACAAAAGCTGAACGAAGAATTGAGGAACTCGAATCAAGAATTAGAACAGTTTGCTTATGTGGCTTCCCATGATTTGCAAGAACCATTACGGGCTGTCACAGGCTATAGCCAACTATTAGTGGAAGAATATCAAGAACGGCTAGATGAGTCTGCCCAAGAATATTTAGATTACATCATTGATGGTGCGAAACGAATGCAGCAGTTGATTCAAGACTTGCTGGCCTATTCTCGTGTAGGGACACGGGGTCGAGAATTTACATCGACTGACTGCAATGCTGTACTTAGTGAAGTTCTGAGTAATTTACAGATGGCGATCGCCGAAAGTCAAGCTATCATCACTCATGACCCATTACCTAACGTACTCGCAGATAAAACTCAGCTAGTACAATTATTTCAAAATTTGATTGGTAACGCTATCAAGTTTCGCCGCAAAGATGTGCCACCACAAATTCATATTAGTGCAGTGAGGCAGGAGGAGAGTATGGGAGTAGGGGAAGAAGATTTTACTCAGCACTATGTTTGGTTGTTCTCAGTCCAAGATAACGGTATTGGCATTAAATCCCAATATCTTGAGCGGATTTTTGAAATTTTCCGTCGCCTACATACCCGTCGAGAATTTCCGGGTACAGGTATTGGTTTGGCTATTTGTAAAAAAATTGTTGAACGCCATAATGGTCGCATCTGGGCTGAATCTCAGCTAAGGGTAGGTACAACTTTTTACTTTACTCTTCATGAATCAGTTACCTGAAAAATTTTGGATAAAGACATGTAATATATGGTTAATAACAGTATCGAAAATGGTCAGGTATGTCGGTGTGTGGAAATTTTGCTAGTTGAAGACTCTCCTAGTGACGCTAACCTCACTATGAAAGGCTTTGTCAATGCCAAAATTGCCAACAACTTGCACTGGGTAGAAGATGGTGAAACAGCAATGAATTATCTCCGCCAGCAAGGAGAGTTCGCTGATGCGCCTCGTCCAGATTTGGTTTTACTCGACTTGAATTTACCAGGGATGGATGGACGGGAAGTCCTGACGGAAGTTAAATCTGACCCCAGCCTAAAACGTATTCCTGTTGTTGTGCTGACTACCTCAACAGATGAACAAGACATACTACGTTCCTATAATCTCCGTGCTAATTGCTATGTCACAAAACCCATTGATATCTACCAGTTTATTGAAGCTGTGCAGTTAATTAAAGATTTTTGGTTAGCAGCGGTCACGCTTCCACCAGATTCATCAATTTAATAATGTCTTTTTCTATTTGTCCAATATGAATTATGATTGAGCATTGTTTTCACAATGAAAAAATCAAATGATTATTGGGCAAGTTTACATAAATATATTTTATGCAAAAAATAATGATTCAAGTTCTCTTGGTAGAAGATAGTCCTAGTGATGCCAAGCTACTGCATCAAATATTTTTACATGCCTATCAACAGGAATTAAAAATACTGCATGTTGAAAGATTGTCTGAAGCAATAGAGTTAAGTTTAGTGAATCAGAAACACTTAAAAGATGGTTGGGAAAGTGCAACTCTCAAACAAGATAAATTTGATGTTGTCTTGTTAGATTTAGGATTACCTGATTCGGTGGGAATAGATACTTTAAAAGAATATCGAGCCGTAGTACCAGATATTCCTGTAGTGGTTTTAACTGGGATTGATGATGAAGAATTAGCTATGCAAGCATTAGCAGAAGGCGCTCAAGATTATTTAGTGAAAGACCAAATTACTATCCAGCGATTAGTACGTGCTATTCGCTATGCAATTGAACGAGAAGAAATTCTGAATAAGTTAAGAGAGAGTGAAGAAATTAGCCGTCAAGCATTAGCTAAAGAACAACAACTCAATGAGCTAAAGTCTAATTTTGTGGCAATGGTTTCTCATGAGTTTCGTAACCCAATGACTACAATTAGGACTGCTATGGATATACTGCAACATCAAAATAATTTGAATGAGGAGCGAAAAAATTTCTATTTTGAACGTGTGCAAGATGCAATTAATCACATGCTTCAGCTACTCGATGAAGTGTTGTTTTTGAGCAGAAGTGAAGCTGCTAAATTAGAATATAAACCTGCACTTTTAGATTTAATTAGTTTTTGTGAAGAAATCACAGATGTTCTGCAAATGAAGGCGGTTGGTCAGCAGAATATTATCTTTAACTATGTAGGAAAATGCAACATTAGCTATATGGATGAGGAATTACTGTATTGTATTTTAACTAATTTAATTTCTAATGCTGTTAAATATTCTCCGCCACAAAGTAATGTCTGGTTTAATTTAGATTGTGGAGAAGATATGGTAGTTTTTCAGGTGCGGGATGAGGGTATTGGTATCCCTGAAAAAGACCAAATAAATCTATTTCAAACTTTTTACAGAGCTAGTAATGCGCGGCGAATTCAAGGAACAGGCTTAGGGCTGGCTATGGTGAAAAAGTGTGTAGATTTACATGGTGGTGAAATTAGTATAGAAAGTAAGCAGAATATGGGAACTACGGTAATAGTAAGACTGCCGTTAAATTATCATGCTGAAAGTAAATAATTGGCTACAAATAAAGTAAAGTAATTAAGGTTATTATTTGTCAGTGTAAAATAATTTATAAATCAAAAAATATTAATAGTTATTAGCTAGAGCTTGATAAATAAGCAGATAAGGTAATTGTAAATATACTCCCTTCACCTAAACGCGATCGCACCGTTACATTTCCATTCATCCCCTCAACTAAAGTTTTCACAATGGATAGTCCTAAACCACAGCCACCAGTGGAACTAGTACGGGCTTCATCTATGCGATAAAATCGCTCAAAAATTCGGGATTGATGTTGTAAAGGAATACCATAACCTCGATCGCAAACTTGAATGATAGCTTGGTCTACTTGTTGATAAAACTTAATAGTTACAGAAGTTGTTGGATCAGAATACTTAAAGGCATTATCGATTAAATTGAGTAAAACTTGTTTGAGGCGATTGTAGTCAGCTTTGGCCTCAATGGGCTGGTTAGTTGATTCTATTGTAATTTGGCGATCGCTATAAGTTTTCGCCATGACCACAATTTCTGAGATTAAATCATTTAACAAACAACGTTCTAGGCGAAATAGCAAATTACCACTATCCGCCCTGGCTAAATCGAGCAAATCTTGTAACAGCCGAATGGTACGTTCAGCTTCAGCTGCGGCTGTGGCTAAAGCTTCTTGTTGAACTTCAGTTAAGTTGTTTTGCCGTCGCAAAACGCTTTGCAAATAGCCATGTACGATGGTTAGGGGTGTACGTAATTCATGAGATACATTACTGACAAATTGTCGCTCTTGCTCCCAAGATTGGAACAGACGCGATAACATCATGTTGTAAGTTTGAGTTAATTCTCTAACTTCGCTGGGTGCTTTATCTAAATAAAGTTGCGCTTGTCCTAAGTCTGCAATAGAAATGACTTCTGTCATTTGACTTAACTGACGTAAGGGTTGCAGGGAACGTTTGATGTAAAATGCGATCGCCACAGAAATAATTGTAATAGTGACAACACTGCCAATCCCCAAACTCTGCACAATCACTAAAAACATACTTTGTTCTTGAGTGACATCCTGGACGACAAATAATGTTCCCACACTCTGACCTTGTAATCTCAAAGTACTACCACACATTACAAAGTAGCTTTTACCCATTTCTTGGGCTATGGGTTTAATTGATGTCTGAGTTAAATCCATCAATTCAGATACTTTTTTTTTGGGTAATTTATTTAAGTTATCTGATTGGGCTATTATTTGATTTTGAGAATTTTTGACCCACAAATATGTATTTGCTGTACTTAAATTATTAATTGCCTTTTGTAGACCATTTTCTTCTGGTAAAACTTCAGTATATAGTTCTACATAATAAGGCAAATGTTGGGTAATTTGTTGAATATTAGTTTTATAACTACTAATTAAAAATTGCTGCATTTTCCAGCTTGTCCAAATAGCTAGGCTACCTAATCCTAAAGCCGAAACCGCAGCAATTCCAATTGTGAGTCGAACGCGTAGTGAAAAAGGATCAATTGTGCGAAAAATTTTCTGAATTTGATTCACTTCGGTGCTTGAGGGGTTGGTGTTGGACAAGTTTTGTTAACATAATCACACTGATAAATATAAGGTTCCTGCCAACTCAAGGGAATTTGTAATAAATCTCTTGTACCTGTTAATCCTTGTCCAATAAACAGTAAAAGAGCAACACAGTTTAATATTGTATGAATTAAGCGCCAGCGATGAGACTTATAAATATCTTGCACAATTGCCAAAGAAAAAACCATCAGTAGTGATGCGGTAATACCAATATAGTAGTGTGACCAGTACCACTCATTAGTCAGGCGATAAACACCATCTTGACAGCCTAGAACTACTAAACCAACACCCGTTAAAGTAGCAAAAATCCCTCGCCATAACTTTTGTTTTGCTTGATAAAGTAACACTAAAGAAGCAATAGTCGCCACAAACATTAATATGATAAAAATTACTTGAAAATTAGCAGTATTCCATAGTTGCTTTTTGATAATATTTTTACCAATTGGATAGGCTAACCCGACTAATGTTAAGCCAACAACGGCACTAGTTAACCAATCACCTAACTGTTTATGTTCTTTACCAACTACAGGTGGAATTTTGCTTTTAACTTCAGTTAAATTTTGCAAACGACGTTGACGTGTTTGCCAAGCAAAATTCACAACATTCCCAATCAAAGGAAAGACAAAAATTACTGCGATCGCCGGATGTAAAAGCCCAAGAAAATCTGCTATTTCCATAATTTTTTGTATTATAACTATCTAAACAGAATATATCCATCAGTAGCCAGAATTCAGAATTTAATTTTCTTGTAAGTAATTAATTGCTCAATAATTTGGCTGTGGCAACTCCATGAGCATCTTGATTCCCATTTCTGAATTCTGACTGATTCTTCAATTAACCACCTAAACTGGCATAACCAAAAGTAGCATTAAATTTGCGACACCAAACTGCTACTGATCTATATCCAGACAATTGTAGATTTCTTGGTATAACGTAGCTTTGACTACCATTAAATCGTCTCAAACGACCAATTAAAACATAATCTTTTCTTTTTAAATTATAAATTTGGGGTGCAGCCGAGCGATGTAAAATCACATACACATCAGGCCCGCTACTGGTACTAAAATTGCGATCAAACTGCAAATATCTGGTGTTATTTCTTGTGACAATGCTGACTTTTCCTTTCGTTGCATGTTCTCCACGGCGAAAGAAAGCAGACTGACCTACAGCAGCAGCCACTTGAGTAATTGCAGTTTGAGCAACAGGTATTGAAGGGGGTGTCTGATATGCAGTTACTTCTTTAATAGAGCCTAGGCTAACAGTTACAACCATACTAAGGATAGCGAAACTATTAAATTTCATAGTGTTTACATCCTCAAATATATGTATATGAGGAAAATTTATAGCTGTCTGTGATGATGAATATTAAATTAAGCTGAGAATTAGTTAAAAATTTAGTTCAGCCATTTTTATCAGAATTTAATCTCATTAACTTTAAACTTATTTATCCAGAAATTAGCTATAAAATTGATTTTTTTATCTAATATTTGAGGGTGAGCATCGTCAATAGACTATATAATATTTTCATCTAAATAAGTTAAAATATTTAGTTATTTAGGAGATTAATCAAGTGCAAAAACGTGAAATTGCCAGACTTAATCTTTTGAATCAGAAACAGAGGCATTCTGATCATCTTATTAATCAAAGAGTTTTTATCTTTCGCCTAGTGGCGTTAATGCTGTTGAGCATTGTGATCTTATCTGGTTTGCTCGTAGCAGGTTGGTTTGCTGGTGAGATGAAAATTGATGGATTTTTTGCTCAAATTTATATTTGGCAAATGAACCCGCCAATGTGGTTAGAAGCGCCAATGGTAAATAATAAATATTTACTTTCACTAACCTTGGCATTGCTCATCACAATGTTTGTCGTGATGAAACTTTCACCTCAGCCGCGAGTTTGGTCGCAGCGGTTAGTAGTCGGCATATTAATTATCTTAACTTTGCGGTATTTATTATGGCGATCGCTCTCTACCCTTAACCTTGCAGATCCATTAAATGGTGCAATTAGTTTGGGGCTATTTGCTTTAGAGATTGTAATGATTTCTAGCAGCTTAATTGAACTATTTTTAATGTTAAATATTAAAGAGCGTCACCGGGAGGCAGATGAAAAATCCATTGCGGTGAGCAATGGAGATTTTATGCCATCTGTAGATATTTTTATTCCTACATACAATGAACCAGAATTTATTGTGCGGCGTACGATTATTGGTTGTCAAGCTATAGAATATTCTCAAAAAAACATCTATCTTTTGGACGATAATCGGCGCACAGAAATACGAGAACTAGCAGCAGAACTTGGCTGTCAATATATTAGCAGAGCAAATAATCAACATGCCAAAGCCGGAAACTTAAATAACGCTCTCACCCAAACTAATAGTGAACTAATCGCTGTTTTTGATGCAGATTTTGTTCCTACCAAAAACTTTCTGACTCGTACTGTGGGCTTTTTTCAGGATGAAACTATAGCCATAGTCCAAACCCCACAAAGCTTTTATAATGTTGACCCCATAGCCCGAAATCTCGGCTTAGAAAATATTCTTACTCCCGATGAAGAAATATTCCATCGACATATTCAGTCGATGCGAGATGGTGCAGAAAGTGCCATTTGTGCAGGTACTTCTTTTGTTGTGCGCCGCACTGCATTAGAAAAAACTGGTGGTTTTGTCACCGAATCTTTATCAGAAGATTACTTTACAGGAGTTAATTTAGCTGCTTATGGTTATCGGATTATTTATTTAAATGAATTACTCAGTGCAGGTTTAGCTGCCGAAAATATAGCTGCTTATGCAACGCAACGCCTGCGTTGGGCGCAAGGTACACTTCAAGGGCTGTTTATTGAGTCTAATCCGCTAATCGTTCCGGGATTTAGTTTGACACAAAGATTAGCCCATTTGGGAGGATTTTTGAGTTGGTTTGCCACTATTTCCCGAATTTCTTTTCTGTTGATGCCCTTGGCTTATTCATTTTTGAATGTTACTCCGATTCGGGCAAAATTACCAGAATTAATTTATTTTTGGTTGCCTGTTTACTTAGTTAATCTCACAGTATTTGCCTGGTTGAATAAGTATTCTCGTTCGGCATTTTTATCAGATATTTATTTTTTAGTATTATGTTTTCCTGTGGCGTGGACAGTAATTAACTCTCTGTTGCGTCCCTTCTCGACAGGATTTAAAGTCACACCCAAAGGAATAAGTAGCGATCGCTATACTTTTAACTGGAAATTAGCCTCACCTTTAATTATATTATTTATCGCTACAGCTATTAGTTTGTGGCAAACCATCTGTATGTGCATATTCAAACAATATATGGCTACAGAAGTACCAGCAATGGCTGAACAAACTGTAGGTATGGGGGTAGGTTGGGTATGGAGTATCTATAATTTACTCATGATTGGTTCAGCAATTTTAGTTTTCCTCGATGCACCCAAAACAGATAAATTTGAATGGTTTGATCTACGGCGAGTTGTCGAATTAAAAATTGGTAAGGAAAGTTTTTGGGGTGTTACCACAATGATGTCGGAAATTGGTGCAGAAATAGCACTAACTCAGCAACTACCCATAAATTTATTTGTCAGTCAACCATTAACAATCAAAATTGCTGAAGAAAATTTACACCTAAATACAGAAATTGTAAGTACTGGATTTGCTAATGAATTTCCCATTATCCGCGTTTACTTTGAATCAATTAGTCTTAATCAACATCGTCGTTTAGTAGAAATGTTATTTTGCCGTCCCGGACAATGGAAACGTCAAAATGCCCCAGGAGAGTTAAGTTCTCTGTTCTTACTGTTGAGAATATTGCTGAGACCCCGCTTTATTTTTGATAGAAAAATTGATGTTAGCCCAGTTGTTGTGGCTAAAGTATAAGAGGATGTTTAAAAAGTAGCAAAATATTTTCTTGGGACTTACACCATAAACCTCTTTTTTCTTAGAGAGTGTTTGAAAAGTTGCTCGCTGTGATTTTAATTGAATTATTAGCCCCCTGAATTCCACGCCACTTTGTATGACGGTATCTTCGGCTAACGCGACAACACATACATAGTCTCTATGGCTGAATCAAATTTGACTTATGAGCAAAATCAGCAATAATAACGTAAAGTCAGCCTCTAGCAACAGTCAACCATGTCGCAAAATCGCCAAATTGCTGTTGAATTCCGCGATGTCAGCTTTAGCCGCAACCGTCGCAATTTAGTATCTAATCTAAATTTTTCTATCTATCAAGGAGAAGCTTTAATCTTACTTGGACGTAGCGGTAGCGGCAAAACCACGACAATGAAGTTAATTAATCGTCTTTTTACACCTACAAAAGGTGAGGTAATTTTTGATAGCATCCCGACAAATCAATGGGACGAAATTAAACTACGACGGAAGATTGGTTATGTAATTCAAGAAACTGGTTTATTTCCCCATTTCACTGTAGAACGCAATGTGGGTTTAGTTCCCAGTTTAGAAGGTTGGAAACCAAAACAAATCAAAACACGAGTTTATGAATTGTTGCAATCGGTAGGTTTAGATCCTGTACAGTTTGCTGGGCGTTATCCTCACGAACTTTCCGGGGGACAAAGGCAAAGGGTAGGTGTAGCGAGGGCGTTAGCAGCAGATCCCCCAGTTTTGTTAATGGATGAACCCTTTGGCGCACTTGATCCAATTACGCGTTTAGAATTGCAGCAGGAGTTTCGGCGGTTACAGCAAGAACTCGGTAAGACAGTAGTTTTTGTCACTCACGATATTCAAGAAGCTTTTGTTTTAGCGTCTAGAATCGGTTTGATGTATGACGGAGAACTGGTAGTATTGGGTACAAAGGAGGAATTTCTGCGATCGCAACATCCAGAAAGCCTAGCATTTCTTGAATGTCTGCGTTCTCTGCAAGACAATTTATGAAAGATTTTTTCCTGATTAAGTATGCCTCAGAAATTTTTCAGCATACACTAGAACATTTGTTTTTGGTAGGCATTGCTATTGGAATCGCAACATTTATCGGCATTCCTTTAGGCATTTTAATTACTCGTCAACCTCGCCTGCGTCAACCAATTCTGGGACTAGCTAATGTGTTACAAACTATTCCGAGTTTGGCGCTATTTGGGTTATTGATTCCTGTACCTGTAATTGGTGGTATTGGTGTTGTTCCGGCAATTGTGGCTTTGACTGTATACTCTTTTCTGCCGATAATTCGCAACACATATACAGGTATTACAAGTGTAGATCCAGCAATTATTGAAGCTGGTAGAGGCATGGGAATGACTGATAAAGAATTACTATTACAAGTCGAAATTCCCTTAGCGATGGGTGTAATTTTAGCTGGGGTAAGAGTTGCCACAGTCATAGCTATTGGCATTGCCACTATTGCCGCTGCTATTGGTGCTGGTGGTTTAGGCGTGTTTATTTTTCGCGGAATTGCAGTGGTGAATAATGATTTAATTTTAGCGGGTGCAGTGCCAGCCGCCGTAATTGCATTACTCGCGGATTTGTTAATTGGATTATTTGAAAAAAAAGTAAAAATTAAAGCTTAAAAGAGGATGTTTATCAGCGAAAAGTAATGAAAAGATTTTTGATGTTTTTCATTTTAACTTTTGCTTTAGTTGTAGCGATCGCAGCTTGTAACCCCAACTCGAATAATACCACTGGTGATATTGTTATTGCTTCTAAAGATTTTACAGAACAAGATATTTTAGGTGAATTATTAGCCCAACAAATTGAAGAAACAACCAAACTTAAAGTTGCTCGTCGTCCTCGTTTAGGTGGTTCTTTTGTTTGTCATAATGCTATTCTTGCTGGCAAAATTGATGCGTATATCGAGTATACAGGTACAGCTTTTACTGGTATTTTAAAACAAAAAGCTGTAAATGACCCAAAAGTTGTTTACGAGAAATTAAAACAAGCATACTCGCAGCAATTTAAGCTGGAAGTAATGCCTAGTTTAGGTTTTGAAAATACCTTTGCAATCGTAATTCGTGGTGAAGATGCGAAGAAATATAATCTGCAAACCTTATCGCAGGCTGCACAATATACACCACAATGGCGCGGCGGTTTCGGCTACGAATTTTTAGAACGAGAAGATGGTTTTCCGGGGTTAGCTAAAACTTACGATTTGCGTTTTTCTAAATCACCGCAAATTATGGACTTGGGTTTAATATATCGCGCCTTAATACAAAAACAGGTAGATATGGTGGCGGGAAATTCTACTGATGGACAAATTGCTCGGTTGGGTTTAGCTGTGTTAAAGGATGATAAACAATATTTTCCACCTTACGAAGCTACACCAATTGTCAGACAAGCAGTGTTAAATAAATACCCGGAGTTGAGAGGTGCGATCGCTCAACTTTCTGGTAAAATTTCCGCAGATGAAATGCGGCAGTTAAATTATTTGGTTGAAGGTGAATTACGGGATATTAAAGAAGTTGTGCGTGAGTTTCGTAAATCTAAAGGTTTAATCTCACGCAAAGACGCAAAGGCGCAAAGTGATTATCTGGAGAGATTATGAGTTTTAAGTTAAACACAACTTTTAAAGCTGCAATTATCTGGTTTTGTGTTTCTAGCGGTACTGCTATTTCTCAAACATTACCTCTCTCAAATAATTTAATTGCTTTTAATTCCAATGAGGGAGAAAAGTTATTAATTCAAAGTCGAGCTAGAGAGGATTTCTTTCCTTTGAGTATGCAGTTTGTTACGCAAAATAATCAAGCATTCTGTGGCGTTGCTAGTAGTGTCATGGTGTTAAATAGTTTGGGTATTACTGCACCAGAATCACCACAATATTCTCCCTACAGAGTGTTTACGCAAGAAAACTTTTTTAGCAATGAAAAAACCAAAAAATTGCTGGCACCTGAAGTTGTTGCTCGTGGAGGAATGACTTTAGATCAATTAGGCGGATTACTTGCTAGTTATGATGTTCAAGTCAAGGTTTATCACGCGACTGATACTAATTTAGAACAGTTTCGTAAGCTAGTAGCTGAAAATTTAAAGCAACCTAATAATTTTGTAATAGTTAACTATTTACGTAAAGAAATTGGTCAAGAAAAAGGTGGGCATATTTCACCAATTGCTGCTTACAATGAGCAGACAGATAGATTTTTAATTATGGATGTTTCTCGTTATAAATATCCGCCAGTGTGGGTGAAAGCGGCAGATTTATGGAAGGCGATTAATACTAAGGATACAGTTTCAGGTAAAACACGCGGCTTTGTTTTAGTGAGTAAATTAACTTCTTAATTTCAAGGAATTTAAGTAACGAACCGCAAAGTACGCAAAGAAAGAGGAAAAAGATTTACATAAGTCCTATATATATATGCAAATTTCAATAAATAATTGCGCTATCAAGCGATAGGCTAAGACATATCAATATACAACGGTGTAAAAATGCAAATCTTTGCTAAAACTAAACAGGTTGTATTTACTGTCTTTTCTCTTGGGGTTCTCTGTTACACCCAAGTTGCATCAGCGACTACCACCTTACCCTTACGCAGCAAAAAAGGGATGGTAGTATCTGCAAATCCTCTGGCTAGTGAAGCTGGGTTAGCAATGTTACGCAAAGGTGGTAATGCTGTGGATGCAGCAGTGGCGACAACTTTTGCGATATCTGTAGTTGAGCCTTTTTCAGCGGGAATTGGTGGTGGTGGATTTTTGCTGCTGCATTCGGAGAAAACTGGCGAGATGAAAGCGTTGGATTTTCGGGAACGCGCACCTATCAAAGCGACAAGAAATATGTATTTGGATACAGAAGGAAAAGTGCGTCCGAATGCAAGTGTGAATGGTTATTTGGCAGTGGCGACACCAGGAACGGTGGCGGGAATGTATGAGGTGCATCGCCGTTATGGTAAGTTGCCTTGGAAGGAAGTTGTCAAACCGGCGATCGCACTGGCTAAAAATGGCTTTATATTAAGTAAACAATTAACTTGGCGATCAATTCAAGTTTACGAAAACCGCAAACCCGTAATTCTCCAGAATTCCGCCGCTAGAGGCATATTTACCCGCAATGGCGAATTTTATCAGCCTGGAGAAAGATTAGTACAACGGGACTTAGCACGCACCTTAGAAAGCATTGCCGAGAATCCTCAAAGTTTTTATACTGGCAAAATTGCCCGTGCGATCGCATCAGACATGGCGCAAAATCATGGTCTAATTACTTTAGACGACCTGAAGGCATACAAACCGATATGGCGAAATCCTCTTTGCGGTAGTTTTCACCAAGCTAAAGTCTGTTCAATGCCACCACCATCATCAGGCGGCGTTCATCTATTGCAGATTTTAAACATTATCGGTGCCAGTGATTTGCAAGCATGGGGATGGCATCACCCTAATAGTTTACATTTAATGGCGGAAGCGATGAAGATAGCCTATGCCGATCGCTCACAATATTTAGGTGATCCTGATTTTGTCAAAGTACCCGTACAAGCCCTCATTAGTCCAGCTTACGCTAAACAGCGCCGTCAAGAAATCAATGTGGATGTAGCGAAACCTGCGTCAGAAATCAAGCCAGTAGCACCAGAAACGCTCAAACGTTTTGGACAAGTTAGCAATCAAATTGTGCCTTTACCCAACAAATTATTAAGGTTGCAAGCTACTCGCTACGAATCTCCAGAAACCAGCCATATTTGCGTTGTGGATGAACAACACAACGCTGTTAGCCTGACTTTTACAATTAATCTTGGTTTTGGTGCTGGTGTGATGACACCAGGAACAGGAATTTTACTCAATAATGAGATGGATGACTTTGCCATTGCGCCAGGTGTACCTAACGCCTTTGGTTTAGTTGGCAATGAAGCGAACGCGATCGCACCTCGCAAAACTCCGCTGTCGAGCATGACTCCGACAATCATTACAGAAAATAATCACCTCCGCATGGCAGTGGGGGCCCCTGGTGGCAGCACAATCATCACTCAGGTATTGCAAGTGATTCTCAATGTGCTGGAATACAATATGGACGTTGGTGCAGCTGTCTCCGTACCACGCATACATGATCAGTGGCTTCCTGATGAGTTGCGCGTCGAACCTTGGGGTTTGGATGCTTTAACTCTGCAAGACTTACGCCGCCGTGGACACAACATCAAGGAAGAAAAGACACCTTGGGGTAATGCTAACGCGATCGCTGTCAAAGCAGATGGCAGCTTAGAAGCAGCAGCCGATCCTCGCGGTGAAGGTTCGCCTAGAGGCTGGTAAACAGTTGTCACTTACTGACGCAACACTGCCGTTGTTCGGGATTGTTAAAATGCTTTAATTGCAACTATTGATTCTGCACCATCGATTCTGAGTATTCTACTTGAGTACCAAACTCATTAGCTCTAGCGCTGGGTACTAATGTCCAGCCAGCCTTTAGCAGTTTTTGATAAGTTGCCCAACCTTTAGATCCACCGGGAATTTGATAATCTGGTACTGCAAATTGCGGATAAGCTGTGTATGGTCGCCAACCTTTATTCGCCTCAACTTGCAAATATAAAATTTTCTCACCGTCGTTGCCAGACTTAGATAACCAGCACATTTGTCGATTCATGGCAAACTCCTTAGTGTTTAGCTAAAATTGCATAATCGCAGACTTTTGTCAAGCCTTGCATCGCTCTTCTGGGATAATTTTTGATTCCCCTAGTATGTGTCCATTTATCTACAAATTGGTTTAGTAAAATTACGTAAGCCAACAGATAGATTTTTCTAGACCATATTTGAGGATGCAACACGAAAAAATCACTCCATCCCCAACCACTGAAACTTGCATAAAGTGACAATAGCTGCGGATTTTGTATGAAAAAGTTGTTGATGAGTCAATATCTTTAGCTCCATGACGGATAATGATTCGGCATTGCTTACAGGCGCAAAAATATAACCCTTTTCAGCAATACTTCGCTGGTTATGAGGGTAAGAATTTTCTGATCGTATCTGCGGTTTTTGCGAATGTATGTAGCAAGAGTTACTTTTTGGGCGTATGGCTGAATAATAATTTATTTGTTTTGCTAGTTACACCAGTAAGATTTATTTATCAGTGTTGAGTGCTGGGTGCTGAGTCAAGACAGCACAACAGGCGCTATTGTCTCTCACGTCTCACCTCTAATCACCAACAATTGTGCGAATTTCCTTGACTATTGCGGAGTAATGCGAATCTGACAAAACAGGTGTTGCACCTTCGATGTTAATTAGTTGCGCTAAATCAATCCATGACTTGCAACCACCATATTGAGGAAGATAGGGGATTTCTTGAACCTTGGGTATTTTATAAGTCCGTAACAGGATTATATACAAAGGCTGACGCGGTTTCCATTTCAAGCGATCGCAAATAAAATGCTCATTCCAGATATGAAAGGGGAGTAAAGCGTTAACGGTCGACTCCTCACTAATCGGCAAAATATCTGTAATTTCCGCCCAACTGCCAATGCGAACCGTTTCTGGATGCCAACCAGGAGTTACTGGACAAACAAGGTCAGCATATTCTGATTTTAGCAGGAATGACTGTTGATGTTCAAAAGTTGGGTAAAGTAAAACCTGCTCATGGGCAACTTGGAAACGGCCATTTTGCTCATGAATACCACCTTTACGTAGCAACATAATGGTTTTGCCACTTTCTAAAGCATTTATCGCCACAGACCATTCTTTGAGAGCATATAAAGTCGTAATCAAATTCATCGGCATCTACTATAACTCTGATTTAATTTCACGCTAAGACCGTTAAAGTATGAAACTATCCGGGGAAATGAATTAAAGAAGCATCATGGAAAAGCGAAAATTAGGTACATCTGCCGTAGAAATTACACCCATCATTGTGGGAACTTGGCAAGCTGGTAAAAGGATGTGGGTGGGAATTGAAGATGCTGACTCCATTAAAGCTATCCGCGCCGCCTTTGAAGCTGGAATTACCACTGTAGACACTGCCGAAGTTTATGGTGAAGGTCACTCTGAGCGCATTGTAGCCGAAGCTTTATCAGATGTGCGCGACCAAGTACAGTATGCCACAAAAGTTTTTTCCAACCATCTTAAATATGATCAAGTGATTGAGGCTTGCGATCGCTCCTTAAAAAACCTCAAAACCGATTATATCGACCTTTATCAAATTCATTGGCCTGCTGGTTCGTTTAATAGCGAAATCGTACCGATAGAAGAAACGATGAATGCTTTAAATCATCTCAAACAGCAAGGAAAAATTAGGGCGATTGGTGTTTCTAACTTTTCGCGCGCACAATTAGCCCAAGCATCACAATATGGACGCATCGATAGCTTGCAACCCCCATATTCACTATTTTGGCGGCAAGTTGAACAAGATGCTATGCCCTATTGTAGCGAAAATCAAATTTCTATCCTGGCTTATTCACCTTTAGCCCAAGGATTGTTAACTGGTAAATTTCCTCGCGGTCAAAAATTTGCCCCAGAAGATAATCGCTCTAGTAATAAACTATTTCAAGGCGAAAACTTTGAACACGCTCAACAAGCTTTAGATAAACTGCGCCCCATAGCGGAACGCCATCATTGTACCTTGGCACAGTTAGCACTAGCTTGGTTAATTGCCCAACCCCAAGCCAATGCGATCGCCGGTGCGCGTTATCCTGAACAAGCAAAAGATAACGCCAAAGCCGCTGATGTCAAACTCTCCGTTGAAGAAATTGCCGAAATCGATGCGATCGGGCGGATTGTCACTGATAACCTTGATAACAACCCAGTCATGTGGAATTGGTAAGCTGATATTTCTTCATCACACCAGAACCCAGACTTTCTTGAGAAGTAGGGGTTCTGATATTTAGCTAATAAGTAGGTGGGGGCGAAAATTTATAACTATGTCATTGCGAACGGAGAGAATCGGAGTGAAGCAATCGCAAGGCTTTTGAGACATTTATATTATGTTACATAATTAGGTTTATTTATACTTACCTACTTAACTAACAACAAATATTGCAATAATAAACAAAATGTCAACTTTAGTAAACTAGCGCTTACTGATTCCTAACTCAGTGTTAAATTAAATAGCAAGACATCAAACTAAGAAAAACCAAACCCAAAGGGCAAACGACTATGATGTCTCCCGTCAGTAGCCCAAGCAAATGTTCAGCATAACTCTAATTAAAAGTGGTCAAAGCCTAATAATATAAATAAAAGGCGAAGCCAAATCCCAAAGCGGAAAAACAAAGATTGCTGAAGTTGCTAGTTATTAAGTCCACCTTAGTTGTTTACTCCTTCAATTATTTAGCTAAGTTTAAAAAATTTGAAACCTGTGAATTCCCAAGAACCTGGTCATCGTTGACCAGGTTTTGATGTTTTTATCTATTGCTATAAATTAAATTTTTATACAAGGATTTGATTATAATTTAACAAATACCTTGCAATATAAATGTTAGCGAAAAAAGCAATTAATCGGATTTCAACCTTATTTTCCTATTATCCTTGGTTGATTGTAATTATCTTTTCAATTCTCGGTTTTATAGGTATTCTTAACCATTCAATGTGGCGAGATGAACTCAATCCTTGGTTGATTGTGAGAGATAGCCAATCTTTTACCGATTTAATTGCAAATATTAAATATGAAGGGCATCCGGTTTTGTGGTATTTTTCTCTAGCATGTTTGAGAAAAATTGCTGACAATCCCTTAATCATGCAAATTTTTCATTTGTCTATTACCATTACTGCGATCGCAATTTTTTACTTATACAGTCCTTTTAAATATCAACAAAAATTACTATTTATATTTGGCTATTTTCCTTTATATGAATATTTTTTAATTTCTCGGAATTATGCCTTTAGTCTGCTGTTTATATTTGCTTTTTGTGCAGTATTTCCATCTAGAAAAAAAACTTATTTATATTTGGCTATTGTATTAGGTTTACTAGCCAATAGTAGCGCTTATGCTTTACTGGTATCATTTTCGTTATCATTGACTTTGCTAGTCGAATTTTGTTTTGATAAGGAACATAGACAGCAGTATTTCAATCAAAGCAAAAAATATGATTTATTTTTAAGTATTGCAATTATTATATTCTTTCTAATATTGTCAGCTTATATTATTACTCCTCCTGGAGATAGCTATCTTCATGGAGGTTTAAATAATGGCTGGTCGATTCAACTTGATATCCGCCAATTATTCAAAAGTATAAATAGATTATTTGCTAGTTACTTTTTAATTGTCCCACATAAAAGATGGCTGGATTCAATTTTTTGTGCTTTCATCACTTTATTTATATTTTGTTTGACTTTAATTAAACTTTCTAAAAAGCCAATACCTCTCTTTTTCTACATTATAGGTAATGGTGTAATACTCGCATTTACTTATTTAAGATTTGCTGGAAACCCTCGCCATTTTGGGCATTTTTATTTAGTTTTTATAGCAGCATTATGGCTAGAGAGCCACTATCAAGACTCTAAATTTTTATTCAACAAATTTTCTCTGTCGCCAAAATTACTGAAATTATCTCAGCAATGGCATTATATTGCTTTTACATTAATTCTCTACGCTCAGTTATTTGGAGGTATTTATGGCTTTAGTAGAGATTTAATTATCCCCTTTTCCGCCAGCCGGGAAACAGCGCATTACATTCAGCAAAATCGCTTAGAGAATGAATTTATTGTAGCCAGCCGTGATGCTAATATGGCTGCGTTAGCAGGTTATCTAAATCGGAAGTTATACTATCCTGAACTCCAAAGAATGGGAAGCTTTACCTTATTTAAACAAGGTCGTCAAGATGTTGACCAAGCGGAGATATTTAGACAGATTAATTCCTTGTTTAAGAGCCAAGAAGTAAAAAGTAAAATTTTATTGATTTTAAATAAAAAACTGAATTCAAATAGCAATGATTTAACGATTGTTCCTATCAAGAAGTTTGAGAGGGCTTGGGTAGATAGTGAACGATATTATCTTTATTGGGTAGATAAAGTATGAGACAGAAATAAAATACTGTTGCTAATATTCACATTCTCTAAATGTCTCATGGTGCGTTGTACTGTACGACAACACATCCCATAAAATTAACCCCTCCTCGTAACTGAGGAGGGGTTAAAACTTAAGATTAATATCCGCCTTCTTCTTCGTATTCCGGCTGTCTCTCTTTAACTTTCTTAGGAATGTTCACTGGTTTTGGTGCATCTTCCCAAGCATCACTTTCTACATCATCGTCGTAATCGTCGTAATCTTCAGTGTAGGCTTTAGTCTCATACTTGGGTGGTTGTTGATATCTATCTCGCCCTGTGGCTTCACTCCAGTTATCTTCTTCGTCCTCTTCCTCGTAGCGAATAGATTCATACTGTTGCGCTCTCATAACTTCGCGCCGTGGTCTTTCTTCTTCTACGTAATCTTCATTCCATTCTTCTTCTCGCGCTATGGGTTCTGGGGCGCGAACTTTTGGCTTGGGTGGCTGTAATGGGACACCGCTAGGTAGCTGATTTGCTGGTGAAACTGTGCGCGGCGCAGAATAACCATATTCTTCTTCTGCATCGCGTTCCCAAGGTGGTTTGCCGATACCTAAACGCTCCAGCACACCTACTGTTAATTGAGTTGTGCGTTCTTCGGCTCCTTCAAATACAATTAATCTACTGGGGCCAGTGCTAACAATTTCCTCTATTGAAATCTCGTAAGTACTAAGAAATTGGTCGGGAATTTGCGGCACTCCCAAAGAAGCAATAATTATAGAGTGCAGCTTACCTGATATACCATCAAACTTAAAGCCTCGGACTCTGCCTAAGACTTCACCTGTTTCTGTAATTACTTCCCAGTTAATCAGATTACTGAAAGCTTCAATTTCAATATCTTCTATGACATCTTCGTTATCAACCAAAATTGCATCACCAATTTGGTTGATACTGCTGAGGTACATATAGCGTGGGAGTCCAGAGATAGAGATCAGGCTGTCTCGTAAACCAAGAGCCACAACCTCCCTTTGATCAATATCAACCCAGATTTGATTCACAATCCCTAGCCGCTTGGCGTTGTCGCGGGTAATCACCTGAGTATTTAATAAGTCGGAACGCCTAATTATCTGTTCAGAGGTCATTCTATACCGAGTCCTGATCTCGAATCCGGTTTATCTATACACTATTATTAACAAAGATTCAAGCAGATGTATTCGAGGATGATAACTTAATTCCCAAAACTTGGGTATAAGCGCCTCGTGCTTGAGTAACGCCAATGGTGCGTTCGGCTGATTCTATCATCGGACGACGCAAACTCACAACTATAAACTGTGCTAGTTGTGCCTGTTGTTTGATCATTTTAGCTAATCGTTCTACGTTTGCCCCATCCAAAAACATATCTACTTCGTCAAAGGTATACAAATATGACGGACTGTAGCATTTCAGAGCGAAAATAAAGCTGATAGAAGCAAGACCTTGTAAAGGTTTTCTTTTGTGATTTACTACTAGTTTTCAACTACTTTTAAAAAAAGCGTTCAGGTTATTAAGTTGCAAACTAAGTGTTTTTACATAATTTTATAGGTTTGACTTCCCATAAAACAGATGTTCGTTTACAATGAATTACTTTCTTTAGTTATGAAAGCTTAAGTATATTATAGGGCTTTTTTGCATAACTATTCCTATTTATTTTTTTGACAATGAGCGAAAAGATTAAAGATCGATTTTTAGAACTTGATGTTCTACGGGGTATTGCAGCTTTTAGCGTCGTTTTATTTCACTACACTAGTCAATATTCTACCCTCTTTAAGCATTCACCTGATTTACACTTTCATTTTGGATACGGTCGACATGGAGTGGAATTATTTTTTATTATTAGTGGTTTCGTAATTTTGATGACGTTAGAAAACGCTAAAAGAGGCCGTGATTTTATTGTTGGACGTTTATCTCGTCTTTATCCTGCTTACTGGGTTGCTATTATTATTACTTTTTCAGTTATTCAAGTTAGTAAACTTCCAGTCAAAGATGTTAGTTTTTTTGAAGCTTTGTTTAATTTAACAATGCTACAGGGCTTTTTCAATATCCCGAATGTAGATGGTGTTTATTGGACATTAAAAGTTGAACTTTGCTTTTATCTATTGATGTTTATAATTTACAAATTAGGTCAATTAAAGAATATAAGTTTAATTACTTTTGGCTGGCTATCACTCACAAGCCTCTATGCTATTAAAATATATATAGCTCGTTGGTTTTCTTTTGCAGGGTTAAATGTTAATATAAACTCTTTGATTGATGAAAGCCATAATCTCAGCACATTATTTCCTAAACATCAATTAATGGTTATAAATTTAGTAGGAAATCTTTCACAGTTTGGAGTTAATATAAATACAATAAAGGATATCTGGCGTGATATCTTTATTCTCGGTTATGCTCATTTATTTATTTTAGGAATTACTTTATTTTTAATAAAACAAAAGGGATTGTCTTTTGGGCGATGTATGATGTTACTGGTTTGTATATTAACTCAAAGAGTGGCGTATCCTTGGGAAAATTCATGGAATACAACAATTTTTGTGGCTGCTTTTGTTGGAATCTTCTATTTAGCAATTCAAGGATATCTTAGATGTATAAGAATCAAACCTCTGATTTTTCTTGGCAATATATCTTATAGTCTCTATCTTATTCATCAATATATAGGTTACGCAATTATTAGAAATTTGTACAGTTATAAACTAAATCCTAATATAAGTATCATAATAACAATCATATGTTCTATAGCTTTGGCAACCCTAATTTCTAAATTTATTGAATATCCTGCTATGATTTTTATTAGGAACAAATATAAAAATAAAATTTTGCCGAAATTAGCTAATGGGAATTAAATTAAGGTTAATTCTCCTCCTAACTTTCTCTGGCAGCCACCTTTCACCTAACTAGATGATTTTAATTTAATGCCTAATACTTGGGTATAAGCGCCTCGTGCTTGAGTAACGCCAATGGTGCGTTCGGCTGACTCTATCATCGGACGACGCAAACTCACAACTATAAACTGTGCTAGTTGTGCCTGTTGTTTGATCATTCTAGCTAATCGTTCTACGTTTGCCCCATCTAAGAACATATCTACTTCATCAAAGGCGTAAAACGGTGATGGACGGTAGCGTTGTAGGGCAAAAATAAAGCTTAAGGCTGTGAGGGATTTTTCTCCCCCAGACATAGAAGCTAGTCTTTGTACAGGTTTACCTTTGGGGTGAGCAACTAAATTTAAGCCGCTGCTAAAGGGATCTTCAGGATCATCAAGTTGCAGGTAGCCGTCGCCTTCGGAGAGGGTAGCGAAAATTGATTGGAAGTTTTCGTTAACAGCATCAAAGGCTTCTTTAAAGGCGTGTTGGCGTAATGTGGTAAAATTTTCAATTCGTAATAATAATTCAGTACGTTCTGCTTCTAATGTCTGCAACTTGTCTGTAAGTTCTTGCAGGCGGTTTTGGGTGCGTTCATATTCTTCCAACGCCAGCATATTTACAGGTTCCATTGCTTGCAAGCGTTTGGCAAGCGATCGCAATTCTTTTTGCAATTCTTCTAAATCTACCTGTTCTGGCACTTCCGGTAAAGGACTGGGTAATTCTGGAAGTAGTTCTCGCAGTTGATTTTGCAAAGCTTCTAGTTCTTCCCGCCGCTTTTGTTGGGTTTCTTGAAGTTTTTCTAGTTCCCATTCCAATTGTTGCTGACGTAGAAGATGCGATCGCACTTCTTGTTCGATTGCGTCCCGTTTTTGCTTCTCTTCGCCTAAATTCTTTTCCATTTCACTCAGTTTGGCGCGGGTTTCAGCTATTTGAGTGCTGAGTGCTGAGTGCTGAGTGCTGAGTGCTTGAAGTTTGTGGCGAGAATTTTTTTGTTCTTCATGATATTGAGTGATGCGTTGTTCGGCTTCTTGGATGCGTTCTTGTAAACGCTGTTGCTGATTTTCGAGATTTTTTAACCGTTGTTCGGCTTCCCGGAGGTTTGCTTCCCTTTGTTGTAATTGTTGCTCTTGAGTTTTAATTACTGCTTGGATTTGTTGCCATTCACTAGGTGTTTGGGATGCTTCTAACTCTGCTAAAACGTGACGCAGTTGTTGTAATTGCGATTCTTGTCCTGGTAAATCTTTGTCTAAAATTTCTAGGCGAGACTGTGCATTTGTAAATTTTTCGGTATTTTGCGCCAGTTGCGATCGCGTTGCTTCTAACTGCGCTGTCAAAGCCTTAATATCTTTTTGCAACTGTTCTAATTGCAATTGCTGTTCGCGCCGTGCTTGACGCGCTTCGGTGAGTTCTTGGGATAGTTGTTTGGTTTTGCTGGATAAAGAGGCGATCGCATCTATACAACGATCTAAAATTCTTTCTATATCTGTCAAGCGACTTTTTAAAGCGATCGCTTCATCTGATTCCGCCGCTTCCCCTGTACCAAAGCGCAAAGATGAACGCTGATTGACGCTTCCCCCAGTCATTGCGCCGCTGGTTTCCAGCAATTCCCCATCCAAGGTAACAATGCGATATAAACCGAGGTTTTTCCGCGCCTGTTCTAAGCTGGCGAAGACGACTGTGTTACCAAAAACATAGTTAAATACATCTTTATAACGGCGATCGCATTCAACTAAGTTCACAGCATAACTGACAAAGCCGTTTGCTAACCGCAAAGTTGCATCCTGGGTAATTCTGGGAGCTTGAATTTTATTTAAAGGTAAAAATGTTGCTCTCCCGGCGCGTTTTTGTTTGAGTAATTCAATTCCGGCGGAGGCGATACCGTCATCATCTACCACAATATGTCCCAACCTAGCACCCGCAGCAATTTCCAACGCCAACTGATAACGAGGTTCCACTCGTCCCAAATGTACCACCAAACCACAAACCCCAGGCATTCCCGATTGGATAATTACCTTACTAGCTTGAGTTCCTTGGACTTCCTGTTGTGCTTGGGTTTGGGCTTCAATTTTATCTAACTGGCGTTGTTTTTCCCGTTGCTCATTAGAAAGCCGCTTTTGCGTATCTTGCTGGATTTGTAATTCTTGTTCTGTAGCTGCGAGATTTTGCGCTAAGTTCTGGATGGGTTCGCTAGAGGCGTTAAATTCCGTCTCGACTCGCGTACACTCAGTTTGTTTTTCTGCCAACTGCGGTTCTAAAGTGGCAATTAGCTGAGTTTGTTCTTGAATTAATTCCTGTAACTGACTATTCCTTTCTTTTAACTGTGCCTGCTCTGTGCGTTGCGGTTCCAGCGTTTGCAGTACAGTTTCAATTTGACGGTTCAGTGCAGTTTGTTGCTGTACCCAAGCTTCCGATGCAGAGGCGATTTCCGCAGCGGTTTCGCGGGATTTTTGCACTGCTTGTTGTGTCTCATCCCGTTGCTGTTGACAATATACAATTGATTGCCGTTCGACATCTTGAGTTTGGGCGATTTCTGCCAAAGCTTGCTGCTGCTGTTGAATGTCTTGCTGAGTTTGTGCTAACCGCTTGGTTGTTTCTTGGGAAGTTGTTTCTAATTCTGTTTGCTGACGCTGGAGTTGCTTGCGTTCTGCTTCTTGAGTAGCAAGGCTAGACTGTACCGCTAATAATTCCTCTTCACCCAAAGCTTTGACATGAGCATTGAGTTGTTCTAATTCAGCAGTTTTCTGAGTAATGCCGACATTCAGCGTTTCTAATTGTAGTGTTAAATCATGATGAGAGCGATCGCCATTTTGAATTTCCGTCGCTAACTTTTCTTGCTGTGCTTGCAGAGAACGCCACGATAAAACCGCTTCCCAAGATTGCTTATGTAAATATTCCGTCCGCAACTTTTGATATTTTTCCGCTTTCGCCCTATCTTGAGAAAGGCGATCACGCTGTGCAGTTAACTCTGTCTCAATAATCCGACAGCTATCTTCCTTCTCCTTCACCTCATCCAACGTACCCTTAGCTTGGTGAATCTTGCGATCAAATGCCGCCACCCCTGCCAACTCATCAATAATTTCCCGTCTTTCCCTAGCATTCATCGAGATAATGCTAGTAACGTCCCCCTGCAATACGACGTTATAGCCTTCAGGATAAATCCGCAGACTCTCCAACTCCTCATGCAACTCCGTCAGCGTACAGGCAACACCATTGATATAGTAATTTGACGTGTACGTTCCCTGATGAGTTACCCGCAATCTTCTTGTGACACTCCATTCAGTGCTGAGTGCTGCGTGCTGAGTGCTGAATGCTGAGTCTGTATTGTCTTTTTCTTCCTCTAATTCCTCCGCGCCTTCCTCACTTTGCGCCTTTGCGTCTTTGCGTGAGACAATTTCTTCCCCTGACAAATCAAACGTTACCGTGACACTAGCCTCCACAGATGCGCGTCCTTTAGCCGTTTGAGTATTATTTACCAAATCCGGCAGGCGATCGGCCCGCATTCCCTTAGAACTGGCGAGTCCCAAACAAAACAACAGCGCATCCAAAATATTCGACTTACCGGAACCATTTGGCCCAGATATGACAGTGAACCCCGGCAGCAAAGGGACTGAGGTAGTACCGCCGAAGGATTTGAAGTTGGTAAGTTCCACGCGCTTGACGTATACCATAGTATGCGCTGGTTCACTGGGCTAATGGCTAATGAAGAACAAGTGTATCAATTAATGAAAATTTCGCAATAGGTTGTATGAATAAATTATCGAACCGCCAAGGCGCAGAGAACGCAGAGGAGGGGAAGCATGACTAAAATATCAAAAGTAATTTTAACGAACTTTCGGAAAAATAGTATTATTGTCGGAATTATAATTGTTTAGTTTTGTTATCGATAAATGTTTCTAACTTTTGCATAGTATATGTATAAAGATTATTAGTAACCATATAACGAGAGAATTGTAGCGATACTCTGAAAAATGTCAAACATGGTTCTAACTTTTTCAAATCTTTTCTCTGTTTTTTATAATCTGATTTAGACATATTTTCTTGCAGTTTCCGATGATTTAATGCTAATAATTGATATTCATACTCCGCCTCTACTTTTATATGTGGATGTGAATCATTCCGCAATTTTTCAGAAAAATTGTATTTCATAGAAAAAGTTGCATCCTGTTCAATTGGTGAGTGGTAGATAAATTCTCCTAGTAAATTTATAACAGCCCAGCGAGTTGTGTAATATTGGCTGTTTACCATGCTTTCAAGTAAATCCCACGAATTTTCTACCCCCAGCCAGAATAATTCTCCTATAAGTCTTGGTAATAAAATTGGGTCACTTTCACGATATTCATAGAACGCTTGCAGTAAAATAGGGACACTATCATAGCTGCATATTTTTCCTAGTGTATAAATTACTTGTTTGCGGATGAAGTGATTATCTGTAAATATCAGACGTTCTAACTCAGGAATAATCACAGGTTTTAATTGTGTTTCCCAAGATATTTTACAAGTCTCATTACGAGAGCAACTTAAGACAAAATCTCTAATAAAAAGACACGCATAACTCATAATCTCATCATCATCATATTGAAGGATTTTTATAAGAGTCTCAGCCGCGCCAGGAGTTGTTACCACCGCAGCCATATAGTCTGAGTCTTCTAAATGGGAGAGATAGTTAATAATTTTAGTTTCTAGCATTTTTAATGAGTATATTCTGTCAAGCAAAAATAACTATTTCTGCAAGGCTTTGATTTCTTGGCTTATCTTGTGATAACCTGATTTGTCACCTTGTTCTTGAAATATTTTTTCAGCTTTTTTAAAATCTCTCAGTGCTGCTTTTTTCTTACTTAGTTGGGAGTAAATTAATCCCCGATGATAATAGGCTAAACCATAGTTAGAATTAAGTGCGATCGCTTGGCTAAAATCCTTCATCGCCCCTTGATCATCTTTAACTTTCACACGCGCTAAACCCCTGCCATAGTAAGCATAATGGTTTTGAGAGTTAAGTTTAATCGCTTGTGTGTAGTCGGCGATCGCTTCTTTGTATTTACCCAATCCAAACCAAGCAAATCCCCTATCATAGTAAGCATTAGCATTTTGAGGATTCAATGCAATTGCTCTACTAGAATTTGCTTGTACTTTTTCGTAGTTTCCTAAACGATAAAAAGTATTATTTTGATGGTTATAAGCCACAGAATTCTGCGGATTTATTTTAATAGGTTGCGTAAAATTATTTACAGATTCTTGATAGTTTCCTTGATCATAGTCACTGATACCTTCTTGATAAAGTATTTGCTCATTATTTATAGGTTTTAACCATTGACTAAAATATCCTATAATCAGAGCGACCAGTAAACTAGTCATCCCTACAAATATCAGTCTGAATCTTGTAAACTGGAGTTTTTGTGGTTGGTATTGGTAATTCTTTAATTGCTGGAGGTCATTGATAACTTCAATGACAGACTGGTAACGTTTATGGTAGTCAAATCGTACCATCTTATTAATAATTTTGGTTAATTTTCGGCTAACTTTAATTGTTCTATCACGCCAGATAATTTCACCAGTAAGTAAATTTTTTTGACTTTGTAATCTTGATATTTCATTTTGAGATAACCCCATAATTGCTGCGATCGCAATTATTCCTAACGCATAAATATCACTATTGTATTGGGGCTGCCCTTGCAATTGTTCTAGAGGTATATATTCTAAATTACCGACTATAGTTGTTACCATTTCTTGTACGGAACCAAAATCAACTAATACCAGTCGATTATCTGAATATCTGCGAATCACACTTGCTGGTTGAATATCTTGATGAATGACATTACGATAATGTATAAATAATAAAATATCTAATATTTCTAATAATAAGTTAATTACTTGGTCTTCTCGTAAAGGGAATCCTACTAAAATCTCTTCAGCTAATTCATGACCATCAATTAATTCTTGAACTAGATAAAATTCTTCATCTGCTTCAAAATAAGCAACTATTTTCTGAATTCTATCGTTTTCTCGTCCAAGTTGTTGCAAAACCTTAGCTTCTTTAAAAAAGCTCTGTCGCAACCAAGCTAAATTTTGAGGATTGTTAGTTTCTGGCCGTAGTTGCTTAATTATAAATTGCTGCTCAGGAATTGTAATATCTTCGACTAGATAAGTTTTTACGGACTCCTCCGTATATAATAATTCTATGATGCGGTAACGTGTAACCAAAATTTGATCATCCATATAGATAAGCTTTTATACGAAGTTACCTGATTATATATTAGTATTCTTACGAGTATAATTTTTGTGGGGATCAACCTTAGTTACAAAAAATATACAAAGACTAAAGAAATTGTAATTCATCTGATTAATTTTCATAAATGGTACAAAGAATCAGAAACAAAACAGCAAACAATTCTGTAGGAAAATGCTGTTTTTACTGATGTTACTCCGCCATAGTTTACTTCTTATACAACAAGTGCTTAATTTCCATCTCTTGATTTTGAGGCGGAATATTACTGAGTAATTACTCAATAATTGACTAATCCAATTATTGCCGTGGGATCACTCATGACATGTTATTGCTCGGTACGGTAAAAGAGTTGTAATCGAATTGCTATAAACGCTAAATAGCTTGAAAATCAACTTATTTAAACGCAACAAAAATCAAGTAACGGCGACCAAGCGTCAACTGATCGAGGCGCTGCGTCGGCGTGATACTGCGGCTATTCACAACTTGACGATGCGATCGCAAAATATTATCGGCGAAGAAAAATTAACTGAGATAGTCAACGAAGTATTATGTGAATGCGATGCTGAAAGCCACAGCTGGTTTTTTGCCAGTTTTGTCGGGCAATTTAGATATCAACAGATGCAGCAAGCAGCCCAAAATAATGTCTTTCATATATTAGTCAATGCAGGTTTAGAACCAGGAAAAGACTTTAGTTTAGGACTAGATGGTGAGATGATTGTGAGCGATCGCGCCAAGCAAATTTTACTTAATCATCTGCCCCAAGAGCAACGAAGATTTTTTGAAGCTCAATTGCAAGTTTCTCAAGTTGCAGATCCTATTGTGGCAATTGAAAAGCAGTTGGGTTGCCCATTTTATACAAATTTAACGGAAATAGCGGCTTGCCAAGTGCAGGAACTGAATAATCCGCAAGCTGCCGCTTATTTAGGCGTATTATTAGCTGGTTTAGTCAAAAGGCATCCAGCCCTCCAAGATGTGGACTTTCCGACAAAGTTTATTGTGAATACGCTGCAAGGCTTACCTCAACAGCGAGTCACAGCAATATTAAATGATCCAGAAACAGATCCTCAATTTGATGAAGTAATTATCTTTCAGGATTTATTAGCCGCAATGGCAGAACCTGAAATGAGTGAAGCAGAGGATTGTAATAGCCTAGAACAACTCAAAAAGCTAGATACAGTTTGGTGTGGTGAATATCGGCTGGCAGAAATAGTCGCCAGCCTAGAAGAATTATCTAGGGACTAAGAAATACCCTAGATAAAATTGTGTCAACCTGGATGTTAATTTAGCTTATGCTGGCACTACAAATTTTTCGCTACCGGCGAGATCAAATGCAGTATGAATCACTTGTAAAGCTTTCACTCCTTGTTCTTGAGCGACAACACAACTAATTTTAATTTCTGAGGTAGCAATCATTTGAATATTGATTTGGTGTTGTGCCAACGCTTCAAACATTTTGGATGCAATACCTGGTTGTCCTACCATCCCTGCACCGACAATACTGACTTTAGCGATCGCACTATCTAAGACAACTTCACCCCAGCCTAATTCGGCTGCAACTTGGGTAAGTAGTTTTTGAGCAGTTTCCCCATCCATACGCGGAACTGTAAAAGCAATATCCCGTTTAGGAACACCATTAATTAATCGGCAGCGTTGAGATTGAATAATCATATCAACACTGATGTTGTGCTGTGCCAATATGCCAAACAATTTCGCCGCCATTCCCGCTTTATCTGGAACCTGACGAATCGCCAGACGTGCTTGGTTCATATCTAAGGCGACACCGCAAACGGGGCGGGAGTGCTGAGTGCTGAGTGCTGAGTGCTGAGTGCTGAGTATTTGTTCTGCTCCTCTGCTCCCCTGCTCCCCTGCGGCAACTTCAAAAGCCTTACTCAGTGCAGTCACGGCGTGATCGCAGTCTGCGGCATAAACTACGCAGCTAACTTTGACTTCACTAGTAGAAATCATTTGAATGTTCACCCCTGCTGCGGCGAGGGTGGCAAACATTTTCGCCGCCACCCCCGGACGACCAATCATCCCTGCACCAGAAATACTGACTTTAGCAATGTCTTGTTCGATCATTACTTCGGCTTCGTCTGATTTGGGGTTAGATGGGTTTCGGAGTGCAGGTGCGATCGCTGATGCTACTGCTTCTGCCCGTTTTAATATCGGTGTGGTGACGGTAAAGGCAATATCGTTGCTATTACCTTCATGAATTGATTGAATAATTAAGTCTACATCAACATTTTGACGGGCAATTTCCCCAAATAATTTAGCCGCTACCCCTGGCTTATCGGGTACACGCAATAAAGCTACTTTTGCTTGATTGGTGTCAAATTCTACCGCATCCACAGGACGAGCAATTTCTAAATTTACTAGCGATCGCTCTTGGGGTTTGCGCGACGTTACCCAAGTCCCTGGGTCTTCTGTCCAGCTAGAACGTACTACCAAAGGGACACCATAGTTGCGGGCAATTTCCACTGAACGGGGATGCAATACTTTTGCTCCCAAGCTGGCCAGTTCTAGCATTTCATTACAGGTAATTGCATCCATTAACTGGGCTTCAGGAACTAAGCGCGGATCTGTAGTTAAAATTCCCGGCACATCTGTATAAATTTCACAAAAATCTGCTTGAATAGCTGCTGCTAAAGCGACCGCAGAAGTATCCGAACCACCACGCCCCAAGGTAGTAATTTCTAATTCTCCGGTGCTGGATATTCCTTGAAAACCAGCTACCACAACTACTTTGCCTTGATTAATATGACGCAGCAATCGGTCAGTTTCTATATGCAGAATCCTGGCGCGAGTGTGTTCTGCTTCAGTAACAATTCCTACTTGTGCGCCAGTCATAGAGATAGCTGGCTGTCCAAGTTCTTGCAATGCCATACTCAGGAGAGCGATCGTTACCTGCTCCCCAGTAGAAAGCAGCATATCCATTTCCCGGCGGTTAGGATTTTGAGAAATTTGGCTGGCTAGTTTGACAAGTCCATCTGTGGTTTTTCCCATTGCCGAAACTACTACAACCAAAGAGTTTCCTGCTTGCACCGTTTTACAGACACGCTGTGCAACAGCTTGGATACGTTCGACTGAACCGACAGATGTACCACCGAATTTCTGAACTATAAGCGCCATATCTTTGTCTTGAATGAAGTTTGCCTACTTTCATCAAGGCTCCTACCGGGTTAGGAAGCTTTGAAGGCATTAGCAGTAGTTATTTAGTTTACAGAAAATAGAGGGAAGTTTGAAATTTTCATTAAAGTAAAAAAAGGCAAAAGCCAAAATTATTTCTTTTGACTTTTGCCTTTTTATTTTTTACTTATATTTATTCGCCTGCTGCACGCTTAACTTGGCGGGACTCCAACCACAAGGGAATGGCAATTACAGCTACTAAAATGAGTAGGGCTGCGATCGCAAATTGACTTACCCAAGTAACCAATTGTTCTAAAGAAATTACTCTGCCAGCAAAAAAAGCTAATGTCACCATCACAGCAGCCCAGGTGGTCGCTCCTGCTAGGTTATATAAGAAGAATTTTAGGAACGGTATTTCTGCTATTCCCGCTAGTGGGGCTGCAAAAATTCGCAAAAGCGCGAAAAACCGTCCAAAAAATATGGCTTTGGCAGCATTTTGACTAAACTGATCTTTAATATTCAGTAATTTTTCGTCAGAAATCCTAAATATTTTACCTATTTGCAGCAGGAAAGGCCAGCCACCGAGTTTCCCAACCCAATAGCCGCAAGCACTACCAAGTACAGCACCTGCAACAGCATCACCTAGAACTAACCAGTAACTCAGTTCATCACTACCAGCTAGAAACCCACCTACAAGAGTTATGGTTTCACCGGGAAGAGGAATGCCCAAGTTTTCTAGTAAAATGCCCAAAAAAATTGCCCAGTAACCATACTGGTGGGCAAATTCCTGGATGTTTTCTAGTGAAATAAATTCAAGAGACATCCCGCACCGCCGCCTTTACAATTTTTTACCTTTACTCTATCTTGGCGCGTTTGTGGCTGGAGTGTCAATCAAAGTAATGTTTTGCCAAACTTAATTCATTCTCAAAGACGGACTCAGTGATGGAAAAAATCAAAGGGTGTAGGGTTATGGGAGTGTCTGGATGTATATGAGAAAAACTCTTAGCCAAACCTTTATACGTAATTTCTATCCCAGTTAATCGCTAACAATTGATAAAATCTATAAATTATTCAGTATTGACTATTATGCGTTTAGGCGGTACTAACACAGGTGCATAGTAGCTAAAACAAATCAATAAATTTTTTATAAAAAATTCATAAAAATCTCGTTAAATTATGAAAATCTCGTAAAAGCTATTATTGATACTGAATTTACTAAGCCTTTGTGCCTATATTTAGGAAAGTTAACATAAATTATACGGTATGAATACGTAAACGTATAGTATCGACTCACAACTGTGAGTTCACAATATCTGTGAATCAGCAGTTTTTAACCGTTGAAACCGTGCAGTATTGATGTCAATTTTCATCTTTTTCAGTAGTTCACCTACCCAGATAAATACATGACTATCGCACAAGAATTGCAAGTGGTTTTATTCAAACCCCAAGGTAGCATAGACTTGGAGGGCGGTATTGCTCTCAGCCAAACTATGGCAGAAGTAGTACCCCAACCTGATCAACTTTGGGTCATTGACCTGGCAGAAGTAGATTTCATGGATAGTTCTGGTTTGGTTCCGTTAGTCAAAGCACTGACAACTGCCCGTCAAAGTGGTTGCCGTTTAGTTATTTGTAATGTCAAAGCTCCTGTAAGGTTAATTTTAGAACTGACTCAGTTGGATTCAGTTTTTGAAATTTTTAACACTTACGAAGACATCACCAATATTGTCAGCACACAACCTTTGACACTAGCAAACTAATCTCTAATTATATTACTAAAAATTGTTAGTGTTGGCCAAAAGCAATTATCTTTTTTACCATTAATAATTGATTTTCGTGATGCTAAGACTCAGTACTTTTGCAACTTTGGTACATTACAAATCTGACTGAGAAAAAGCTAAAACATTGAGAGCCTGTAATTGCAGGCTTTATTTTTTTAAGCATTCTGCACAGCAGAAACATTGCCTTGTCCAGTGACGGGGCGAGGAAAGTTAGGTAAGTCAATACCGCTGTGACTGGAGGTGCGAGTTTTGAGGGCTAAACGGTAACTTACGCTTTGTAGTTCAGCTTGCAGTTTGCGATTTTCTCGTTGCAAGATTGCTACTTTCTCTCTAATTGGAGCCATCCGTTCCTCAAATTTACGACGATAAATTTGCGGTAATTCTTGTACTACCTGCTCCAACATCCGACTGCGATCAGTTAACTCTTGCACAGACTGACGCAGTTGATAAATTTCTGCATCACGAGTAGCAATTTGCTCTTGATAAAATGTTACCTGTTGCTCAACAGCTTGTAATTGTTCTCGTAACGCCTGCAACTGACTGAAGTCGCGTTCAGTTTCAGAACGTTGGGGCATAAAATTAGCATTGCCCTTAACCAGCCGAAAGAGTTCTTGAGATAACTGTTGTACTAATTGATCTCGCAGTTGCAACTCTTGGCGTAATTGCGCGGCTTCTGTAGAGAGAGCTTGGATGTTGGGTATGTCAGTTTGGCTCACAGTGGCTTGCAGCTCCCATTGACGAATCTTTTCTCATCTTAGGTATAACGGCGATCGTACTGCCTTTGGCAAGTACTTGTTAATTTAGCATTCCCAACCGAAGCAGAAAAAAGTCAAAGGTAAAAAAAAATTTTTGTTTTGCTGTAGTTAGTACTGAGTTTTGAAGTACAAATACTCATCACTCAGTACTATGTAATCAACAATGTCCCTAGGCAGTTACGGCAACTTTCTCTTCTGCTGCTTCTGCTCCTGAAACTTCTTGCTTAATGGTTAAGTAGCGAATCACCTCTTCACTTAATCGCATAGCACGTTCTAAGGGAGCAATAATATTTCCCGGCCCAGTGTAGTTCATTTGGATGTAGATTCCATCCCGTTGCTTTTTAATTTCATAAGCAAGACGACGCTTACCCCGATTTTGAATTTCAATATTCTCGGCACCTTGGTCTTGAATCAAGGTTTGGTATTTAGCTACCGCTTGATCTACCTGTTCGTCAGTAAGGTCAGGACGCAGGATATACATTGTTTCGTAAACTGTGGACATGAGTTGAAAATCTCCTTTTGGACAAGGTGGCTGCCAGAGTGAAATTATACAAAGATTCCTAGAGAAGATCCGTACATTTAAACATCTGAAGCAACAAGGAACTATAATCTTACCAGTTTTTTATATGAATCATCAGCAAAATCTGCCAAAATGCGGACTTTAACTAAAAGTTACTTTATAGGTAAATATTGTGCGATCAGGAATTCAGCCTTTGGTAAACAACAGCAAATTAATTGAACTATTGGCTGAACCAACAGGTATGCTTCCCAAAGGGAGTTGATAAACTCCTGATTCTCATTGCTGAAGATTCTCCGCACTCACGGCTCTTAATTGCAGACAATAAGGATATTATCAAGGTTATGGCACAGCGCTATGTGCGAGTTCAAAATCCAGAAGGCAAAGTTTATTATGGTTTGCTACAGCTATCTCTAAATGTGCAGGTGCTGGATGCGCCACCTTGGTTACAAGGACAACCGACAGATTTAGTTTTAGCACCAGATAGTTACCAAATTCTTTCCCCTTGCGCTCCCTCAAAAATTGTGGCAGTAGGTAAGAATTATGCAGACCACGCAGCGGAGATGGGAACACCCGTACCAAGTGAGCCATTAATTTTTCTCAAGCCGCCAACATCAATTATTGCCACTGAGACCGAAATCAAGTATCCACATCAGTCTCATAGAGTTGATTATGAAGGTGAATTAGCTCTAGTGATTGGCGATCGCGCTTGTGACTGTACTCCAGAAGAAGCCCAAACCAAAATTTGGGGTTATACAATTGCTAATGATGTCACAGCGCGAGACTTACAACAAAAAGATGGTCAATGGACTAGAGCTAAGGGGTTTGATACCTTCTGCCCCTTAGGCCCTTGGATCGTCCGGGAATTGAATCCAGGTGCAAGATTGCAGACTTTTATCAATGATGAGGCAAATCCTGTACAATCTGCTGGGATTGATCAAATGGTCTTTTCTCCTGATGTTTTGGTATCTTACATCAGTAAAGTTATGACTCTGATCCCAGGAGATGTGGTACTCACGGGTACACCCTTGGGGATTGGCCCCTTGCACATAGGCGATCGCATTCGGGTGGAAATTGAAGGCATTGGTCGTCTAGAAAATAGCATAGTAGGCCGTTAAGCAGTGCTGAGTGCTGAGTCACAAAACTAGTCTCTAGCCTCTGTCCCCTAGTTCATGCGTCCAGTTACCGAACCTGCATATAAACAGCATCGGAAATTGCGGGAATTTCTGCATAACGTCCCAAAAGAGACTGGACGACTGAATATGCTACTGCTGCTACGATACCGATAAAAATAGTGCTATACAGAGTTTCGATCGCAAAGCCACTACTAGGAATTTGCCCCAAAATCCCAGTCAAGATACTACACAAAAAGATAACAATGTCTAAAAGAATTGCTTGCATGGTGTTAAAACGAATAAAATGGGAAATTTTTTCGTTTCTGACGACTAGTAACCATAAAGCAAAGAAAATAATCAGTCCGGCAAAACTAATACTGTAATAAAGACTGATTAACGGCATCAAAGGTAAAAACAGTAGTTGTAACACAGGAAATTGTGTTAGCAAAAATTTACTAAATATAAAAACCTCAATCAGAGGTAGCAAATAAGGTAAACAAGCAAAAATGCGATCAGAAACGTTTGTAGAACCACGCCAAGCCATTTTACGTTCTCCTGTGGCAGAATTTTCAGAGTTACTTGAGCCTAGGATAACGCAGTTGTTTAGTTTCCCAGAAGCAGCAATTATCGGATATCAGCAATCCGAAAGCCCATAATACACTCATACTGCTCTGGCTGTTGTTCGGTAAGTTTGCGAATAGCTTGACCACAATGCAGTTGACCGCCACGCCAACGAGGTTGACCACTCCTGTCAGCAAGTAAACAAGACTGGCAAACCTGCTCAGGAGCAAGGATTTGATCATCCATTAAAATGACTAACATCCAAAGACCTCCTGTAAATCCTCAAAACAATTCGGATGTGTTCAGGGGAGAAATTCATTTTTGGTATCTAAGAGCAGCTAGTGGCAGAATTAACATCTGCTATACATCACAGCAATTTTGCTCTTCATTAGCTACGAAATGAGCTTGTGCATCTGCTCTAACGTACTTTTTGACCAAAATGGCACTAGTAAGCAGAAATTTCCCAGTGAACTTTAAATTTATTGTATGTTGAGTCTCTTGGAGATAGAGTTATGGAGTAATAACTCATACATAAATTTTTACACCTAGTCGAAAAAGTCTGAAGTGTAAAGTCTCAAGTATGAAATGAAAAAAACAGTTTCATCAGCTTTTTGGCGATTTTGGATTGTCACTCTCTTTACACTGTGGCTTACTAGATTGATTCGGGTTGGCGTTCTCTTGACAAGTATTAAGTTCAGGTTCCCGAAAGAGCTTTATAATAATTAACACATTAATGGGACTTAATCGGACTGGGATCTAAAGTAATACATTTGAGTTACTACCAATATTGAATAGTCAGCAGTCAAAAAATCTGGCAATGTAAACATTTGACTGCAAATTATTACTTTGAAACTAGGTTCCAAAAAAACACCATTGTGCAAATTTCCACTAAGGATAGTGAAAGTGACTAGGACTAATTCAGATTTTCTTGCTGCTTCTGATCCCGCGATCGCTGGATTAATTAACGAAGAACTCCAGCGTCAACGCGACCACTTAGAGTTAATTGCGAGTGAAAACTTTACATCTGCGGCTGTACTCGCAGCTCAAGGTTCAGTTTTAACTAATAAATACGCCGAAGGTTTGCCTGGTAAACGTTACTATGGCGGTTGTGAATTTGTCGATAAAGTCGAGCAAATCGCCATTGACCGAGCTAAACAAATGTTTGGTGCGGCTCATGCTAACGTCCAACCCCATTCCGGCGCGCAAGCTAACTTTGCAGTTTTCCTGACTCTACTAGAACCAGGGGACAAAATCATGGGGATGGATTTGTCTCATGGTGGACACCTGACTCACGGTTCGCCTGTCAACGTTTCAGGTAAATGGTTCCAAGTTAGTCACTACGGTGTAAGTAAAGAAACAGAACAACTCGACTACGACCAAATTCGAGAGCTGGCGTTAAGGGAGCGTCCCAAGCTTTTGATTTGTGGTTACTCTGCTTATCCTCGCATCATTGACTTTGCCAAATTCCGCAGCATTGCTGATGAAGTTGGTGCTTACTTACTAGCTGATATTGCTCACATCGCTGGTTTAGTGGCTTCTGGCTTACATCCCGACCCCATTCCTTACTGTGACGTTGTAACTACAACCACTCACAAAACTCTTCGCGGCCCTAGAGGTGGATTAATTTTAACTAAAGATGCAGAACTGGGTAAAAAGCTGGATAAATCAGTTTTTCCAGGAACCCAAGGTGGGCCTTTAGAACACGTAATTGCAGCTAAAGCCGTGGCTTTTGGTGAAGTCTTAAAGCCGGAGTTTAAAACATATTCTGCACAGGTAATTGAAAATGCACGGGCTTTAGCGGCTCAACTGCAAAACCGGGGCTTAAAGTTAGTCTCAGATGGTACTGATAACCATTTGATGCTTGTAGATTTACGTTCAATTGGTTTGACAGGTAAACAAGCAGATCAACTGGTCAGCGGTGTAAATATTACGGCTAACAAAAATACTGTACCTTTTGATCCCCAATCGCCATTTGTGACAAGTGGTTTGAGATTAGGTTCTCCAGCAATGACAACTAGAGGGTTAGGATTTGCGGAGTTTACCGAAATTGGTAATATTATTGCCGATCGCCTCACAAATCCCGAATCAGAAACAGTCGCAGCTGATTGTAAACGCCGAGTAGCTGCACTGTGCGATCGCTTCCCCTTATACTCACACTTGCAAATTCCTGTACCAGCACTAGCATAAAGTCAAAAGTTAAAAGTTAAAAGGCAAAAGAATGATTGGTTTTTACTTTTGCCTTTTACCTTTTGACTTAAAAATCTTCTGCTGATAAAAGCCGAAAATGTAGTAGATATTAGGTAGAACCCTCCCTCGGCAGAGTTTTGTCTTAACCACTACTTAATTTAAAATACAGATGCCTGCTCAGATTTATCATCTGATCGCCTTTCTTGTGGCCGCCGTAGTCGTTCTCTGGACTACACCTGATGTTAAAAATATTGGTATAAAAAGTGGAACTGTAGATAAACCTGGTGGTCGAAAAGTCCATGAACGCCCAATGGTACGTCTGGGAGGAGTGTCTATCTTCGCAGGTACTTTCGCTTCTTTGCTAATTGTCTGGTGGTTAGGTGGATTTGGCAATTTGCCCCCTGACAAAGAATGGCAAATTTGGGGTGTCGCCATCGGGGGTCTGGGCTTTTTTCTCATTGGTTTAGCAGATGATTTATTAAATCTTTCTCCCTTGGGACGGCTGCTATTACAAATTATCGTTGCCGCTGGTGCTTGGAAAGTCGGTGTAAGTATAGACTTCATTACGATTCCCACAATTGGCATAGTTGACCTGAACTGGTTCAGTTTGCCGATTACAGTGATTTGGTTGGTGGGGATGGTAAATGCTATCAACTGGATTGATGGTTTAGATGGTTTAGCGGCTGGTGTGTCGGGAATTGCTGCTGTAGTTATGCTGTTGGTGTCTTTGTTTATGAATCAACCAGCCGCAGCCCTAATAGCCGCAGCTTTAGCTGGTGCAGCACTGGGATTTCTCCGATATAACTTCAACCCCGCACAAATCTTTATGGGAGATGGCGGGTCTTATTTTATGGGATTCACCTTAGCGGCTGTAGGTGTAATTGGACTGGTGAAAATTCCCGCTTTCACAGCTGTAATTTTGCCTTATTTAATTTTGGCAGTTCCTATTTTGGATATGTCAGCAGTCATTTTGACACGGATTCGCCGTGGTAAATTGCCTTGGGTGGCAGATAGATGTCACTTGCACCATCGATTGTTACAAGCTGGTTTGTCCCATCGCTGGACGGTTTTATTTATTTATACACTCACACTCTGGGTTGGCAGTTTGGCGTTAGCTATAGCGGGTATCCCCAGTGGTATTGCTTACGCTTTTGGTACAACTTCGCTGTTAACTTACACTAGCTGGCGAGTTTGGAAACACTCTCAGCAAAAGTAAAAACTAGCAAGGTAAAAGAAATACAGTAGTATTAGTATTTTTCTTTTACCTTTTGCTTTAATTACATGAGTGCAGAAATTATTTGTGTTGGTACTGAATTGCTGCTAGGAGATATCCTTAACAGTAATTCTCAATTTCTTGCCCAACAATTAGCGAAACTAGGGATTCCTCATTATTATCAAACAGTGGTCGGAGATAATCCCGAAAGATTAAAGCAAGTTATAGAAATTGCTATTTCTAGAGCGAATATTTTAATTTTTACTGGCGGTCTAGGCCCAACACCAGATGATCTAACTTGTGAAACCATCGCTGATTTTTTTGGCGCGCCTTTGATAGAACGCTCAGAAATTATCGAAGATATTACTCAGAAATTTGCTCAACGCGGCCGGGTCATGAGTCCCACCAACCGCAAGCAAGCTTTAATTCCCCAAGGCGCTGAAGTGTTACCTAATTCTACAGGTACAGCACCAGGAATTATTTGGCAACCCCGTCCTGATATTACTATTTTTACATTTCCCGGCGTTCCCAGCGAAATGCACCGGATGTGGCAAGAAACAGCAGTACCATTTCTGCAAAGCCAAGGCTGGGGTAAAGAAATTATTTATAGCCGGAGTTTAAGGTTTTGGGGGATTGGTGAATCTGCTTTAGCAGAAAAAGTCTCTTCTTATTTCAACTTACCCAACCCGACAGTTGCACCTTACGCGGGCAAAGGAGAGGTAAGACTACGAATTTCTGCCAAAGCAAATTCCGCAGCAGCCGCCGAGGAATTGATTGCACCAGTTGAGAAGCAACTCAAAGAAATTGCTGGGTTGGATTGTTATGGTGCTGATAATGATACTTTAGCTTCGGTAGTTGGTGAATTGTTGCGATCGCAAAGGGAAACAGTATCAGTGGCAGAATCTTGCACTGGCGGTGGATTGGGGCAAATGTTCACGGAAATTGCTGGTAGTTCTGATTATTTTTGGGGCGGAGTAATTTCTTATGACAACTCAGCAAAGATTCGACTATTAGGAGTGAACCCGAAAGATTTAGATAAATTTGGGGCTGTTAGCGCTACGGTTGCTGAACAAATGGCGCTTGGGGTGAAAAGCCGCCTGGAAACTACTTGGGGACTCAGTATCACTGGAATTGCTGGCCCTGGTGGGGGAACAGAGATAAAGCCTGTAGGTTTAGTTTATATCGGTGTCGCCGGGCCGAATGACGAAGTGAAAAGTTTTGAGTATCGCTTTGGCACAATTCGAGAACGCTGGTTTATTCGACATTTAAGCGCTTGTACAGCGCTGGATTTGCTGCGGCGGCGGTTGTTGACGAGGTAGAGAAAGATGTGAAGCGATCGCTGGTGAATTGCGATCGCTTCTGAAAATAGCACAAATGCCAATTTTTACCAATTTAATTGATGGCTACCTGCATAACTTCTATGCTTTCAGCATTCAGCAATTTTTGATTAATCATTTTTAAAACTTTAGCCTCCTCTGGCGTAATTACTCCATCTAAATTAGCTATTTTTTGACATTGCGCTAAAAGAGGTATAGCAAAATCACTATTAATTTGCTCAAGGAGCGTTTCTAAAGATGGTGGCGATTTTATGTGAGATGCAATTCCATCTATGGACGCAGGGCTAATATTAGCTGCTTGTAATTCTGGTAAAATATCTTCCCAAGATTTATCAGGATTGCCTGCTAAGACGATATGAACCAAGATTTGATCCATAATTTGTTCTTGAGAAATAGCAGCTTCAAGATATTTTTCACTTTGTGCCTGAGCAGTTATTAGAGTAGCCTCAAAAGTTAACGGATTTTGCTTTGCTTCATAAAACTGACAAGCTGCATAACCAAGTGCATAAATCATTACTGCATTAGAACTAGCAGCAATGACTGCTCCCGCCACTGGCAGATTTCTCAATAAACCCAAACCTGCTTTAATGGCTGTTTTTCCACCTAAACCTAAACCAAAAATTGCTACTGCTTCCCCTTTACGCTCTGAGTCTTTTAAATCCAATTCATAGGCAGCAGCAATTTGATAAACTAGCTCCACAGATAATGCAGCCGTAGCAGCCCAATCAACTACAAACATTGCTGCTGCTTGTCCTGGTGCAAGGCTAGTAGCAACACCACTTACTCCTGCTACAACAGCTTTTTCCAACATAAGCCGATGAGAAATCTGGGCTGCGTTTTCATTAGGGTATTCTTGTTGTAATTTCCTAACAGCAGCCTCGGCTTTAACTACATCAACCTTTTCAATTAAAGGATTGAGCCAATCATGATTTAAAGATTTTATTGCTGCTTGCAAGTGGGGATTATTCCCAACAATTGCTACTGCTTGCCCTGCTATTTGGGTTGCTTGCAAAGCTGCGCCACCAATTGTCCCACCAATACCTACAGCCGCACCCGCAAAGACTTGCCCTGCTTGAACAGCAGCATTTCCCACTGCTCCAGCTGTTCCTGCTACGGCTCCAAAGAGCGACCCGAAAAGAGATGGTTGTGATACTATTAATTCACTATTGGCTGTTGTGTTAGTAATTGCCAATGAAGTTTGAATATCTGCTTGAGGTGCTGATAAATCTACATGAAATTCATGTTGCCAATCGAGCAAATCTTCTCCTGTCTCTCGCCCGTATATTTTGACTTTTTTTACTGATTGAATTCCTAAGTTTGTCAATTCTTTTTGAATTACTGGGACTAATAAATTTTGTTCTGGAACTCTGGCAGATTCCAACATTACTTGTAAGTAATCTTGTTTAAGATTAGTTTTTGCTGTGATATTCGGTAAATTTAACCATTGCATTAATAATGTATTAATCGCCATTAGTATCACCCTGTTTAGCCAGTTCCAAAATATTTAGCTGTTTCATATTAGCCGGGAATTACTATACTTGATTAAGTATTCCCATAAGGAAATTGTATGTAACATATATGACATCTGTCTATTAAACATCAGTCATTCCAAGTCAGCTTATCAGTACAATCAATCTGTAGAGACTTGCTGTATCCTTCACATTTTGTTACAAAAGTACAAAGAACTTCTAGAGACCAATAACCAAATGTTCGGCGGACTAACTGGTTTACAAGATCCTAAAGGCACTGACTGGGGTGAGCGAATGCTCAACACAGTTGCCAGCCAAACGATTCGCCATATGTTTACCCAAAGCGAGTCAGTAGAAGTCTTGGTACGCTGCTATCCCTCCAGCAAGTTGTTGCAAGGCAGCATTGATAGCTTCAAAATGAATGGTCGTGGCTTAGTCATCCGTAGAGATTTTGCGGTAGAGGAGATGTCTTTTGAGACGGATGCGGTTGCAATTGATTTTGGTGCGGTATTAAGTGGCAAATTGAATCTCAAGCAACCTACCCAAGCGATCGCTCAAGTAGTACTATCCGAAGCAGGTATTAACCAAGCCTTCAAGGCAGAACTGGTCAAAAAGCGGCTAATGAACCTCGATCTACCTGCCTTAGTAGAATTATCTGGTGGTAAGCCAGTTTCTTTTCCTGAAATTCAAGTAAAACTATTGCCAGAAAATCGCCTACAGATTTTCGCAAAAGCCGATTTAGATACAGCTGAACTCGTACCCGTTAATATGACAGTCTCCATCGCTGTAGAACGGCGGCGACGGATTTCTTTTAAGAACCCCCAAATAGACCTTGAGCAAGTACCAGAAGCGCAACAAGAGACTTCCCGAACCCTTAGCATGGTACTAGCAGAGATTTTAGATAATATGGTCGATTTAGACCGCTTCGACCTTGATGGAGTAAAAATGCGACTCAACCGTTTAGAAACTGAAGGGCAAAAATTAATTTTCAGTGGATATGCGGAAATCGAACGTATTCCCCGTAGTGGCGGGAGTTAAGTATGAGATTTTCTAACTGAATATTTTAAATTTTGTACCAGCTAGTTTATTGTGATTAAAGTCAGTTGGCCAATGCTACAAAGTCTTGCAAACCCTGATTTTTGCTGTATAGATATTAAACTGTTTGCAAAAGTTTCTATTTGCGCCTACCCTGCGGGACACCCCCTTGGCGTTAGCCTCTCCCTTTGGGAGAAGACCGCGCTGTTTTACCGCTACCGCGTCTGTGCGCGAGAGCAAAAAAAGAGGTCTATTATCCCACCTACTGGACTAACTGCGATCGCCTGACTAATTTAGAACTAATTTTTCCTAAGTTCTAAATTTTGCTGATGGCTAACTTCCAAAGGCAAGAAAATTGTTAATACCTCACCATATTGAGGGCGTTGGCGGACAATTAGCTTACCGCCAATTGCTTGGAACAAGTGTTTAGTTGCATTTAAATTCAAACTAATCGTTCCTGTTTCTGGTTGAAACATTAACAATTGACCCAGAGCTTTACGAATGGGTGGTGTGACAAATGTATCTGCTGCATCTGTGTCTTGACACTGAAGTTGCGGCGATAACTGTAGCTTGAGTTGATCTCCAGCCGGGATTACCTGCACTTGAATATGGCTACCAGCAGGTAAGCTGCGGGTAAAATTCTCCATCAAACCTGTGAGAACCCGATCCAACATTGTCGGATTACTGACAACTGTGGGAAGTTGTTGCGGTACTACGACTTCTAGGGTGAGGTTACGCCTAGTTGCTGCTTGTTGCCAACGAGGAATGCTCTGTTGCAGAACTTGATTAAGAGACATTGGTGTGAGATGAGTATTAGCAGCTTTCGTTGCAGCACAAGTTTCTAGTTCTGCCGCTTTGAATAGCAACTCCATCCGGTCAATTTGCTCAGTACACTCATGATCAATAATTTTTAAGCGATCGCTCACACCAGCAGGTAAGTCCCGTCGCTTGAGTAGTAAGCGAGTCATGGTGCGAATAGTCGTTAAAGGTGTGCGAACCTCATGAGCAAAGGCTTGGAGCAATTCTACATCGGGGATTGGATGTGGAGAAGTAGGGATTGAGGGTTGGGGATGAGGTATACTTGTTGCCGTTTCCCAGTCTTTACTGACTTCTGGTTCTGGAAATTCCTGAAGTAACAACTGGCTAAACTGCATAGCAATCCGATAATCTGGCGTTACTGGGGAATACTGCTGAACTAAAGCATCGAGTTCCGCACAAAAATCAGGATTAGTCAGCATTACCCGCGCTCCTATAGCTCGCCATGCTTGCTGAACTATCTCTGGTTCAAAGGAAAATGAAAATATTTTGTTGCCATTCTTCCGTTCTGCTAAAACCAGGACTAATCTGAACTTATCTGTAAATACCAAGCAAAATTGCTCTGCTACTAGAGGATCAGCCGGTAGCAAGGGAAGGACTGCTTCTTGGAAAGAATTTTCTTCAACTACCGTCGCTGTTGTGGGCATTTGAAACGGCATTAAAGCCAAGGGGTTAAATGGCTTGGCTGTAAAAGTCACCGTCTGCAAGTTTTGAGTTAATGCTGGTTGACTAAATAAAGGTGCTGGTGCAGCTAATACTAATGCTGGTGCAGCAGCAGGAGAGTTGATTGCTAATGTGTCGATTAATAAATGTTCTGTTGCTGCTAAACTCATACGCCACTGTCGCTCTGCCTTGGCTGGTGAACATTCAGCCATAGTTGATTGACTGTCGGCTAAAACTTCACTCAGACTTGGCAAGATCCATTCGTACACAGGTTTTCACCCCTTGGTTGCAGAGCGACTAATAAAGTGGAAAAGTAATATTGCACTACTACTTTAGAGGTTATAGTTATTTGTGTACGAGCAACAGTAGTATAACCGAACAATATGGGGGCAATTTCCCCGTCATCTGGGAAAATTTCACAGTTGGGAATTAAAGGCGATCGCACATTATAGAAATTAGAAATTACTCAATCAAATGACCAAGGACAACCTTTACGCGTGATTCTGTAATTTAGACGTGTTTTAGCTGATTCAAAAAACCCTGATTCCCACTATCAAAAATTAACTTTTTTGCGTAAGTTCTGACTGATTAACTGAATTTTTCAATCTCGCATACTGGGGTTTACAAGGGCTTCCCCAACAAACCTGTCCAGGAGGCATATTGGCAAACACAGTGCTGCGAGCGCCAATGACAGCATTTGCACCAATTTCAACGCCGGGGCCAACAAAGCAATCGGTTGTTACCCATACCCCATCATGAATAGTAATTGGCGCTGTTTTTAATCTAAAAGTTGGGTCTTGAATGTCGTGGCTACCAGTACACAAGTAAGTTTTTTGGGAAATCACGCAATGTTCACCAATGCTAATTTCATCCAAACTGTATAGAACTACGTCATCACCAATCCAACTGTAGTCACCAATGGTAATTTTCCAAGGATAAGTGAAGCGAGCAGTGGGTCGAATTAACACACCTTGACCAATACACGCACCGAAAAGTCTGAGTAAGGAACAACGCAGACTATTAAAAGGATGGGGCGTTAAGGGAAAAGTGATCGCCTGGACAAACCACCATAACAAAACATACCAGCCTGGACGACCACGGTCAAACCAGGATTGGTCATATTTGCGTAAGTCTACAAAGGATTGGTCATTAGTCATGAGTCATTTGTCAATGGTCAATGGTCAATAAAGAATAGGGACTAGGAATTTTAAACTTTGGATTTTCATCTAAAATTTAAAATTCCTAGTCCCTAATAATCAATTTTCTCTTGCCTAAACTGCTGTTTGTTCAATTTTTTGGGGTAGAGAAGGTGGTACGGGTTTAGCGGTATTTGCAGTATTTAATTTACCGCCACAGTTGCGTAACTCATAAAGTTTCACGCCAATTTGATATTCATATTGACTCAATAGCCGCCCATAAATATACCCGGCTTTGCCATCCAAGAAACCACGCTGAATAATGTAGAACAAAATAAAGCGTAAAATTGGCTTAAAAGGTAAATGTACCCAGACTCTTTTCAAAAAGCGCTTACGTTGAACTGCATCACCAAATAAGTCAGCGCCAATTGTGCCTTGTTCATCTTGACCGCTAAGAAGATTGTAATAAACACGAGCTTCCCAATTAGAATAGCGATTGTGTCTTTCTAACCAGTGGAACAAATCGCGGAAGTCTTCATGCAGCATATCATTTTGCAGATAGCCCACTTTACCTTGTAAGATAACGTGTTCGTGAACTTCATTATCTCCTGTGTTGGGAATATCTTCAGTATTGAGGTTTTCGTAACGACCAATTTTGTGCTTAAACAGGCGCAGATTCCAATCGGGATATTTGCCCCCGTGACGAATCCATTTACCTAAGAAAAATACCCGACGGTTGAGATAGTAACCGTTAAATTCTGCATTTTGAATTGCTTGAGCAATTTCATCCCATAATTCAGGAGTAATCCGTTCGTCACAATCGACTATTAGTACCCATTCATTACGAAAAGGTAAGTTATCTAAAGACCAATTTTTCTTTTTCGGCCAGCGTCCATTAAAGTGAAACTGCACAACATTTGCGCCATAGTTGTTAGCAATTTCGATGCTTTTATCAGTACTTTGAGAATCTACAATAAAGATTTCATCTGCTCTTTGTAGGCTAGTCAGACAAGCTGGCAAATTAGCTTCTTCATTTTTGGCAGGAATTAATACCGAGACGGGAATTTTAGACAACATAATATTTTGTTATTTGTTATTTTTTATGGGATGTAGAAAGCAGACCCTGAATAGCAGCATTTAAATAACCTATTTGACAGTATGTATACACAAGTCTGTCGAAGCGTTCTGCTGGGTCATAAAAATACTGTAATGACTTATATAAACCTCTGATCAAGCGCTCACCACCGCGCAGCAATTGACCGATACCCGTTTTGCCTGCAAGTTGTTCTCGGTAGCACTCACTAATTCCTTGCCACCAGCCACGATTTAAAAACCAAGTGCGATTTAGCCGTTCGGGTGCAACGTTATGAGCAACTAAAGCTTCAGGAAGATAGGCAACTTGCCAGCCATTTTGAAGTGCAAATTCAGTCATTTGCAGTTCTTCATTAGATAACAAGTTTTTTCCGACTCGACCGAGTTGGGGATCAAAACCACCAATTTCTGCAAGGAAGCTACGACGGATCGAATAATTCAAGCCTCTGGGAGTTAAACCAGGCTGCTCAATATAAACTATTTTTTCCCCTAGGTCGTAAGCTCCCAAATTGCCTGCTAACCCAGAAGATAGCCATTTAGGTGGTTGGATAGTTGGCGGCCATAAAAGCGTCACTTTGCCACCAGCGATCGCTAGTTTTGGGTTGCTTTGATATGCAGAGTACAATACTTGCAACCAGCAGTTGCTGGCTACGGCATCATCATCTAAATAAGCGAGAATTTCTGCACTAGCAGCTTTAGCACCAGTGTTACGGGCAACAGATAACCCCGTGGTGGGTTCAAAGATATACTTTAAACGGGGATTGCAGGCTCTTTGTTCGACAACTTCGCGGGTGCGATCGCTGGAGTTATTATCTACCACTATCACCTCAAAGTCAGCGGCAAAATCCTGTGCCAATAGGCTATCAATCGCCGCACCTAAATAGGTATCTCGATTGTGAGTACAGATAATGGCAGAGAGTTGGATGTCTGGCATAGGATTTAATTTAAGTTTTTACCCTTGGATTTTAGATTACAGTCTTCCATCCAAAGGTCGCCTGCTCTGTGCTAATCTATAACAAAAAATTCCCACCCACCAACCGCGTTTATTCGGAAATCGTCTTTAATTCTTCAAGCTTGTTGAATATGGCTGTGTAAAACTACGAGAGTTTCTGCTAACTGACTCAGGCGTGTTTCTAGATGTTGTTTGCGTCCTAACAGCTGGCGTAACTTTTGATGACGCGCGATCGCCATACTAACTGTAGGTACTTGATCTGGTGGACATGGACGTGACCAAACTTTACCAGACCCATCCAAGCCACAAAGACGATAGCCTGTCCGTGAAAATTGATAAGCGTCTTTACCGCCAGTTGTACAAAGTTCTTCTACATAATTCATCAGCTGGTCAACTTCTGCATGGCGCAGTGTAGCAGTTCCTGGCTGTTCTGGTTCTTTAGGGTTGGATTCTAACCAACCGTTGACGATTGGCCCTTCTAAATAAAGGTCTTGGATTTGTTGCAGAATAGTTTGGAGTTCTTTTTGCCAACCAGCCACATGAATTTGAATTTCTTGCAACAAATTCATTGCTAAGGCTGGATTTGCTCCGTGACGATGGTTGCTAAAGCTAGGAGTTTTAAACTTGGGTAGGCTAGGCGTTTTACCACCAGTGTCTTTTGCAGAAAATGTGTCTACAGAATGATTTTCAGAAAATAAATGCTGTTCAAAATCGCTCTCATTTTGAGAGTGTATCTCTAGGTTGTTTGTTGGTTCTGGTGTGATGTTCTCATCATCAGATGTATCTATATCTGGGGTAGCGGCTTTAGCAGAAACACTAATTCTAAAAGATACTGGATGCTTCGGGGAATCAGGCGCTTCGACCGTTGCATTGTCTCGATTGCCTAGATCGTGTAGAGTTGCCTCAATACGTTTTAGCCCTGTTTTCATAAAAATATCCTCTATGTATGCTGCCCTCTGTGGTGTTTTATGATCCACAAAGGTGTGTCGGGAGTTTTCGCTTTTGCCAATTTTGGCACAAATTAATGCTGGTGCTAATTTTATCTTTTAGAAAGATATCTGCCACAAACAAACTCAAAATCATCGTTTAAAGGTATTAGGAAATATCAGTGGGTAAAGTTATTTTAATTACTGGTGCTGCTCGGTCGGGAAAAAGTGAATGGGCAGAATCCTTAGCAAAGCAGTCAGGTAAACAAGTTATTTATGTCGCTACCGCCACTGAAAATCCTGCTGATATAGAGTGGCAAAAACGCATTTTGGCACATCAACAACGCCGTCCCCAAAATTGGACAACTTTAGCAGTACCGATAGAAATATCAGCTACTTTGGCTGATGCTAAACCTCATAGTTGTTTGTTAGTTGATTCTTTGGGAACTTGGGTGACAAATCTTTTAGACCAGGATGAAATTAGTTGGCAAAATACAAGCACAGAGTTTTTAGAGACCGTACAACTAGTAGCTGCCGATATGCTGTTTGTAGCGGAAGAAGTCGGTTGGGGTGTGGTTCCAGCTTATCCCATTGGGAGGCTATTCCGCGATCGCTTGGGTTCTTTGGTACGCCAATTAGGTGCTATTTGTGACACAGTTTATCTTGTGGCTGGTGGTCATGTATTGAATCTAAGTGTCCTGGGTACACCACTACCAAAAGCAATAGATGAGGAATTGTAACGGATAAATTTAAGAAAAATTACGAGAACTTGATTATTATTTTGTCTGCCTATAGATAGTCAAATTTTTAATAGAAAATTAATAACATACACAAAGCAAGTCTCCTCATACCGAATGTACAATCATGGTATGGCAAACACAGAAGATGTAAGAAAGTATCTCGCCTACTGGTTTCAGTTGGGTAAGAGAGTAGTAATAGGTAATGGGGTAACAAGCTTGTTGCCTCAGCCCGTATATAAAGGCGATCGCTATAGCCAGGAATTTGAAAAGTGTTGGCAGCAAATTATATCGTCAGAATCGGGCGATTGTCATTTAGAAGGCACTCACGAAACCATCGCAGAATTGCTTACTTCTGCATGGGAAATGTCGCCTTGTAGCCGTTGCAATATGCCGATTCCGATGAGAAATGTGGGAATGCCGGCAGAAACTTGTCCATGTAATGATTTACCCGGCTGGCCGAATACTGATTTACCAGCACCACGTTCTGCTATTGATAACCAACAAAAACTAACAGGAATTCGCGATCGCCTTTTAAAAAATCTTTCCGCAAAAATTACATAAACTATGTTACACAATTAATTTCTCAAAGCTTGTAACCGTGGTTTATCATCAAAACTGCGGTATTTTTATCCTAGCTTTCATGAAAAATTAAAAACCTTGTACTTTAAATGTGCAGTCTTGAAAGCAAAATTTTTTTGAGAAACCATGTCACCATATAGAATAAAGCACCAAAATCAGCAATAGGGAAACGAAAAAACGCTGTGCAGATAACATTTTTAGGGACAAGTTCCGGTGTACCTACGCGATCGCGTAATGTTTCTAGTGTCGCCCTAAGATTACCCCAAAGGGCAGAACTCTGGTTATTCGATTGTGGTGAGGGTACTCAGCACCAAATTTTGCGGAGTGACCTAAAAATCAGCCAACTTTCCCGTATTTTTATTACCCATTTGCATGGCGACCATATTTTTGGCTTGATGGGTCTATTGGCTAGTTGTGGTTTAGCCGGCAATGTTGACAGAATTGATCTTTACGGCCCACCTGGATTAAATGAATATATACAATCGGCATCACGCTACTCTCATACGCACTTTTCCTATCCGATTAAAGTTCATGCTATCCGTCCAGGAGTAATTTACGAAGATCAAGAGTTCACAGTCACCTGTGGCCAATTACATCATCGAATTACTGCATTTGGTTATCGGGTTGCCGAAAAAGACCGTTCAGGACGTTTTGATATTGAAAAAGCCAAAGCACTACAAATTCCTCCTGGTCGGATTTATGGGCAACTCAAACGTGGTGAAACTGTCACCTTGAATGATGGGAGAGTCATTAAAGGTACTGAACTTTGCGGCCCTACAGAAATTGGCCGCAAAATAGCTTATTGTACAGATACAGTTTATACAGAAGGTGCAGTAGAACTAGCCAAAGATGCGGATGTATTAATTCACGAAGCTACTTTTGCCCATCAAGACGCAGATATGGCTTTTCAAAGATTGCATTCCACAACCACGATGGCAGCACAAACAGCTTTAGTGGCTGGTTCCCATCGATTAATTATGACTCATTTTAGTCCTCGCTACGCTCCTGGCAACCCCATAGAATTGAAGGATTTGCTTCAGGAAGCGCGGGCGATTTTTCCTAAGACAGATATGGCTTATGACTTTATGACTTATGATGTTCCACGACGGCGGGAAGTTGAGTTAAAAGAAGTGTCTGTCAGTTAAGGCTGCATTGTGATTTTAAGCAGATAGTAATGCGATCGCCCCAAGTCAAGCAATAATTACAATGCGCTAAAAGTAAGCAAATTCAGCCCTGCATTTCTTACTAATACTTATCATCGCCCAGATAAATCAATGGTTTTGAGAGCCAGTATTGTGCATCTCTATTGCTCGGTCGTACTTGGCATCTCTGACTTTTCACGGGATGTGGAAAAGGAGAAGTGGTTCGCGGAGAATTTACGCGAACTAACTTTTATGGTTGGCGATATTTAGAAGTTTCTTCGATTAAATCTTTCAGCCCAAGGTTGAGGGACTCAATTGATCGATCTAAAGCTTGAATTTTGGCACGGCGGGTAATTTGTTCAAGAGCATCTATGTAAGCTTGACTACCAGATTTACCTAAATGCTGATATCGAGACAATTTACCATCAGTCTTTGTAGGAAAAATTGGTGAAGATGCCTGTAGTTTGTAATACCAATAATTATCAGTCCGCCCCTTAGCTTGGTAACGAACAATCCAACAGGAAGCGGGAGCGACCTTACCCGAAGCGAGTATTGAATGAATTTCTTGCTCAAGACGTTGTTTGGTTTTGGCTACTGCGTCTATACGTTTGGCTAAATCATCTTGAATTGAAGATTTTGGCGACAGGGGCATATAACACACTCCGATTTGGTTCGCGTATAATATCCGCGAATTATTTTCTGATGGAATCAGGCAGGTGTTTAGCTTTTGGAACGCATTATTTAAGATTTTGGTGTAGTAGCCAACCTTGGCACAAGGTTTCTAACTCTAACCAACCTCTCCATAAAACTTGTATACCGATGGCACTGTTTTTCCGATGTTCTAGGTATCCTCCCAGGCGGGCGATAGCGCGGATTGCCCAGTCAACAGTAAATTCGATATCTTTTTTCAGTTTAGGTGGGCTACTAGCTATCAATACATCCATTTGTTCTTTTGTTAACACCACACTAGCGTCAAGATGCGGACAGTTACGGTACAAATATGTCATTCGTAATAACTGCGCGGCAATCACAGTTAAAAATCCCAACATTGTTGACATACTTTCACCAGCTAATCGATAGCTTTCAGCTTGGCAACCAGATTTTAGAATCTTATGATACTCTTCAACCCGCCAACGGTACGTATACCAACGGAGAATTTGAGTTGCTGATTGCTCCGAATCAACTAGCTCAGTAGTTAGTAGCATCCACTCTACTGGTTCACCATTTTCTGGACAATTAATTTCTCTGGCATAGACTGCATAAACATGAAAACTGCCTTGATTTTTTAGCCGTGCGGGAGGACTAATTGATACTGGACAATATCTAACTTCTAAGGTGGCAGTTCTGGCATGACGTTTTTTGGTTTCGACTAGTTCAACGTCTTTAACAAACTGGACGGGAGTGGAATTTACGTATGACCATAGATGACCATTTTCGCCTTCTAAACAACGGTTGTGTGCCGCCCTGACTACTACACCTGCATTTTTAGTTTGACTGATTTGAGCGAATACTTCTGCAATATCGCCTTCTCTATCAAAAACATGAATTATCTTCGATGATAATCCCCCTACTGGAATTTCTAACTCAGAAAATTGTTTTTCTATCTTTGAGAAAGCTTCAACCCATCGATAAGATTCTTTTTCTTTAAATTCTTTATTTCTCTTAGCTTTTCGCTCTTTTTTTAGACGATCTTCTTTAAGTTCTTGAGTTTCATTACTCGGTTGTGGTGCTTTATGCTCTCTATGCCACAGCTTCTCCCACAATAGCCCTAAAGGTTGTCCAAAATCAGGCTCTAAAGCTAAACAACTGTGTAGAATTAATCCATTTCCGCCATTACCTATTGGGCCGTATTCTTCTCTTTTATCTAATATTTTTTTGTAATCTAAAAAAGTTGTATCTCCTACAGCTAACACTACAGGAGTGCCGTTTATTTCTTGGGCTGTTTGTTTAAAATAAGGTTGAGTCAACTTTTCAAAACTGGTTTTTGGATTCGAGAAAAATTCGTAACCACGCTTGAGGTCACTGGCAGTTTTAAATATTTTTGATAAAGGCTGACCATATTTTACCGATAAAAGTTCACCTATTGATGCTGCTCGTTGAGTTAAACGTTTGTCTCCAAAGTTACACTCCCCATACAGGTTCTTTTCTAATATTTTCATTTGCGCTCATTTACACACCTACCACGACAATATCTAAAATCACAAGTTAATTCTCTAGCATTGGTTCGCGTAAGTCTTACGCGAACCACCTTCCCTTTTCCACATCCCGTGAAAAGTCAGCTTGGCATCTCCGTTAAACTGCAACGCTGATTTTTCTATCAAACTATTCTGCGTTTTCTGGATATCACTTTGTAAGTCGCTTGGCACGTTTTTGCTGGTACATTAATTCATCTGCCTGCAATACGAGTTTTTCCAATGAAGCATCTTCATTTATAACGCACTTTTGAACTCCAATACTCATTGATAGATGATAACTTCTACCTCGATTTTGATTAAATAAATCAACGTTACTTTGGAGGCGAACAGTAATTGCATTTGTATGCGCTAAATAATCAGAAATGAATACGACAAACTCATCGCCTCCCCATCGGGCAATGATGTCAGAATCTCGATAGGTTTGACTTATTAGCTCTGCTGCGTCAGCTATTACACGATCTCCAACTTCATGTCCAAAGGTATCATTGATTTGCTTCAATCCATCTATATCTATAAATAAGATACAACAGGACTTTTCTAGCCGATGGGCTAGTTTTAATTGCTGATTTGCAAATAGAAAAAAGCCTCGTCGATTGTACAGTCCAGTTAATTCATCCGTTAGAGATAAGCGCCTAATTTCTGCCTCAACTTTTTGATGCTCCTCTATTTCTTTTTCTAGTGCAGCAGTTCGATTGCGGACTCTTTGTTCTAATTCATTATAAATTTGCACGTTTTCCATTGCGACAGCCGTTGTGTCTGCCAATGCCTGTAATAGCTTTAATTTTTCTCCCGTTGGCTGATGTAACGTTGCCCAATATGTTCCAATTGCACCGATTGGGTTACACATTCGGATCGGCACCATTACCAAGCTTTTGACAAAAGTTGGTTGGTAAGCTGTAAATGGAATCCGTTCATCTTCATAAATATCGCTAATCACAACGGGCTGACGGTTTAGTATCGTATACCCACTAATGCAAATACTCATCGGGAAGCGTTGCCCTTTCCATAAGGGAGCGATCGCATCTTCATCCGCGTAATAACATTGATCTCCATCTTGTAGCACAAAAGTTGCTCCATCTGCCCCAGTCAACTCACGCGCTGACTTTCGCACAATCTCCATGATTTGCTCTAGCGTCCGTGCTAGTGACAATGCTTGAACAACCTCTATTAAATGCTCCATCCCTTGAGCATAAGATATTTCAGCTTTGACACCATTAGAATCAGACTCAATGGCAGGCGAGGCAGAGCTTTGAGAATTCATGCGCTAACACCGATAAAAAATAATCAAAAATTATTTGATCCTGTGATCTGGATCACAATTTCCTCATTTTAAAAAATATCCTACTTTATTCTATTAGAGAGATTACGGTTTTTAAAATTATCTATCTAAAGAAAGGGTGCAAAACTCTGTTAATATGCTATATCCACAGCCAAGCGGCAACGATTTCCCCGATAAAGGCAGATGTCGTCATAAATCTATTTGCAGTTCTAAACCATCAATCCAACCCATCCATCAAGGGGTAAAAGTAGCCAAGGCGAATTTTGCCGCCATGCGTCGTCTGAAAATCATAACCAGACTATGTTTCAGAAAAAAAATTGACTTTTACCTAGAAATTAGGATTTGACATACCAGATCCACTACTTTTATTCGTACCATTTGAACCCCTCTAATTTTTAGAGCCTGAAACCCTTGTGGCTACGTGACAAAAGTCTGTGCCAAATAACTTAGACTTTTATTGGTACAGTCAAAACCAGCTTTTTCTCCGTTTTTTGATGAAAAGAGTGATTTTATTTCTGTAACTCCTTCATGGCAAGCCTTTCAAGCTTTACGTGGCGGCAAAATGTGTCTTGGCTACTTTTACCCCATCTTGCTTAAAATTACACAGATATAGGCTCAATACCAAATTCAGTATTTATCTCATTCTCTTGGAATGCTAAAAATTTATTTACTTAAGATACATAACTATAAATTCTCCTATTACCATACCTAAAATATTAAGTTAACTGATAATTAACTGGCAATATAGCTAGATAGATCTAAGTATTTATGCTCATAAAATATTTGTAATTTCTATTAAAACTACTGTCTATTATTATTGTTAACTCAAAGCCAGATTAAGTTTATAGAAAAACATCAACCGAATTCTCAAAAATTATGACTAATTATATAACGCTGCCCTATCTTTGGCTTAGAAAAATCACTCACAATTTTAGTATTGGTCAGAAAATTGCTTATGGATATGCACTTAGCCTTAGTACTGCGGTTGTAGGTACAGTTGCTGGATTAATCATTGGAGACTTCTACCAAACTCCAGCACAGCACCAAAAAGGTGATGCCCAATATGAAATTAGTTTACTCTATCGCTTACAAACTTCTGTACTACAAGCAAGGACATCTCAACAAAAGTTTGTTCATTATGTTAATAAACCTGAACTTTTGAAGAAAGAATACTCTAACTTTTCTAATTATGCTGTTGAACTCAAACAAGTATGGTCTGATGTTCATTATTACGTAAATACTGCAAATTATCAGCAGGAAAAACATACTGAGGGGATACCCCGCTTTCTCCAAAATTACTCTGATACACCAAATATATATATCCAACAAGTAAATACAATAGTACAGATACTTATAAATAAAGAGGTAAATTTGAATGATGTCCAAGCAGCACAAAAACTTTTATTAAACTTTTCTACTAGCCCTATAGCTCTGAAGTTTGACCTAATAGATGATGAGTTATTTCAAATTATCGATGCTTCTTATAAAGACGATAAAAATGCAGAATTACATTTGCAAAATGTATTACAAATTAGATTTTGGATAATTATTACCAGTATTATTTTATCAATAATAATTGCCACAATTTTGGCAATTTACACAAGTCGTATGTTAACACGCCCAATCACAGCCTTAACTAATATTGCACAGCGAACAACTGAAGAATTAAAGTTTGATATTTTAGCTCCAGTAACGGCCGCAGATGAAATAGGAGTTTTAGCTAACTCTTTCAATAACCTCATTCAACGCATAGCAAAATACACCAATGAACTAGATTTAGCTCGTGAGACTTTAGAAAGTCGGGTTGAGGAAAGGACTCAAGAACTCAGCAACGCTTTAGAGTCGTTGCAGCATATTCAATCTCAATTAGTTCAAGCGGAAAAAATGTCTTCTCTTGGTCAGCTAGTAGCGGGTGTTGCTCATGAAATTAATAACCCTGTCAATTTTATCTTTGGGAATCTCAGCCATGTTAATGAATATGTGACTAATTTACTCTCATTAATCGCTCTTTATCAGCAAGACTATAGCAGTACAGATATAAACATCTCTGAGTATATAGAAGAAATTGATTTCGACTATATCTGTGAGGATTTACCTAAAACGCTAAAGTCAATGAAAGTGGGTGCTGACCGCATCCGTGAAATAGTGCTGGCTTTAAGAAATTTCTCCAGGCTTGATGAAGCCGAAATGAAATTGGTCAATATTCATGAGGGAATTGATAGTACTCTACTGTTTTTATATAGTTCTTTCAAGGCTAAATATAAGCAATTGGCAATTGAAATTGTCAAACAGTATGGAGACTTACCACCAGTTGAATGTTATGCTGGGCAAATAAATCAAGTGTTTATGAACATTTTGAGCAATTCCATATATGCCTTAAATCAACAATGTCAATATAACTTAAAAGAGCAGTTAGAAAATAATTATAATATCATTACTATTCGTACTGAAGTAATAGAAAATAGCTGGTTGAGAATTTGTTTTAAAGATAATGGGCCGGGAATAGCAGAAAGTATCAAGACACAGGTTTTTAACCCTTTTTTTACTACTAAACCAGTAGGAGAAGGGACAGGTCTAGGATTATCAGTTAGCTATCAAATTATAGTGGAGCAGCATCAGGGAAAACTCAAGTTTTTCTCTGCGCCAGGAAAAGGCTGCGAGTTTCAAATTGAAATTCCGATTAGTCAAAATGGTAAGCCAAAGCCAGCTTAGAGCAAGACATTCATAATAGTTGACTATCAGCCTCGGCTTCGCAAGGAAGTTATGCTGTAATGGCAGATGAAAGCTTGACTATTAAAACATTCGAGTAAGTAAACAGATTTTTTTTGAATTAATTTTCTTACTTGCACCCTATTTGATAAGTAAATACCTAATTTTATTTATTAAACATAGAATTTAATCTATGTAGTATGCGAATAGTCTTGTGGCGATGTAGTAGACGGTGAAGTTATGACGCGACTGTCAGAGAAAATTAATGCCTAACACACCATATTATGGTGCGGTGCATTAGGCTAAAGCCGTAACACTAAAACTACTTGTTTTGTGCATAAATGGAGAGTCAGAATGATCATGACAAGAAGTGACAAATGACCATCGACTCATTTTAAGCCTGTTTTACTTCTTCATACCAAATGCCAACTTTTTCAAATGCAGCGTAAGCCAGCTTGAGAAAATGCACGACTCGCTGTTTGCTCAAAATACCAAATTCTTTATATTCTCGTGCTTCTGAAAAGGTCATACGAGTTTGGTCAATGATATTTCTTTCTTTGTATGCCAACTTCGGAAAATCTACAACTTGAACATTATGCTTCTGCACTAACTGTTGCATATTTGGGTCAGAATCAACGTGTTCCCAGTCGTCACACAGTCCACAATTTCTGACGAGGACATGGGGAACTTTATCACCATAGCTATTTATAGACTGGACAAATAAATTAAGGCTGTCATATCCGCCTGTAGTTACAAACCACTTACAAAAACTGACTCCTTCTGCGCTTCCTAGTTCGAGTAACTGGTTTTTATCAATCCAGTTTTTGACGGCGCGATGGCTTTGGGCGGCGAGATTGACAATTACTGGCTTAGACATTGCCATCTCAAAGATTCTATCGGCTTTGTCGGCTTGGCGTTCATCTTCGGTAAATACAGCATACTGACACATTCCCTTATAAACACCAGCTACATCAGGATTTGATCTATCTGTCTCTATGGGTACAAAGGGAATTTTCTTATCCAGACAATATTGAATCATTGTCCGAGTGACTAGCGACTTTCCTACCCCACCTTTTTCACCATCTATTAAATGAATTGTTGGCATAATAGCTACCCCTAATACTGTTTGAAGTTATTTAAAATATCTGCTTGTGCCTTGGACGCTTTTGCTGTCTTCCGCTGCAACTTTTATACCATCTGTTGAGAAATACTGCTGGTTTTTCGGGAAATTAGCATTTATCTATAGGGATTTTTTTCTAGAGTTTGTGCGTGTTATGTCACTGATTAGGCTCAAAATTTAAATAATCCTAGCATCAAAGGCTGACAACCTTTCGATACAAACTTTTACATTAGCATTAGGGAGAAATTGAAGAAAAGAACCTAGAAAAAGCTGAAAAAGGGTGAATTGCTGTATTATTTAAATTTCCAGCTTTTCCTTGCTCTAGTTAAATTTACTTTTGCAAGACTAAGCTCCTAGATTTTTGTGATGAGAATCCTATTTAATTAAAAAAAAATGCAGTAGGCTTTACGTCCTGCTTTCTTGTTCTTGATTTTCTATCTCTACCAATAATTAAGAAGTCTAATCGGAATAACATAGTAGCGCTTTAGGTTTTTCGGTGCTATCGTAAAAACCTGGCTTTGTATGAGGTTGTTTGCTCGATTATTTGCCGATCGCTCACGCAAAAATTATCGATTAATGGCACAATGGCTAGTAATTTTTGCCTAGTAATTGGATTAAAAAAATCTGACTACTCACTGAATTTACTTTTGAGAATATTTACCTAAAAACACATTCAATTATTGTATATATTGTTATATGTTTAATTGCGAAATTGTAATATTAAGCGACCAATAATAAGGGATAAGTCTACAATTTTGATGGTAGCTTCTATAACTAATTTGTGTAAAAATAGGCGGCTACCTCAAGCTATTTTTTAATGGGGGTCAGGCAATGGCTATCGCCACCATCAATCCCGCCACTGGGGAGACGCTCAAAACTTTTGAGCCACTCAACGATGCTGAAATTGCCGCTAAACTGGATTTGGCAAATCAAGCTTTTGAGCAATATCGTAAGACGAGTTTCTCACAGCGATCGCTCTGGTTGCAAAAGGCTGCGGAAATTTTAGACCAAGAAAAAACAGACTTTGCTAAAGTCATGACGCTGGAAATGGGTAAACCATATAAAGCCGCAATTTCTGAAGTCGAAAAATGTGCCGCTGTTTGTCGCTATTATGCCGAAAACGCCGCTGATTTTTTGGCTGATGTTGCTGTGAAAACTGATGCTAGTCATAGCTTTGTCCGCTATCAGCCATTGGGGGTAATTTTGGCAGTGATGCCGTGGAATTTCCCCTTTTGGCAAGTGTTTCGCTTTGCTGCGCCTGCACTGATGGCTGGTAATGTGGGTTTATTAAAACATGCGTCTAATGTGCCGCAATCTGCTTTAGCAATTGCAGAGATTATCCAACGGGCTGGTTTTCCTGAAGGTGTATTTCAAACTTTATTAATCGGTGCGGCAAAAGTTGCCGATATCATCGCTGATGATCGTGTGAAAGCGGCAACTTTAACCGGAAGTGAACCAGCGGGAGCATCTTTAGCCGCCACGGCTGGTAAACATATTAAAAAAACCGTTCTGGAATTGGGGGGAAGTGATCCGTTTATTGTATTAGCCAGTGCTGATGTAGAAACAGCCGTGGCTACAGCTACCGCCGCGCGGATGTTAAATAATGGGCAATCTTGTATTGCAGCGAAACGCTTTATTGTGGAAGAAGCGATCGCTGATCAATTTGAGAAGTTGCTATTAGATAAATTTCAGGCGCTGAAAGTCGGCGACCCTATGCAACCAGATACCGATTTAGGGCCACTAGCTACACCAGATATTCTCCAAGATTTAGATCAGCAAGTCCAAGTTGCTAAAAACAGTGGTGGAAAAGTCTTGACTGGTGGGTATCATATTTCAGACCGTCCAGGAAACTTTTATCCACCGACTATCATCACAGATATTCCCCTTGACGCACCAATAGCTCAGGAAGAATTTTTTGGCCCGGTAGCTTTATTATTCCGGGTTCCAGACATTGATGCTGCAATTAAACTGGCAAATGCTACACCTTTTGGTTTAGGCGCTAGTGCTTGGACAAATAACGACCAAGAACGCGATCGCTTGATTACCGAAATTGAAGCTGGTGCAGTTTTTATCAACGGTTTGGTCAAATCTGACCCCAGGTTGCCTTTTGGTGGTATCAAACGTTCTGGGTATGGCCGAGAATTAAGCATTCAAGGTATACAAGAGTTTGTCAATGTTAAAACTGTTTGGGTGAAGTAAATATTAGTCAATAGTTAATAGTCCACAGTCAATGGTTTTACTCTGGACTATTGACTTTGGACTATTGACTAGTCTCGTGCATCGCTAGTGAGGAAATTAAAATGAATACAGCAGAATTATTAGTCAAGTGTTTAGAAAATGAAGGAGTCGAATATGTTTTTGGACTCCCTGGTGAGGAAAATTTACACGTTTTAGAAGCATTAAAACATTCTTCAATTAAATTTATTACGACTCGTCATGAACAAGGTGCGGCTTTTATGGCCGATGTCTACGGACGTTTAACCGGAAAAGCAGGGGTTTGCCTTTCTACCCTTGGCCCTGGCGCAACAAATCTGATGACTGGTGTAGCGGATGCAAATCTTGATGGTGCGCCTTTGGTGGCAATTACTGGGCAAGTGGGAACCGATAGAATGCACATTGAATCTCACCAATATTTAGATTTAGTGGCAATGTTTGCCCCGGTAACTAAGTGGAATAAGCAGATTGTTCGCCCAAGTATTACACCAGAAGTAGTCCGGAAAGCCTTCAAGCGATCGCAAACCGAAAAACCCGGCGCAGTCCACATAGATTTACCAGAAAATATTGCTGCTATGCCCGTTGAAGGTAAACCTTTACAGCGGGATAAAATTGAAAAAACCTACGCCTCTTTTGCCAGCATCCGCGCCGCCGCCGCAATGATATCCCAAGCGGTGAATCCCCTAATTTTAGTTGGTAATGGTGCAATTCGCGGCCAAGCTAGTGATGCCGTGACCCAATTTGCCACGCAAATGAATATACCTGTGGCGAATACATTCATGGGTAAAGGCGTAATTCCTTACACTCATCCTTTAGCTTTATGGTCTGTGGGATTACAGCAACGGGACTTTATCACCTGCGGCTTTGATAATACAGATTTAGTCATTGCGATCGGCTACGATTTAATTGAATTTTCCCCGAAAAAATGGAATCCTGAAGGTAAGATTCCCATTGTGCATATTAGTACAGCTGCGGCGGAAATTGATAGTAGCTATGTTTCTAATGTAGAAGTCATCGGCGATATTTCTGACTCTCTCTCAGAAATTTTAAAAGTAGCCGATCGCCAAGGTAAATCTAATCCTTATGCTATTAGTTTACGTGGGGAAATTAAAGCCGATTATGAACAATACGCCAACGATGAAGGTTATCCTATTAAGCCGCAAAAATTAATTTATGACTTGCGGCAAGTTATGGGGCCAGATGATATCGTTATCTCTGACGTTGGCGCACACAAAATGTGGATGGCGCGTCATTATCATTGTCATAGTCCCAATACTTGCATTATTTCTAACGGTTTTGCAGCAATGGGTATTGCTATTCCTGGTGCTTTAGCGGCTAAACTCGTTTATCCCAACCGCAAAATTGTTGCCGTAACTGGTGACGGTGGCTTTATGATGAATTGCCAAGAATTAGAAACAGCTTTGCGTGTGGGTACTCCCTTCGTCACCTTGATATTTAATGATGGTGGCTATGGCTTAATTGAATGGAAACAAGAAAACCATTTTGGCAAAGGTAATTCATCCTTTGTACATTTTGGTAATCCTGATTTTGTCAAATTTGCTGAAAGTATGGGTTTAAAAGGTTATCGAGTGGAATCTAGTCTCGATTTAATACCTATACTCAAAGAAGCCTTAGCCCAGGATGTACCAGCTGTCATCGATTGTCCGGTAGACTACAGAGAAAATCGTCGCTTTACTCAAAAAGCTGGTGAGTTGAGTTGTGGTGTGTAGTTAATGCTGAGTTAGAAAATGTATCGGCATCAAAAAGCATTTGACTTAACACCCTAACATGCTCTTGACTTGATACAGCATTGCAGCCTCATACACCCTGTTTTCTGACTAATAAATGAGGCTGCTATTAAGTGTTTTCCCGGCAAATGCTCAACATTGCATTTTTGAAAAAATTAATTTGACTGGGTATTTTCAGCAAATAAATAAATACCTAATCTATCTTGTTTTATTTTGCAAACTACGTAATTGATCTACTATATAATCTTCTAGTTCTTGTTTTTCTCTACCACTAGCTCTACGTTGATAAGTTCTGCCTGTTTCTTGAATAAACTTGCGCTTCTCTAATTGAGAACCTTTAGATTTACTGCCTGATTTTTGCAAATTTTTTTGTAATTCTTCCCAAGTTTGTTCCCCAATACTTTCACCTAGTTTTTGTAATGCTTGAGGCAATAGTGTTTTTGCTTCTCTGTGAAAATCTTCGTCTGTTTCTAGGGCATTTAACTCTACATTACTATAGTCAATGTCAATTTGAAATTTACTCATTAATTTTTTCAAAAAAACAACTTATTAATTATTGCATACAGTCACCGATTTGAAATGATTTAACAATCTAGCAGTAGTCAAGTTGGTTAGAATATCGGTAAATAATGAAACTTAGACAGCAAAAGGCTTTTAACTTTGTTACTGCAATAAATTCAGTCTAGCAGGGCGATCACCTACTCAAAACTCTGCAAAATTTTTGTCAATTTCAGCAGGGAATAAGCCAGAAGCAGCACCAATAAACATAGATATGTCTAGTTGTTCTTTCTCAGGATACAAGACATATCAATGAAAATAATGCACATTAAAAATAGTGCGGAGATCATCAATTATGGATGCTGTTAAACGCCTGGCTACTCTTGACCGTATCCGCAGACTTAGCCGTCTGATGGATACATCTATACGCATACCTCTTCTTGGTTTTCGCATTGGATTAGACCCTATTATTGGTCTGGTTCCAGGTGCTGGAGATTTCATTAGTACAGGATTTTCGGCTTACATTATATTTTTAGCTACCCGCTTCGGTATTCCTCGCCAAGACTTAGCCAAAATGATTTTTAATGTTGGTTTAGAAGCTGTAGTTGGTAGTGTACCTTTAGTGGGTGATTTGTTTGATGCGTTCTACAAATCCAACATTCGGAATTTGGCAATTCTAGAGGAACATCTGACAAAAGTTCCACCAGAATCTCAAGTAGTATCTGGTGAAATTGAGCAAAAGGAATTGAGCCGAGTTTAAGATTGAGATTTTCAATATTCTGGAAAACTAGAACAGTCCTAATTAACACATTCAAGCTTGACTATTTAATATAGGAGATCAGCTATCATGGCAATGCAAAATGCTGCAAAATTTTTTCAAGCAGTCAAAGAAGACCAAGCATTTCAGCAAAAACTCAAGGCTACAGCTAACCCAGAAGCGTTTATTAAAATTGCTAAAGAAGGTGGCTATGATTTCACTGTTGAAGAACTAGAGGCTGAAATTGATAAATTGTCGGCAGAAGATTTAGCTGCTATTGTTAATCCAGGGTGGGGGCCTAGACGGCACATTAACCCTAGATAATTCTGGAAATAACAAGCTAACAGTCTATACAAAAAGACTAAATATTTGCATAGGCTTTTACCTGGAACTATAATGCTGAACGTGCTTGGGCTAAATCACGAATCAGCAAAGTCCTAGAGTAAATGTAATCAGTTAGGCTCAGAGTTTCTTCAGAATCCAGGACTTTATTGCTCTCAATCTGTCCTAATAGCAGCTTAACCAAATCTTTGTCACTAAGTCCCAGGAGTGTACTGCTTTGGGTTTGTTCCACTACAACCCAAAGCTGACGTAATATTTTTGAGTTCACAAGGCACATCTTCATTACTCTCGCTCCTGGCTTGAATGAACGCGGATCACTACTGATGACAATCTAAAGAAAATATTAAATTATTTAGTTTCGCCAGAATCTGCAATATTACAAAAACTTATTAAATATATGTATACTTACATATTTGACAAAATTTGTTTATCAAAACAACCCTGATTGCCTGAGACGGTTTGATGGCGGTCTCTTATATTGATAATTTTATACCGAGTATTCACAAATAACCGAACTGCGTAAATGCTGGACATATCTTCCTATATTGGTAGGCAAGTCATCCTTGTAACCGATGACAAAGACAATGATCAACTGGTCAAATACAAGTAATGTTGCCCATACCGGAGTAATGACAGACCGCGTTTTAATTCTTGGAGGAAGGGGGCGAATTGGTAGCAGTGTCGCTCAGGATATTGCTAACCATACGCAAGCCAAAATTACCATCACTGGGCGTACTCCAGAGACGGGAAGTTTGCCCTTAGCAGAACGAGAGCAGTATTTAAGTTTAGACTTGGTAGAAGTTGATAAACTAAGGGAAGCGATCGCTAACTCTGATTTAGTAGTTCACTGTGCAGGCCCGTTTCACTACCGTGATGCCAATGTTCTCAAATTTTGTATTGAACAAGGCGTTAACTACATAGATGTGAGTGACCACCGTTCTTTTACTAGCAAAGCTTTAACTTATCATGAACAAGCTGTTGCAGCTGGGGTAACAGCCGTAATTAATACAGGCATTTTCCCTGGTATATCTAACAGTATGGTGCGTCAGGGTGTAGAACAATTTGATGAAGCTGAAAAAATCAAGTTGTTCTATTTAGTGGCTGGTTCCGGTGGTGCTGGTATCACCGTTATGCGGACAACTTTTCTCGGCTTACAACATCCTTTTGAAGCTTGGATAGATGGCAAATGGCAGGAAGTCAAGCCTTATAGTGAAAGAGAACTTGTTGATTTTCCCCATTATCAACGTAATGGAGTTTACTGGTTTGATATGCCAGAAACCTTTACATTGCCTTATGCCTTTCCTTCAGTTAAAAATGTAGTTACTAAGTTTGGTTCATTTCCCGATTACTATAATCATCTAACCTGGATTGCAGCACATATTTTTCCCAAGTGGTTAATGCAGCGTAATGGCATGATTGAATTTTTATCTCATGTCAGCCATACGATGACAGATTTTACTAATCGTTTCAGCGGTATTGGTGTAGCAGTCAGGTCAGAAGTGACAGGCAAAAAAAATGGCTCAACAGGCGTTTATGCTTCTACTGTATTGCATGATAATGCTGCTGTAGCCACTGGTTGTGGTACTGGTACTGTTGCTCAATTAATTCTTGAAGGTAAACTTCATAAACCAGGAGTTTTACCTGTAGAAAATGCCCTACCAACAGATTTATTTACTCAGGTGATGGATAGTCGCGGAATTAAAATTGAACATACCTTTTTAAAGTACGCTGAACAGGTGATGAGTCCTCACGGCAAAGACTCAGCAAGATAACAGGATAAAAGCGGCGATCGCTGCACAAATATTCGCGCGATCGACTTAAAATAATATTCTCAAAGCAAACGTCCTGATACAGTTCACATCCTCCGTTTGTCAAATGTATCACCTTAAAAGTGAAACGGTCTCAGCAAATCATCTTCAATAGAAAACCCCACGGGTGCTGTGGGGTTGTTTTATTAGGGTCTCTTGTTGCAGTACTAAAGTACTACACTTAAGTAAAATTTGCAAGTACTTTTTTTCTTATACCATCTCGCTAAAAATCTCTCCAACTCTCATGCCCTTATGTACTCTGCATCTCTGTAGTATCCTCTACCATACGGGTTCTCCTATAGCCCTGTTGTGTCACTTTAGGCAGAGGAAAAATAGAATTCAGGGTGAGTTAGGAAGATAAAAATTGGAGAAGTAAGCCTATAAACGATGGCTTGAAGCTGAGAAAAACCCTCATACAGTTGAGGAATAGAAAAAACTGTTAACCAGGGATATATGAGATTAAATAAAACGAAAGGTTGAATAATTAAACGCAGATTGTTGAGAATATTCTTCCAACCTTTACCATGATCCCACCAGGGGTGAGAAGCGAATGCTGATTGAGGAGATGGAGGAGAAGGACGCAGAGATTCTGAATGAAGACTAACCATAAGGTAGGCACTACAGACAATTTCCCACCAGCGTTCAATATCTTCATAGCGAGTAAAACGATAATCAGCCCAACCTAATTCATTCTTACTTTGTTTTAAACCATATTCTACCCATGTTCTTAACCCATAAAAATTCCCAACCTCTCTAGGTGTGATGTCGGGATATTTGCTCATCACATACCAGGTAGAGTTTCCGGGTAATGCTTCAGTATCTGTGGTAATTTGCCAATATCTATGTTCGCCACGTTTGCCGTGAATTATTTCTCTAATAAATCGATTTTCACTACTTAAGTCAGAGAATACTCTTTTAAATTTCTGCCACTTTAAATATTGAGTATACTGACCTTTAAGCAAGTCTACAGAATGGTTTGAGCGTATTGCTACTAAATAATTTAAATCTAGTTCATCTAATACAGATACAAAATTTGTGCCGCTTTCGCCATATAAGCTATCAGCCAGTACCAAGTTGAATTTAAAACCCATCGACTGTAACTTTCGTATTAGCATTGCCCCGATTTGAGGCTTGGTCAGATATTTATCTCCTGGCTTTAATTTCTCCCGTGGTTTGTACACTTCAAACAGTAGTGGGAATGTCATTCCACAAAATACACCATAGGCTGTAACTGCCACAACTCCGTTCTCTACTTTCCCCAAATTACCTATGTACTGACGTTTCACATAATCTGTGGTCGTACCTTTCTTTTTATCTCCGGTTTCATCAATAATTAAAATGATTGGTCTACCTTTGAGTATTTGTAGAATTAGCTCTAATCTTAAAGCTCTTAACTGTTCTACTTCCCAATATGGGGTAGTTAAGAAATGGTGTAGCCCTTGATAGTTCTCTAATCCAACAATTTTTGCTATTTCTGGTAGACTCTTTCGTTTTATATCAGAAATACATCCTATATGCAGATACTTAAACGCTTCAAAATTTCTGACATCTGAAAACAGCTTTTTATACCAAAGACAATATTCATCCACAAATTTAACAGTTTGTTTAGGTGGACGAGGCTCTACCATGCTCTGTGTCTTCGTTCTAGGCTTTTTACATTCTTATACTACCGCGATAGTGACACAACAGGGATAGAGTACAGGAGTCTAAATTTTTCCGTTAACTGTTGATTATGTCTGCGTTTACTCAAATTCATCAATAGTAGAAGCCGGTAGAGGTTTTTTCTGTTTGGCAATATGAGCCTCATACCAAGTCATTAAGGGAGTTGCACTAATTCCATGTACAATTACTGACACAACAATAGTCGTATAAGTTATCCAGGCAATTTGTTCAGCAGCTTCTCCCTTGAGACCGTTACCAAAAGCATAGGCAAGATAATAAAGGGAACCAACACCACGAATTCCAAACCAACCAAATAACCAGCGAGTTCCAGGGTGTAAATTGCGGCGATGGGAACTGAATGGATGTTTACTGATTGTGCTGACCCATGCACCTAAAGGTCGTATAAACACGAATAATAAAATAATTACTACTAAAGATTGGAAAGCATAATCAAGCATAGGCTTGAATAGTAAGATTGAGCCTAACAATAGAATTGTGCCAACTTCTAACAGCTTTTCTAGTTGTTCAATAAATTCTAATTGAGCCAATGGTTTTTCTGGATTGCGATAACTTCGTTGCACAACTAAACCCGCTACAAATACTGCCAAAAAACCATAACCATTCACAAATTCTGTTAAAGAATAAGTCAGTAAAATGATACTAATACCAACAAAATCTTCCATTAATTTATCAGCAGAACGGCGCTTTTGGAGATTTTGATCAATCCAGACGATTACTTTAGGCACTAAAATCCCCATCAAGATTCCTGCTGCGATCGCCCAAAATAAATCTATCACTATCCATTCTTTAAACCAGTTGTGCCAATTATCATCTTTTAAAGCATAAATCCCAAAATAAACAAAGGGAAAAGCCAAGGCATCATTTAATCCACCTTCTGATGTTAAACCAAAACGTAACTCATCTCTATCATTAGTATCAGTCAGTTGTACTTCTGAGGCTAACACCGGGTCAGTAGGTGCTAAAATCGCTCCTAATAATATAGCTTCTCCCCAATTCATCCCTAAGAATAACTTGCCCACAACAGCCAAGCCAAAAATTGAAATTGGCATTAATAACCCAATCAGGCGAGATGTAATCCCCCAAACTTGAAAATTTAGTGGACGAATAATTTTTAAGCCACACCCAAAAACCGAAACAATAACTACTAATTCGGAAATTTTTTCTAATAATTCGGCGTTAAATACATCATCCCGACGTAATTGAATTAAACCTAAGCCATAAGGCCCAAGAAAAATCCCAACCAATAGATAGATAAGTGAAAACGATAAAGGTAGACGGGTAATCCAACCAGATCCCAATGTAACTACCAGTAAGAGTAATCCAATTACAAACAAGTCAATAATATAAATATCAAACATGGAAATTAGTATAAAAAATGTATACCAATTTGCCAGTTTAATTGTAATATGTCTAGCAATAAATTACCTATAGGTAGATTTAATGAAGAAACAATCCGGTAATTAATACTTTTGTTCGGTTAGTAAAAATAGCAATACTAGGAGCCTAAGTTATGCAACTCCCCGATAGTCCAAAAATTCCTAAATTTATGCAGCTAGTTCAATGGATTTATCAGCCATTGCAACTAATGGAAAATTCTGCCAAAGCACATGGTGATTGTTTCACGTTATGGCTAACTAACAAGCAGCCAA